>JADGRE010000294.1 GCA_017881185.1 Pseudomonadota bacterium | reverse complement strand
CACCCACCGCGATCTGCGTGATGGCCGACGGGGTGCCAGGCACGGTGTGCGCGGCGGCACCTGGCATGCTGGTCGACAACAGAGATCCGGCCGCCTCCCAGCGCCCCCCCCAGCACGCGACGCTGCCCGTGCTGCGCAGCGCACAGGCCAGCGTCTGATTCGGAGTGGAGGGGTCGGTGAAATCACCGCCCATTGCGAGCTGCACGGTGTCCGTGGGCACAGCGCCGGTGTCGAGCTTGATCTGTTGTGCGCCCTGATCTCCGTTCAGCGCCCCGAAGCCCCAGCAGTACACCCCCGAGATCGCGGTGAGCGCGCATGCCATGTTGACGGCTGCGCGCACGTCCACCACGGTATCGTTGATGGCGTTGACCAGTAGGGGCGACGTGCTGAAGATGGTGGTGCTGCCGGTGTCAGGCACTCCGAGCGTACCGTTAGTATTTCCGCCCCAGCAGTACACTTTCCCGAGCGCGAGCGCGCAGCTCATGCTGGCACCGGCGGCCACCTTGGTGACCCCAGGGAGCGAGACCGTCCCGCTGCCGTACTTCGTCTGACCGCCAGCAGTGCCGCCCCCGGTACCCAACCACTCCCCATCCGCACCCCAACAGCGCACGGTGCTTTGCGTGGCGCCCGGCACGATCATGCAAGCGTGGGACCCGCCGTTGCTGATGTCGACCAGCGGCAGGTTCGGTAGAGGACGCGGCAAAAGGGCGTCCAGGTCGTCGAAAGACGCGTCGCCCAGCAAATGCCAGTGGTACGTGGTTGATCCCTGTTGGTAGTTGTTCATGCCCCAGCAGCGCGCTGCACTGCCCTCGGACGCAGTCCCACCGGACATGATCGCGCAGGTGTTTTCGTCACTTGCAACAAGGCGCGCAACCACTTGCGCGCAGGCTCCCTGCACGCATTGGATCCCGCCTGCACAAGCTCGGCCACAGGCACCGCAATGCAAGGCGGAGGTCGTCAGATCGGTTTCGCAACCGTCAACAGGCGTGGCCGACGCTGAGTCGCAATCGCCGTAGTGCGGCGCGCAGGCGCAGTGGACGCCACGCGGGCTGCCCGCATGCGCGCTGCACATCGAGTTCGCACCGCAGACTGCCGGCGTACCGCTCGCCGCGTAGCACGGGTCGATCTTGCAAGTGCTGCCGTTGCCCGTGTAGCCAGCTGGGCAGGCACAAACTGCGTGGCCTTTTTGGACCGAGCACGTGGCCACTGCGTCGCAAGTCGCCGTCGAACAAGGGTCGACGGGCGCGGCGTCTTTGGCGGCGTTCTTAGCGGCGTCTGCGCGACCACGGAGATCGCCCGCATCCTTCGCGTTCGAGCTGTCCCCAGCGTCGGTACCCTCGCTGCCACCGCCGTCCTGCCCGTGCGCGCTGCCCGCAGCCATCCCGCTGCAAACGCCGTTCTGCTGGGACGCGCCGCCAGGACAGCGCACCTTGGTGCAACCGCTACCAAACACTGGGAGCAAGGCAGACGCCAGTAGGAGCGTCACGACACGGCTGGTTCTGGCCAGTTGGAAAACAGATTGCATCGCTGACTCCTTTGGGGGGCGTTCGTGAGCGGCCACGAGGGGACCGTCGCGCACCTCATCGGCCGGCGGCGAACACGGTTGCGTGGACATGGAACGCTGCCCTCCCCGCGGCGTTTCTCGCATGCACGCGGCCGAGGCGCCATCAGTTTCTGCGTGAGCGTTGCGTGAGCGTGACGCATCCAGCTGACGCGCCCAGCTGCCGAGCGTTGTGGCTCAAAAGCTGCGGCGCCACTGCACGCGAAGACCGCTCAAAGCAGCATCCGTGCTGGTGTGTATCGGTTGCACCGCAAACATCAGCGTGGCCCCAGCCGCGCTGGCCACGCCGAGCGCCACACTCGACCAGAAGACCGTCCCGGTCTCGATGCGTTCGCTGCAGCGCCCTTGCAGGTCGCGTGCGCCAGTGCAGTCGCCCTCACGCAAGCCGGCCGACACGGCGTTTGCCGCGAGCGCCACGGCGCCGGCAGCCAACACACCACCGAGGACGAAGTTCCACGCCGAAGCGCGAGCATGCGCCTTGGGGTCGGGGTCGGTGCTGGCTGGCGGAGCTGCGGCGCCGGCCTGCTGCGCAGGGTCCGATGCATTGCCAGTTGACGCTGCCGCCTCGCCCGCGCTCGCTGCCACCGGCGACAGGCGCACGACGACTTCACCTGGGTCGCCCTCGCCCCGAACGTCGAGCTGCTCGACTTTGGCGGCGTATCCGCTCAGCCGCGTGGTCAGCTCGTGCCGACCCGGCGACAAATCGAGCGCTCGTGGCGCGGCGGCCGGGGCATCGCCATCCACCGAAATGAGCGCGCCAGCGGGCTCGGAAGCGATCTTCACATGGACAGTTGCTGGCCGGTCAGCGTCGGCGAGCGCTTGTACGAGCACGCGTTGCACCAGCGGCTTCACCTGTTGGCCGAGCGCCGGCTGCGCCGCATAACCCTGAGAATTCTTGCGCACCACGCGCACCGAGAGTTCGGTCGCGTGTCCGTCCTGCATGCGCAGCGCGTAGATCACCAGGGCGTCGACCGCCAGCACATGCAACATGGCGTTGTAGTCGCAGTGGGCTGGCGGTGCGCATGACGCCGCAGGCGCAAGCCGCTCGAGCTCCTGGTTGGCTCGCGCTGGAACCAGCACCTGATAGCCCTGTTGATGCAGCGCCGCGCTCAGCGTGGCTGCGATGCTCGCGTCGTAGACCGTGGGATCAGCGCCAGGCCACAAGGCCACGCTGCTGCCCGGCGCTGCCGGTTTTGCAGTGTCTTGGGCTGCCGCCGTTGCCGCGAACACGCAGCAGACCAAGAACGCGCAGCACAGGGTTGCCACAGGTGTGGTCATCCATCGCCCTCCGCGATCGGCTCGCGCTGGATCGGCTTTGCGTCGCACGCACACCCCGGCTGCACTCTTCATGCGGATCGGCGCGAAGCCTACACCGAAATCGCCGGCTCACGCCCACTTGCTGGCAAAGCGCGGCTGCTCAGCCAACGGCCAGGCGCGTCGTCAGCTTGGCGTGCAGGAAGTTGGCAAGCTCGGCCAGGTCGTAGGGCTTGGGCACGAACGCGAGCACCTGCAGTCCGGCTTTCTCGATCTGCCGCCGGCCCAGGTGATAACCACTGGTGAGCACCACCGGCAGGTTCGGGAAGCGCTGTTGCAAGCGACGCGCGAAGTGCAGGCCGTTGACACCTGGCATCATGAGATCGGTGATGACCAGATCGACCGGGTGGTCTTCGAGCAAGCGCAGTCCTTCCTCGCCGCCAGCGGCTTCCATGGTCTGGAAGCCCGAGAGCTCCAGTCCGAGCTTGAGGCTGCGGCGTTGCTGCGCATCGTCGTCCACGACCAAGATGCTTGCAGCCACAGCGCCGACCTCCCGCTGAAGTCAAAAGAAGCCGAGCCCGCACAGGGGGGGCAGCACGAGCCCGGCTTCCGGCGGAAGACTGAAGCAAAGCTCGTGCCGTGTGACTCGCCGCTGACGCATCGGCACCCTGCGCGGGCTGATGCGCCGGAACCCATTGAAATCATGGCCGTCGCCGCGCGCGGCTGTAGGCGGGGCGTGCTTGCCGCCAGCCAGCACAGGCCAGCCCGCGCAGCCTGGGATTCTAGCCGTGCAAAGTTGGATTGCAGCTGTGCAAGGTGAGCTGCCCGGAATTCCACTGACAGTGCACGCCGATTCGACGCCAGGCGGCATCGGGCGCGGTCAGGCGCAGTCAAGCGCTGTCAACTCGGCTTGTCCAGCTCCAGCCGCAGGCGCTTCATCTTGCGCCAGAGCGTGGTCGCGCTGAGGCCGAGCATCTCGGCGGCGCGCTCACGGTTGCCTTGAACCTCGCGCAGCGCGGCCATGATCGCGACGCCCTCGGCTTCGTCGATCACGTCTTGCATCACCTTCGAGCGCGGCCGCGGGACACGGCTGGTGGCCTCGGGTGGGATCACGTCTTCCAAGCGAATCACGCCGGCCTCGGCCAGCGCCACGCCCTGCTCGATCATGTTCTCCAACTCGCGGATGTTGCCGGTGAACTCGTAGCGCATGAGGTAGTCGACGACGCCCTCGCCGAGCTCGGCACGCCGGCCCAGCTTGCGCGCAAACTTGTCTAGGAAGTGGTCGACCAAGAGCGGGATGTCTTCGCGACGATCGCGCAGCGGCGGCAGGATGAAGCGCGCCACGTTCAAACGGTAGTACAGGTCTTGGCGGAAACGCTTCTCCGCGATCGACTCCTGCAAGTCTTGGTTGGTGGCGGCGATGATGCGCACGTCCACCTTGAGAACCCGGCTGTCGCCCAAGCGGCGGATCTCGCCTTCCTGAATGGCGCGCAGCAGCTTGGCCTGGAACGACGGCGGTGTCTCGGCGATCTCATCGAAGAAGAAAGTGCCGCCGTTGGCTTCCTCGAATAGGCCCTTGCGCGCCGCGACAGCACCAGTGAACGCACCGCGAACGTGGCCGAAGAGCTCGCTCTCGAGCAGGGTTTCGCTGATGGCGGCGCAGTTGACGGTGACGAACGGCCGATCGGCGCGCTTGCTGTTGGCGTGGATGGCCTTGGCCACCAACTCTTTGCCGGTGCCACTCTCGCCGGTGATGAGCACGGTGGCTTCGGCCGGTGCGATACGCACGATGCGGCCCAGCATCTCGCGGATGGCTGCGGAGCGACCGATGATGTTCTCGAAGCGGTAGCGCTCCCGAAACTCGGCGGCGAGCACGGTGACTTCGCCGGCCAAGCGCCGCTTCTCCACGGCGCGTTGCACCTTCACGAGCAGCTCTTGCTCGCTGAACGGCTTCTGGATGTAGTCGTGAGCGCCCAGGCGCATGGCTTCGACGGCGCTCTCGATGGTGCCGAACGCGGTCATCACGATGACCTCGGTCAGCGGCGAGACTTCCTTGACGTGGCGCAGCACCTGGATGCCGTCGGTCGCACCCATGCGCAGATCGGTCACGACCAGATCGAAGCTGTCGGCGAGTACGCGATCGCAGGCGGCGTCGCCGTCGGCGGCGTCCTCGACCTCATAGCCGGCGTCACGCAGCATGAGCGTGAGCGTGGTGCGCATGTTGCGCTGGTCGTCGACGACGAGAACCTTGGTCATCCCCAGAAAGCCCCACTCAGCGGACGGACAGCATGCACCGGCGGGGGAGTCACCAGCAACCCGAAAGCTGCCCCGGCACGCGCTACCCCATCACACCCTCGAGCGCAGCAAGCACCTCGGCGCGCACTTCGGCAGGGAAAATCAGCCGCGGGCGTTCCATCTGTTTGTTGCGCAGCTCGCCCAGCAGAAACGAGATCCGGCCCAAGCGTTGAATCGGTTGATGGCGAAGCACGACCCATAGACCCGCAGGCGAGTTGTCGTCGGGCTCGCTGTACGGCGCTTCCGACGGCACGTCGAGGCGTACGGAGAGCTCCGGGGACAGACCGTGCTTGCTGACGACGGCGCGCGCACGCTCGACCGCTTCTTGCCATTGACCCGAAGCGCGGCCGTCTGCCGGCAACGGCACGGTCTTGGGCAAACGCCGCGACGACAGGCGGCGGGTGAGATCGGAAAGCAC
>JADGRE010000293.1 GCA_017881185.1 Pseudomonadota bacterium | reverse complement strand
GCCTGCGCGTTGTCGGAGGTGGTGTGGATGCCGTGCTTGGCGCGCAGCTCGGCGAGTGCCTCCGTGCGTACGTCACTGGCCGTGATCTGCTCGGGTCGCGAGCTGCCCGCGGCGATCAGGCCCTGGATCAGGGCCGTGGTCATGTTGCCGCCGCCGATGAAGGAGATGCGTTGGGAGAGAGCCATGGGCGCAGCCTACGACCGAGACCGCGCTGGATCCATGCTGAAGATGGGCGCGCGTGCGACGCGCGGCGGCATTGCTCACGGGTGTAGAGTCTGGCCATGAGCACTCCGGCACGGGCGGTGCGCGACGCAGTTCAGGATGTCTGGCGTGCCCACGCGCAGGCCGAGCTGGCCTGGCTTCGGCACGGCACGCCCGAGACGCCTTGGCGCGCGGCTGCCAACCGCCTGTTCAACGACGAGGGCGAATCGCTCTGGCAGGAGGCCGGCAAGCAGGGCGAGCTCGCTCCGCACGAACACGCCGCGCTACAGCAGCAGCGCGCGGCAATCGCAGCCCAGCTGGAGCTTGCCCCTGCGCGCGCCATTGCGCAGCGACTGCTCACGGCCCAAGTGCCTGTAGGCTCGCGCGCGCTGCCGCTGGCGCAGCTGATGGCGGCGCTGCTGACGCCGCAGAACCAGGCAGGTCGGCAGCTGTACGCGCAGGCGCTCGCAGGCGCGCTCGTTGCCGATGCCCCGCGTCTGTGCGAGCTACAAGCAGCCGCGACCGCACAGTGGCAGGCGCTCGCACCGGCCAGCGTCGCCGCTGCCGCACTGCACAAGCTGGCCGCACAGGTACTGTCGTCGACCGACGCCGCCTGTGCGGAGCTGACCCGCCGCGCCATGCACGCCGCCGCGAGCGCAGAAGAAACCTGGGCCGGCTTGCTCTTCGCGCTCCGACGTCACGAGCTCGACAGCTTTGCCGGCGACAAGCGTCGGCCGTTTCGCCTGTCCGAAGGGCTGCGTCAGCTGGGCTTCGAGCGCGACATGAGCCAGCGCATGCGCGCCGAGAGCTCTGCGACCTTGCTGTCGCCGACAGCCCGCCTAGTCGTCGTGGATGCACCGAGCGATGTGCGGGTGGTGCTGCCGGCGCAAGCCTTCGGAGTGCTAGGTGATGTTCACGCTGCCGAGGCCATCGCGCGCGCGGTCGCCATCGCGCTGGTCTCGCCTGCGCTTGCCATGGAGCTGCGCTGGCCGCTGCCGGGCCGAGCCGCCGCGGTGTTCGGCGCGCTGCACGCTCAGCTGCGCGCAGACCGTCTCTACCTGCGCCGCACCGAGGGCCTTGCCACGCGCGACGCAGAGACCGTCGCCCGCCACGCCGCGCTCGTGCTGCTCCTGCAGGTGCGAAGCGAAGCCGCGCTGCTGCTGTCGGCGGCGGCGCCCGCGCGCAACACCGGCGAACGCCGTGAGCACCTGGTTACCGGCCTGCAGCGTGCACTCGGCGTCGAAGTGCCCGCGGCTCTCGCCGTGTCGAGCTGGCTCGCTGCACCACCGAACGGCACTGGCCTCGTTGCGCAGCTGTGCGGCCTGGGCCTGCACGTCGGCTTGCGTGAGCAGTTCGACGAAGACTGGTTCCAGAACCCGCGCGTCGCAGAGCCACTGCGCGG
This sequence comes from Pseudomonadota bacterium, assembly GCA_017881185.1. Lineage (GTDB taxonomy): Bacteria > Myxococcota_A > Polyangia > Polyangiales > JAFGIB01 > JADGRF01. The sequence goes on along the minus strand of JADGRE010000293.1, from coordinate 3,933 downwards.
CGCCTGCGCGCGCGGCAACACCCTGACCAGCGCAGCCTTCTGCGAGGAGCTGGGGGCCTCCATCGAGCAAGGCTGCGGGCGCCTCCTCGAGCTCGTCGCTTGACGCCGTCTACCAGCGGAACACAATCGCTACATGGTCAGCCCGAGCGAGTTCGCGCAGCGCAGGCAACGTTTTCTGGAAACGATGGGCGCCGGCGTCGCGCTCTTCGCGTCGACCCCCGTCGCCATCCGCAACAACGACGTCGAGCACGAGTTCCGCCAGGACAGCGATCTCTTCTACCTCACCGGCTTCGACGAACCCGACACGCTGCTCATCCTGAGCAACGAGCATCCCGAGCAGCGCATGGTGCTCTTCGTGCGCCCGCGCGATCCCGAGCGCGAGACCTGGGACGGGCCACGCGCCGGCGTCGACGGTGCCAAGAGTCAGTACGGTGCCAGCGCCGCGTTCCCCATCAGCGAGCTCGGCCAGCGCTTGCCCGACTTCCTCAAAGACGTGCGGCGTCTTCACTATCGCCTCGGCGAAGATCGCGAGCTCGACGACCGCGTGCTCGGCGCCATCCACGACGTGCGCGCCAAAGCCCGCAGCGGCGTCACTGCCCCGCGCGAGATCATCGACCCCAGCGTCATCGTGCACGAGATGCGACTACGCAAGACCGACGCCGAGGTCGAGACCATGCTGCGCGCCTGCTCCATCACGCGTGAAGCGCATCTGCGTGCCATGCAGGTCGCGCGGCCCGGTCGCCACGAATACGAGGTCGAAGCCGAGCTGCTGCGGGTGTTCCGCGCCAACGGTTCCGAGCGTCCAGCCTACGGCAGCATCGTCGGCTCCGGACCCAACGCCACCATCCTGCACTACCGCAAGAACGACCGCCTGATGCAGGACGGCGACCTCCTGCTCCTCGACGCAGGCGCGGAGTACGGCTACTACGCCTCCGACGTCACGCGCACCTTCCCGGTCAGCGGCCGCTTCAGCGACGCGCAGCGTACCCTCTACCAGATCGTCCTCGATGCCCAGCTGGCAGCCATCGACGCCGTGCGCCCGGGGGCGACCATCCCGGGCGTTCATGCTGTAGCGCTTGAGGTCCTCGTCAAAGGGCTCATCCGCGTCGGCATCCTCGAAGCTCCACTCGAGGCTGCCCTCAAGGCTGAGACCTACAAACCCTATTACATGCACCGCACCTCGCACTGGCTCGGCATGGACGTACACGACGTCGGCGACTACCACGTGAACAAGGAGCCTCGGCCGCTCGAGCCTGGTTTCGTGCTCACGATCGAGCCGGGCTTGTACGTGGCGCCGGGCTCCAAGTGCGCGCCGGAGTGGCACGGCATCGGCATCCGCATCGAAGACGACGTTCTGGTCACCGCCAGTGGCCATCGCGTGCTGACCGACGGCATCCCCAAGTCGGTGGCGGAGGTCGAGCAGATCCTCGCGCAGCGGCCGGCCAGCGGCTGACCGCACAAGCCAGGCCCGGCCAGGTAGGGCAGGGCGCGGCCATGTCGCACAGCAATGGCCCTGGGGCCTTCTGCGGCGTTGACACCGCGGCGCCAGACGACTACGAATAGCTGGCCTTTTCGCCCCAGAATCGCGAGCAATTTCGCGCAAGAACGCGGACCTTCCATGCTCAGCACGTACCTGCCAGCACTTCTGATGCTCGTCGTGGCCACCGTGTTTGCGGTCGGCATCTTCACGCTCACGTCCGTTCTCGGCACCAAGCACATGACGCCTGAAAAGGCGATCCCGTACGAGAGCGGCTCCGAGTCCGACGGCGCGAACCAAATCCGCCTGAGCGTGAAGTTCTACCTCACGGCGATTCTGTTCGTGGTGTTCGACATCGAAGCAGTGTTTCTCTATCCGTGGGCATCGATCTTTCGCCAGCTCGGTTGGTTCGGCCTCGTCGAGATGTTCGCGTTCATCGGGAGCTTGGCAATCACGCTGCTGTACGCGTGGAAAAAGGGAGCGCTCGAATGGGAGAAGTGACCACCGTTCTGGGCGGCGGCGACGCCGGCTTCGCCACGACCAAGTTCGAAGCGCTGCTCGGCTGGGCGCGTAAGTTCTCGCTCTTCCAGTACCCGTTCGTCACCGCGTGCTGCGGCATGGAGCACATGGCCACCGCCGGTCCGCGCTACGACGTGGAGCGTTTCGGTGCAGGTGCGCCGCGCTTCAGCCCGCGTCAGAGCGACTTGATGTGGGTGGTGGGAACCATCTCGCAGAAACAAGCGCCGGCGCTCAAGCGCATCTACGAGCAGATGACCGACCCGAAATACGTCATCGCGTTCGGCACCTGCGCCTCGTGCGGCGGCTTCTACGACAACTACACCACCGTGCCGGGCATCGACAAAGTCATCCCGGTCGACGTGTTCATCCCGGGCTGTCCGCCGCGCCCGGAAGCCGTGCTCGACGGGCTCATCTTGTTGATGGAAAAGATTCAGAACGGCGATCGCGAGCCGGCGGTGTTGCCACCGCAGAAGATCGCGCCGCTGGAGGCACTGCTGCAGCTGCGCGCCAAGCCGCAGTCAGGCGAGTAAGGGATTCCAGCATGAGCAAGCCAGCATGAGCAAGCCAACATGAGCAAGCAGGTGTTGGACCGCTTGGTGGGTCAGTTCCACGAGCGCATTCTCAAGACCGAGAGCTTTCGCGGCGACGACGAAGCGTTGGTCGCGCCCGCCGATTGGCTCGCCGTGGCGCGCTTCCTGCGCGACGACAGCGCGTGCGCGATGGATCACTTCATCGACCTCACCGCGGTCGACTATCCAGAGCGCTCAGAACCGCGCTTCGACGTGCTCTTGTTCGTGCGCTCGCTCGGCAAGAAGCACCGCATCCGTCTGAAGACGCGCGTGCGCGATGGCGAAGAGCTCGACACCCTGGTGAACGTGTGGGCCGGTGCCAACTGGACCGAGCGCGAGGTCTACGACATGTTCGGCGTGCGCTTCCGCAGCCATCCGGATCTGCGCCGCATCCTCCTGTACGAAGAGTTCGTCGGCTATCCCCTGCGCAAGGACTATCCGATCAACAAGACGCAGCCGCTGGTCGCCTACCGCGACGTGCCGCCTGCGAAGCTCGCTCCGTTCGGTGACGACGAGGGCAACCCCTTCGGTCGCATCGACTGGCTCGCGCGCATGTCGGGTCGCAACCTGCAGGTCTCGCCGGCCATCGGCGTGCAGCAGGGTCAGCGCCCGGCGCTCAGCGTGTCGCCCGAAGATCTTGCCAGCGCGCCGCAGGCGGCCAAGCCGCCAACAGCTGCAGCTGTGCCGCTGGCGCCAGCCGCATTGAAGGACTGATTGATTCATGGAGCCCATTCAAGAGTACGAGGACGAGACCTCGCTCGATCTGCCCGCCGAGCCCATGCGCCTGAACATGGGTCCGTCGCACCCGGCCATGCACGGCACCATCCGCATGGTGCTCGAGCTCGACGGCGAAATCGTCAAGCACGTGGACGTGCAGCCGGGCTACTTGCACCGCGGCTTCGAGAAGTCGTGCGAGCGTGGCACCTGGTCGCAGGTCTACCCGTACACCGACCGCCTCAACTACGTCTCGCCGATGCTCAACAACGTGGGCTTCTCGCTCGCCGTGGAGAAGCTCATCGGCATCGAAGTGCCGGAGCGCTGCAAGATCTACCGCGTAATCTTGGGCGAGCTCGCGCGCGTCACCGACCACCTCACCTGCAACGGTGCCATGGCGATGGAGCTGGGCGCGTTCACGCCGTTCCTGTGGATGATCAAGGTCCGCGATTGGATTTGGGACATCCTCGAGCAAGAGACCGGCGCGCGCATGACGCACTCCTTCGGTCGCATCGGTGGCATGGCGAAGCCGCCCACCGACAAGCTCAAGGAGAGCGTTCGCAGCATTTTGCCCGAGGTCGACAAGGTCTTGGCCGAAGCGGGCGGCACGCTCACGCGTAACCGCATCTTCATGGATCGCTTGCAGGGCGTCGG
>JADGRE010000122.1 GCA_017881185.1 Pseudomonadota bacterium | reverse complement strand
CCTCGCGCTGGACACGGCCGAGAGACCGCTGCGAGTATGCCGGTCACGGCTGGAGACCTTACGCGTTTATCGACCTCGAGTTCTTGTACGGTACGGGGTCCGCGTCCAAGCGATTCGATAGCTGACCTCCGCGCGCCCCGGTTGGTCTGGCTTGTGTGGGATCGCGAGGACATCAGGCCCGAGCCCCATTGCCTGCACGATACGAGCTTCCAGGTCGGCGATGGTGGCGCGCCCGCCGCTGGCACGCAGCGCGGCGAGCATTGGGTTCATGTACGCCTGAAAAACCGGGACCTTCGCGTCGTTGCCCGCCATGCATCCACCCCTTCACCTGCGCGTTCCGCGCGGAGGGCGATGGTATCAGGCTTGGGTGGACGCAGCGGGTGCGTCGTGAGGAGACGGCCGCACCAGCCCGCGCCTGTCCGGAGGCGTCACTGCTTCGCAGTCAGCCGGTCGATGGCGTGCGCAAGCTGCCGCGTCAGCACATCTTTGAGCAAGTCGCGCATTGCGCTGACGTCCGGCACGGCGTCGGGATCGGTGGCAGACGACACCGACTCGTCGGCAACCTGCAACGCAGCGATGTAGTCGTCGCGTCGGTCGTAGATCAAGTGGGGCATGGTCGGCGTCCCGGGTAGCATCGCACCGTTGTCCATGCAGACCACGAGATACGTCAGAGCGCGCGACGTGCGACCGTTGCCGCCCGCAAACGGATGAATCCAGTTGAAGCGCCACAGCACGTACGCCGCTCGCTCGAGGGCCGAGCGGCGGAGTCGCTGATCGTTCACCCATTGGATGGTCTCGCCGACTAGCCCAGGGACTAGGGCAGGCTCGGGGATCTTGTGCGGGCTCCCAGAGATCGTCACGTGCTGCAGCGCGGAGCGGTATCTTCCGCCGCACGGGTAGATGCCCTCTATCGCAAGCTCGTGCAGGCCTAGGACGTGCGACTCCCTCAGCTCGGTCGCACCGTGCTCGCTCACGAGCTCATCGATGTACTCGAGCTGTCGGACGCCATTCGCTGCCTCACGCGCGGCCTTGTCGGCCGGGTCGCAAAGCAGCACCGACTCAGCGGCCATTCAGCCCTCAGCCGCGAACGACGTTGGCAGCCGTTTGGGCCATCGCCAACGTAACGTCGCTGTTCTCGATGACCGTGTTGCCGTAGGCCCAGTCAGCCTTCTGCTCGGAGGTCGGCCGCAGCGGGAGCTTGCGTTCCTGCTGCAGCTGCTTCACCTGCGCACACAGCTCCTCGTAGGTCTTGTCGGGCATGGCTTCCTCGCTCGGCACTGAACGGAGACCGATAACGATGATCCTCCTGTCCAGGCACGTCAAGCTTGAGCATATGGCGTCGCGCATTACCGCCAAGCTGGAACACCGTGCAAGCCGAGGGATGGGCTAGCCCTGGGGCCTGTAATACGGCGAATCCGGGCCCGAATCTGCGGAGCCTGGCGAAGATGAGCCCACCACCTCCCTGCCCACGTCGCCAGCGGGAAGCAGGCTTCCGGGCGGCATCGGCTACGGGCGCGTTGGTTGTCGGGCCCTGCCGTGGCGATCGGCTACGCCTCGTCTGCCCGGCCACCGGCGGCGGAAGCCAAAGCCGGTCAGCGCAGCCACGAACCGGGGAATCCTTGAGCCGGTGCGAGCGGGCATCCCCGCTAGCGCATGCAGAGGCTCGGTCCGCACCTAGGCCTGAGCGCGTGGGTGCGGTATTGCCTGACGCGTGCCCGCCGGGACCACGTATTTCCAGGGAAAACTCGCGTTGGCGCGAGTCCATTGCGTGCCCCCGCAACCCATCTTGTTTAACGCCCGTCGGGATGCCCCGGCGGGCGTTGACGCATCTAGCATCATCGCGCCCGGTAGAAGCTCCGTGCGCAACTCGTAGCCGCCGTCGTCGGTGGGCACCATGGTGATGCTGTCGTCGGCGAAGAAGCGGCTCAGAGCGGCGCGTGCTTGCTCGGGACGCTCGTCGAGCGTGGCCTCCAGGTCGAGCACGTACGTCCTGACCTCGGTGTCGGTCGGGAGTCGAACGGGGAGGGATGAGCCCGTCTCGACTGCGCGGATGAGGCGGTTGAGCCCGAGACGATTGGCGACCGCACCACTGACGCCTTCGTCGCTGAAGACGAGCGCAGCATCCAGGTCGCTCCCGTACTTGGGCGCTGTATGGTGCGCCAAGCTGATCTGGTCATCGACCGACGTCGCGCTCTGCAAGTCGGTCGAGTAGCGGGCGTAAGCGCCAATGCGAGGGGCGAAAGCGGAAGGTCACCCCGCTGCTTGAAGAAAGTGCGTTTTCGCCTGCTGCCCGGCGTGTTCTGACAGCGGCCATCCACCTTCGTGATCGCCGCTGTGAGGCCACACGGGACGACGAGAGTTGCCAGGCGAAGACGCGCGCGCTACCAGCAGCCAAGTAGCGGCGCGCAACCCGCGTCACCCATCCCTTCAGAGGAGAACGATCGTGATCATCCCAGGTACCAAGCTTCCCGAGTTCAAGGCCACCGCATGCGTCAGTATCGAGGCCGGCAAAGAGTTCGCCCAGATCAGCTCGACTGACTTCCCGGGCAAGTGGATCGTGCTCTACACGTACCCGAAGGACTTCACGTTCGTGTGTCCGACCGAGATCGTCGACTTCGACAACAAGCTCGCAGCGTTCACGGAGCGCGATGCGGTCGTGCTCGGCGGCTCGACCGACAACGAGCACTCGCACTTGGCGTGGCGTAAGTCGCACGCGGATCTCAAAGGCCTGCACCACCCGCTCCTGTTCGTGGCGCCGTCGCTCGCGAACGCGCTGGGCATCGTGCACCCGACGGCCGGCGTCGCGCTGCGCGCCACGATCGTCGCCGATCCGGATGGCGTCGTGCGCTACGCATCGGCGAACGACCTGTCCGTGGGTCGCAACGTGGACGAGATCCTCCGCGTGCTGGACGGCTTCAAGACCGGCGAGCTGTGCGCGGTCAACTGGCAGAAGGGCAAAGAGACTCTGACGCAGCAGCTGAAGAAGAAGGGCTGAGTCACGTAGAGCGGCGATGCGGCCGTCACCGAGGTTGATCCCGCCGTGGCGGTAGCCGGGATAGACGCCATCCAGTCTGCCAGCCGCCCCGCGCCGCGTCACCCGCCTGAGCAGCTGCCCCTGGCGGCGGTGCTCTTCGCCGCCGCGAGACCAGTGCGAGCAGCACCAGTGGCGCGACGCAGCTCGGTGCCGAGCCGCGCACGATCGCGCAGCCGCAACTTCCGTGAACGGTCTGCGCGCCAGCGCTGTCGGCTGCGCCGGCCTCGCCTGTCACCGCCGCCCTTGCGCCCGCGTTGCCGTTGGGGGGCGCGAACTGTCCGCCGTCGTCACCCGCGCCGGCGTCGGCCGCCGTGCCGGCACCACACGCGATGAATTCGTTGCGTTCGTCGACTCCGGCCGGGCGCATGCCGTATGTAGGAACGGGGCAGCCTTGCTCAAGCGCGCCGAGATCGGGTGCGCTGCCGCGATAGTCATCGTTCAGGTTGGCAAGCACGAGACCGCGGTCGATGGCGCTCGAGGCGCTGGAGAGTGTGACGTCGGCCGGCTCGAGGCGCGTCGTGTACGTGGCCGGCGCCGTCAACCCCATCTCGAAGAGCGGCACCGTCAGCAGGACACCATGCATTTCGATCCCCAGCGCCGCACGCGCCTGGGCGAGATTCGCGTACTTCACGTAACCGAGCGAACCCCAGGTGAAGTCGAAGATGCCGTCGGGGTAGTAGCCGTTGTAGTCGAAGGTTCCGTCGTCGACGCCGCCGCTCCAGTCGATCGCGCGGCCGTTCGCGTCCGGCGCGGTGATGAAGAGGTTGTTCTGCAAGACGAAGTGGTGGCTGACGGCCGTGGCGTGATTGGCCAGCGCATTGACGGGGCTCACGAAGGTGTTGTGGTAGATCAACACGCCGCTCGGTTCTTCGGGTGGCGTCGTGCCGCGCGCATGAAACTTCAGCTGCTCGTTGACCACGTTGACCACGACATTGCGAAACGTGTAGGCAGGCCCGCCGTAGATGGGCTGGTAGCTCAGCGTGGCGTAGGTGTTGGTGAAGCGATTGCGAAAGGCGCGGACGTTGCCCTCGCTGCCGTCGAGCTCGAGCCCGTTGTCGTAGCTGAACGTGATCTCGTTGCCGTAGAAGTCGACGGCGCGTGCGCCATCCTGCTCGGTCTTCATGGCGTCGCCGTAACCCGAGATGCGATTGTGGCAGACGACGTGTCCACTTCCCTGCACGTGAATGCCGTCGTCGTTGGCGTGCGCGCCGTTGTCGTCAGCCCACACGGCCGGCCAGGACAAGCGTCCCTCGAGCAGGTTGTCGCAAAGGTAGAAGTCCTTCTGGTCGGGGCTCGAGCCGAGCCCCAGCGTGGTGTCGCGAACGTGTACGCGTCGCACGACGTTGCCTTCGGTGCCCGTTCCCTGAAATCGCAAGGCACGCGTGGCGTGGGCCAGCGTGAGCTGCTCGATGTGAACGAAACTGCCGTAGACCTCGAAGATGTTGCAGTCCGTGCAACCACCGCCATCCAGGATGGTGCCGTCTCGGCTCGTACCGCGGATGACGATGGGCTGGTCGGCCGTGCCGCTCGCCTGTAACGCGAAAGTTCCGGCGTATGTCCCATCGGCGAGCGTAATCACATCGCCCGCCTGGGCGGCCGCAAGCGCGGCCCGAAGCCCTTGCTCGTCGGAAACGCTCCTCGGCGTGGGTGCGCGCGGATCATCGGACGGCACTTCGCGAGTCGTACCGGTCAGGCCGATGACTTGATCGACGTTGCCGTCGGAATCGACAGCGTGGAGCTCGATCTCGTAGCTCTGCCCGGGCAGCAGGTCGAAGATGCTGCCGGCAAACTGCGTGGGGACGGTGCGGCCGGTGACGACCTCGGGATGCACGCGAAAGAGGGGCATGGCAACGCGCCAAGTGCTTGTCCCCGACTTGCGATAGCGCATGCGGACACTTGCGTTGTAGTTGTCGTCTCCTTGGATCAGGAGCTGCACGCCGAGCGCGACGAGGGTCGGTCGATCGAGCTGCGCTGCCTCGATCCGGAGGACATCGTCCGCGCGCGCGACGCTGGCGTACCAAGCGAAAGCCAGGCCCATCGCCGCCAGGCGAGTCCGCGGTGTGCGAAGCATGACGAGGACCTTGCCTCACGGACGGTTGTGCGACAACCCGCCGACGGCGCACTGCCGCAGCAGAAGATGACCGCCCACATCGACGGCGCGACGCCGCCGCGATTGCTCGGCGCAAGCGCGGCGACGTGATCAGCTCGCGCTTGCCGACGACCTCACCGCGGCCGGGTAGTAGCGCGTCTGGGCCCGCTGCCCGACGCTGGGCACGCGGCCTGCACGCTTGAGCGCCATCATCGGGCGGTTCAACTCGCGTGGCGACTTGCCGAGCGCGGGCCCCAGCACACTCATCGTCTCGCCGGGCTGGGCAAGGCACCGCAGCTTCTCTGATTCACGCGCGCGCCACACTCAGTACCGCCCCAGCGCCTTATCCAGCGCCTTGTGCGCAGAGTGGTACGAGAGTCCCTGGCTGACGTACATCATGGCGCAGCTGCCAGTGCGCAGGTTGATGCCGTGCCGTTCTGCGATCGCCAGCGCTTCAGGTGTGTCGCGCAGCATGTGCACCCAGACGTGCTTGATGCCAAGCTCGGCGGCCTGGTGCACCCAACGCGCGGTCTCTTCGCGCGGCACTTCGATCACCACCGCGGAGACTTTCTGGGGCAGCGATGCGAGATCCGGATAAGCGCGCACACCCAGCACCGAATCGACACTGGGGTCCACCGCGAACACCTTACGGCCCTGGAGCCGCAGCTCGCCGAACGAGAGCTTCGGAAAGGGTTTGCGCGCGCTGTGCCCGACGAACGCGAAGCTGTCGTTCTGCCAAAAGGTTTCGCGGTTGGAAGTCATGCAACAAGGTTAGCGCGCTGCCCCTCGGGCGGAAGGTGCGCCGGCTGCTGTCGTTGTGCTTTCTGACGGCGATGTGACGTAGATCATCGCCATGCCGGGTATTGCTCACGCGCGTCGGCGCAGGTGGTAACTTCGCACTCGCCCTGAAGGGAGCGCGAGAAGGCGGTCAACACGGATCCTTCGTCGTCGATGAAGAGCACGCGCTTGCGCACAGCGGGGGTGTCCACGTGCGCCAGCGCACGTGGTTGGCTGAGCGGCAGCTCCCCTGCCTCTGCGACCGGAAGGCGCACGGTGAAGATCGAGCCTTTGCCGAGCTCCTGCGCGTGGTTTGGGTCAACAAGGCGTTCTTCGACACGTTCAGCGTCGGCGCGGAGGCACTGGGGCGCTCGCTCGATCAGGTCTGGCCGGGGAGGGCCGCCGAGCCGGCCCTGTGGGTGGCTTTCGAAGGAGCTGTGGCTGAAGGGAAGAGCTTCGAAGGCCTCATCATCGCGCACCCGTTCGGCCGTAAGAGCGAACCTTCGATGAGATTCTCCGCACGCTCGCTGCAGGCAGATGGCAACCGGCCCGCGCTGACACTCGTGATCATGGAAGAGATCCCCCTGATCTGACGCGCGCGCGTTGCAGTCGCGCGCGCGTCTATCGCGCTGGTCGCTAGACGTGTAGGCGAGCTCGGATGCCCGCCCGCACACCAGTGCTTTGCCGATACGGAGTGCGCCGCGTGTCGGGTGCCCACTGGGCGGGTGTCGGCTGGTGCTTGCGCTCCAAGCGCCAGATGCCAGCTGTGACGAGCGGGCTCGCGACCTTGCGGAAGGTCGAGAGGACCAGGTTGTCGCTCGCGAGGATTTTGTCTGCGTGCTCGAGCAACGCCTTGGCGCGGGCAGCGACCGCTGGTGAGGGAGCGACGAACTGCAAGGCCTTCATCACCGGATACAGCGCGCGAATATTGCCGCGCTCGAGCTTGGCTTGATGGCGCAGGAAGGGGTTCGCATCGTTGCAGAAGGTGTCGTGTGCGAGCAATCGGCACTCGAACATCTGCAACACGGGCGAGCCGTTCTTCATCTTCAGTCGGTCGTGGATGACCTCGAACCAATGGCGGATCTCATCGGCGCTGAAGTTCACGAAGGTGTGCGTGTTGGCTTCCCACAGGTGGAAGTCTTCCCAGCCGTAGTTCGACTTGACCCGGCCCTGCTTGGTCATGAGCTTGTACAGCTTGGTGCCGGGGCACGGGCGGATGGGTCCGATCTGGTAGAGCGTCGGCCGCAGACTCACGAAGAAGTCGATGTCCTTCTCGATGTTGTCCTTGGTGTGGAAGTCGAGCCCCAAGATCATCGAGCCGATGGTCTGAATGCCGACCGCCCGCAGGTTCGCGAAGAGCTCGGTCGGCGTGATCGCGGTCTTGCGCTTGGCGTAGTCGGCCTTGTTCTCGTTGTCGTCCGTCAGACCCGATTCGACGCCGATCCAGATGCCACACACGCCGCACTCACGCAGCTCAGTCGGGGTGAACGCCTGCAACGCGCGCATCGAACCGAAGCTGATCCAGCGGAAACCCCAGGTCTTCTTGTCGGAGCGAATCAAACGCCCCAGCTCGCGCACGAAAGGCGGGTCGAGGAAGATGTCTTCATCGAAGAGGACGAAGATGATGTTGTCCTTTTTCAGCGTGCGCTGGTGGTGCTTCATGAAGTCGTAGACCTGCGCCGGCGACGCCACGGAGACCTTCTTGTAGTGGAAGAACGCCGAGGTGTTGCAGAAGTCACAGGCCGACGGACAACCCAGGGAGACCAAGATGGCTGGCAGGTTGCCCTGGAGGCCCTTGAAGCCGTAGGGGTGCAGGGCGGCCGGAGGCAAGGTGTATTGCGTGATCGGCCGGTTCGGCTCTGGGTCGTCGAGCAGATGGCGCATGAAGCTCACGCCTTCGGTGCGGCAGAAGTAGTCGACGTTCTCGAGCAGGTAGGGCCGACACTGCTCGGGGTCGCTGGGCACGCCTTCCTGCAGCGTGGACACGCCGTAGCCGCCCAACAGCACCTTGGTCTTGGGCGAAGTGGCGCGGATCGCTTTCACCATGCGTGCGATACGCGGAACTTGCATGGTCTTGGTCTCGATGCACACGAGGTCGTAGCCCTCGCGGATCTCCGACATGAAGTCTTCCCAACTCGGATACTCCATCACCGTGGTCGGGTTGGGGATGTTCTCCGCGATCATGTAGAGCGCCCACGTGGGAAGGATGGACGCGCGTTCGAGCATCTTGTGGCCGCGCGCCAAGCGCGCACCGAGCAGATCGCTCGGTGACTGACCCCACTTCAAATCGTAGGGACCATACGCGTTGGTGATCAGCACCCGTGCGTTACGGCCGCCCGGCATGACCGGGTTGGTCGTGTGAACTGTCTGCTCGCTGCCATCCATGCCCATGACCGCCTCCTACTGGCTAGTGCCCCGCATCCGCGCTCGGCGACTCACATACGCCCTCGTATGTCATTTAGAGTCCGCGCGAATGGCCGTGGCCGCAAGGCGTTTGCCCTGGATTTGCGGGGCTTAGAGTTGGTCGATTGCACCAACGCAATTGGGCCACGGCGCTGGAGCCCGGTTGGTCGCTGGGGACCTGATGGGTGTAGAGACTGCCGGATAGGTCGATGCCTGCGCCGGGACCCAGCGCGAGAAACGGGGCCAAGCCGTCGCGGTCTGCTGCTCGTCCCGCGGTCTCGAAGCGTTGCGTGAACAGACTCGCCCCGCCACCTTGGCCCAGCTCGAACGACACGCGCGAAAGATCCCACCTGTGCTGCAGGTGCAGCTCCAGTTCGTAGGCATTGGTGACCGCATGCAACGCTGCGTTGTCGAGCTGACTGGTGCAGGCACTGGCGCGTGCGCGCAGGCCAAAGTGCGTCCAGTCGAGGCCGTAGCCCATGAAGCCGCCGATGCAGGCGGTCGCAGCGTTCGGCAGTACGGAGCGCACGCGCGCGCGGGCTTCCAGGCCCTGTGCAACACGCGCGGCGCTGCGGCCCTTGCGCCCCAGGCGCGCGTATTCGATGCGCGTCATGCGCTCGACATCGACTGCGGTGGTCGTGCCGGCGGCGGAGCGTCTTTGAAGACGCGCAGTTGGCGGCCGACGCCCCCTCCTGCACGGACTGAACGAAAACAGCCGAAGCGTCGTTCTCCCCGAGCGGTATCTTTCGTAGAATCACCTGCGAATCGCATAGCCGCCTGAGCAGCGTGCGCCCAACCGCACCGTCGCCCCGTGAGTTGCCGAATGATACCTACAGGTCTGGAACCTCGACCCTCGTTCTGGTGCATCGCCGGCAAGGGCGAACGTGTGACGCGCATCGCGCGGCTCTCGTGGGTGTGCGTGTGTTTCGCGACCGCTTCCATGGCGAGCGCGCAGGCTGCGCAGCTCGCGCCGAGCGCGCAGGCTGCGCCCGCAGCGGCCGACCGAACGGACGAAGCCAAGGGCCTGTTCGTCGCTGCGCGCGCGGCGTTCGATGCCGGGCGCTACACCGACGCACTCGACTACTTCGAGCGTTCCTTTGCGCTCAGTAAGCGGCCGGAGCTGCTCTACAACATCGGCATCGTGCGCGACCGGCTGCGCGACGACGAGCGTGCGCTCGAGGCGTACGACGCATACCTTGCGGCGCTTCCCAATGCGCCCAATCGCGTCGAGGTGGAGAAGCGCGCCGCAGCGATTCGTGCAGCGCTCGCCGCGCGTCAAGCGCAGTCACCGGCGGTAGCGTCTGCGCCCACGCCGGCGCAGACGGCCGCTGCTGCCGCTGCGCCCGCTGCCAATCCTGCGCTGGCCCCGACCGACTCGAACGCCGAGCCCGCTGCGAGTGCTTCGATCGTGTCGCGCTGGTGGTTCTGGACCGCGGTGGGTGTCGTCGTCGCAGGCGGAATCACCGCCGGTGTGGTGGTGGCGTCCAGTGGCACCGCCAAGACCGAAGCCCCCCTGATGCCCAAGAGCGGAGTCGTGATCACCACGCTCCGGGCCGCACCATGAACATGAAGCGTATCGATGCTCGTTGGCTGTTGCTCGCGTTGTGCGGCGTGTCCGTCGCGTGCAGCACCGAGACCACGCCCCGCACGCAGGTGATGGTGGTGATCGACGCCGAGTCCGAGGTGCGCAAGCTCGCGTCGGACGTCGATCTCGAAGTGCGCACGGGCACCGGACCCGTCAGCAGCTGGGACGTTCGCGAGCAGAGCTCACTCACGCCGGGCACTGGTATCAAGTGGCCGCTCGAGGCGGCTCTCGTGCCGCGCGACAACGACGCCAATCGTGTGTACTTGGTCAGCGCCATCGCACGCGATGCTCAGGGAAAAGCGATCGCCGAGGTGCGCGCGATCAGCGGCTACCAGGCTGGCAAGACGGTCATGCTGCTGCTCTTGTTCGAGAACGCCTGCCTCGACAAAGCGACGTCGTGCAGCCTCACCCAGACCTGCCGCAGCGGCGCCTGCGTCGATGCGCACGTGAACGCGACGCTCTTGCCCGGGTACAGCCGCGCAGCGGACGGCGGCGCAGCCGGCGGCGGCGCCGGCACTTCCGGAGGCAGCGATGGGGGTGGCAAGGACGCGGGTCGCAGCGACGCGGGCGGCAGCGATGCCGGTGGCGGCGACGCCGGTGGCGCGAAGGCCGACGCGCACGTGGCTGCCTGCAAACTCGACGCAGACTGCGACGACGGCGATCCGTGCAACGGCGCCGAGAGCTGCAGCAGTGGCACCTGCAAGGCTGGCAAAGCGTTCGCGTGCGCGGACAGTGGCGACCTGTGCCGCCCGAACGTGTGCACGAAGGTCAGCGGCAAGGCGCACTGCTCGGTGCAAGACGCCAAAGACGGCATCTCGTGCAAGGCCGGTGACAGCTCGAACACGGCTCAGGTGATGTGCGCGCGCGACTACGCATGCGCCTCTGGCCACTGCGAGCCGAAGACGGTCGAGGCCTGCAATGCCACGCAGTGCGAGACGGCCGCGGGCTGCGATCCCAAGAAGGGGTGCGTCTTCACGCCGATGTCCGCGTCCATGGGCTGCGACGACGGCGATGCGTGCACCACCGGCGACAAATGCAGTGGCACCGACGGCAGCTGCATCGGCACAGCGAAGAGCTGCGACGACGCCGTAGCGTGCACCGTGGACGCGTGCGACCCGACCGGTGCCTGCACGCACACGCCGAGCGACGCACTGTGCAGCGGGCCGTGCAAGGCCGGCACCTGCGACGCGACGAACGGTTGCCTGAACGTCACGAACGCCCAGGACTTCACCGACTGCAACGATTCGAACGCGGGCACCACCCCCGACCTCTGTTATCACGGCGAGTGCCTCGGCGGACGTCAGGGTGCGCCCGGTGGCTCGTGCCAACTGGGCGGCTGTGCTTGCACGGGTTTCGGCAACGTGCGCGACCTGCAGTACTCGTCCCCGAAGTTCGTGGGCTTGATCGAGACGGCACAAAACGGTGGTGGCAGCGCGTGCGCGACCGGTACCGTCTCGAGCGTCTACGACGTGACGCTCAGCGCTCTCACGGCCTATGCGTCGAGTGACACGGCCAACGGCGGCGTCTCCGAGAGCGCTTCCGACCTCGACTTGCCGTACGTCATCAGCAGCACGCACGTGGCGCTGGCGGACACCACTGCGCAGTCCGTCCAATGGACCGGCACGGGTTTCGGCGCCGCGATTGCGTCGCAGACGCCGACCATCACGAACTTCCGTGGCTCCGCGCGCCACGGCACCGGTTCGTTCGCGGCGACGCGAAACTCGTACTTCTGGCTCTGGGGCGCCGATAGCGGCACGCCTTCGACGGCGCGCATCGTGCGCTGCGTCTCGTGCAGCAGCAACATCGTCGGCGGCTGCACGATCACCGGAGTCATCTGCTCGGACGTGATGAGCAACGCCAGCTCGAGCTTCGCGGGGGTGCTGCCGTACAACGGCAGCGGGTTCGCCAGTCCTTACGGCGGCGTGCTCGCGCTGGCCAACTACAGCAGCGGCAGCGTCCGCAAGCGCATCTACGAAGACGGCACCGGCAAGGACATGGTGCCTTCTTCGGTCGAGGCGGACGACGCCGATGGCGCCTGGAGCGGCATGATCCACCTCTCCGGCGTGGGTCAAGTGCTGGCGTTCGGCTCCGGCTCGAACGGCCTGCGTCTGTGCAGCGACGCGTCCGCCACCGGCGACACCACGTGCGCAGCGCTCACCGGTCTACCCAATCAATCGGTGCGCACCTACAGCCGCGCGGACACGAACGGCACGGCCGTGCTGCTGTTGGCGGCCAGTGGTGCGAACAACTACTTGGTCATGCTGCCCAGCGGGCTCGCTCCCACAACAGGCAGCAATTGGCGCGAGATCTCGATATCGAACACCGCCTCCACCACGGCCAATGCAGTCGCGATGGGTCCCAGTAGCTTCATGGTGCTGGGCAAAGCCAGTGGCGTGCCCTACGTCTGGTACTGGGGCCCGCCCTGAGCGTCAGCGGTGCGCAGCTGACTTCGCTGCGGGACTAGCGCACCTTTTCCCAGAAGGGTGCGCGCAGCTCGCGCTTCAAGATCTTGCCGATGGCGTTCTTCGGGAGCTCGTCGCGCAGCTGCACCTCGGACAAGCGCTGCACTTTGCCCACGCGCTCATTGCAGAGATCGCGCAAGGCTTGAGGCGTGCTCGTGGCGCCGGGACGCAGTACCACCAGGCCGAGCGGCGTCTCTCCCCAGCGCTCGCTCGGCACACCCACGACGCAGGCTTCGGCGACCTCGGGATGGCGCAGTAGCACTTGCTCGAGATCGCTGGCGTACACGTTGAAACCGCCGGAGATGATGACGTCTTTCTTGCGGTCGAGCAGGTACAGGAAGCCGTCGTTGTCGACGCGCCCGAGGTCGCCGGTCTTGAAGAACAGCGCGCCGTCTTCGCTGCGATGGAACGCGGCGCGCGTGTCTTCGGGACGATTCAGATACTCGGTGCGAGGCGTGTCGCGAGCGCGCTGGCCACGCCATCCACGGCAGTGTCGAGCTCGCGCCAGCTTTGCTGCCGTTCGCCCGCGATCAGCGCCACGCGGTCCGGAGCCTCTGTTGCGATGCGTGCGACGATGGAGGCCAGATCATCGCCGGAGCCGAATGCGATCTGCGGACGCTCGGGCGTGTTCATGCAGGCTCGAGCCTCGCGTGTTCGACTGCGCGCAGCAGCGCTGCTGCGTCCGGTGCATGGAGGTCGTGTGCCGAGCCGGGCACGGTTGCGACCGTGAGCTGGGCGCCTGCAGCGGCAAAGCGCGCGGCGCTGGCGTCGAACAGCGCGCGCTTGATCCAGGGATCGTCGTCGGCGCACCCCAGGTAGAGCTCGACGCCGCGCACGGCGGCGTAGCTCGCGGACGGCAACGGCGTGGGGGCGCCGGTAAAGGCCAGCACGCGACGCGGCGCCGACGCGGTTTGCGACAACCAAGTCAGCGCGAGACACGCACCTTGCGAGAACCCCACCACGATGATGCGGTCTGCGCCGGCCGTCGCGGAAAGCTCGGCAAACAG
This sequence comes from Pseudomonadota bacterium, assembly GCA_017881185.1. Taxonomy (GTDB): domain Bacteria; phylum Myxococcota_A; class Polyangia; order Polyangiales; family JAFGIB01; genus JADGRF01. The sequence continues at coordinate 4,226 of JADGRE010000122.1, read as the reverse complement.
CCCTTCGACGACCGACAGTGCGCTGTCGAACCATGGTTGGTTGTCGTCGATCGGCGCCAGGAAGCCTTTGGGGTACCACGTGTTGTCACGGGCCTGCGGGGCGACGAAGGTCAGGTCGTCGCACGCAGCGAGGCGGCGTTCGAGCTCTGCCACGAAGCGGTCTGCGCTGGCGCCGCGACCGTGAAGCGCCAGGATCACGGCACGCGCTTGTTGCAGCGGTGCACCACGCAGCGTGACCGCCATGGTCGCATGCGGGCCGCTGGCGCTCGCCGGCATGGCCATGCGCCGCGTTCGCAGCGAGGGTCGCCGATCGTGGAGCGCGTCGTCGAGCAGACCCAGAAGCGAAGCGCGATCGAGCTCTCGCGGGTTCGGGTAGCGCACCTGCAACGCTGCGTTGACGATGGCCGGCAGAGCGCTCTCGCTCAGGCCCAGTGTGCGCAGCGAGGTGGCTAAGCCGAGCGTACGCTGCAGATCGTAGAGAAACGCGGGCGGGTCGTCGGTGCCCAGCGCGCGCTCCAGCACCTTCATGGCCTCCGGCGCTGCAGATGCATTGAAGCCGAGCGTGTACGGCAAGAGCGTTGCGTGGGTGCGTGCGTGCGGCGTGCCGAGACTGCCGCCGAGCACGTGCGCAAGCTTGTGGTGCAAGCCCATGCTCGCACCGCCGAGCGAGATGGATGCGAGCGCTGCACCGCGCAGCGCGAGCGTGCGCCCGTCGAGGTCGGCGGGTGCGTTCGCGATGGCGATGAGCCCTGCGATCAGCGGCTGCAGGCTGTCTTCGGCGGCGCGTCGTGCCTCGGGCGTGGCATCGGCGGCGTATAGCGCCTCGATACTGTGCGCGAGCGCGTTGAACAGGCTGTCGAGCGACAGCGCGCGGTCCAATGCGAGGGTGAGCTGCGGATCGTACACGACCAGGCGCGGACGCACGCGATCGTCGCGACCGGTCAGCTTGCGTCCGTCGCGCGTGATGCCCCAGACGTTGGTGCGCTCGGAGCCCGCGTAGGTCGTGGGCACCGCAGCGATAGAGACCGGGAGCTCGAGTGCAATCGCTTTGGCGATGCCGATCGGCGTGCCACCGCCGTGAGCGACGATCCAGTCGACCCCAGCTGCGCGTGCGCGCGCGACTGCGGCGTCGGCCACCTCGCCCGGCACCTGGGGAACGTCGGTGGTGAAGATCGCAGCTGCACGCTCGCCGAGGGCGTGCGCGATACGCTGCGCGCCCTCGGCATGCCTGGCCTGCGCCACGAGCAGAACACGCTGTGCGCCGAGCTCGATCAGTAGCTCGGCGACGGCGCTCTCTGCGCCGACGCCGAACACCACACGATCGGGCTCGCGGGACAGCGTCTCCACGACCTCAGGCGCTCTTCTGCTTGACCTGTGCAACCATGCCGCGGACATCGGCGGCGGGTTCGCTGTAGGCCTTGCCCAGCTTCTCCTCCACTCGGCCGACGTAGCCCTTGCACCACGCGGGAAGTGGCGTGTCGCTCAGTGCAAGAAACTCGAGAGTTGCAGCCAGACGGATGTCGGCAATCGATGGCGATGCGCCGTCGCCGATGAAGCCGTCGCGCACGAAGTAGCTACGGAAGACCTCGAGCGGTTCCGCAACTGCGAGCTCGGCGGCCTTGCGCGCGGATTCTTTCTGCGGCGCGGACAGGTCCTTTTCCGCGTGCGCCTCGCCGGCGTAGCCAGGAAAGCCGAGGCGCGGGTAGGTGGTGCGCGCGATGAGCGGATACAGGGTGCCCGTCAGGTAGAAGTTCGCGGAGTCGACCAGCGCGCGGCGCCCGGGGTCGGTCGGGTACAGGTTCTCGAGGTGATGCTTGTTCGCGAGGTACATCATGATCGCGCAGCTCTCCCACATCGCACCGCGCGGGTGGTCCTTGTGCTCGATGGCGGGGGTGAGGTGGGCGGGGATCTTCGCCATGAACTCGGGCGAGCGCGTCTTGCCCCAAGCGTTCTCCTCGTTGAACGGCAAGCCCGCCGCGCGCAAGAACACGCGCACGGTGAGGTTGTTGACGCTGGGCGGAAGCATATGCAGATGGGTGGTCATCGTTCTCCTGTATCGGTCTGTGTCGTGGTGTTGTTGGAAGCCGCTCAGCTGGTCTTTGCGGCCTGCGTCTTGGTGCGTTGCCAGTCATCGAGCAGCGCGCGCGCGCGGTTCTTCGTGTTGTCGGTTGCCTCTGCGTGGTTCGGCATGGGCGCAGTGAGCTCGATCACGTAGCCGTTGGGATCACGGAAGTAGATGGAGTGAATGAAGTCGTGGTCCGAGATGCCGCGCACCTCCATCCCACGCGCCTCTGCCTTGGCCTTCATCGCGAGCATGTGGTCGTAGGTCACCTCGAGCGCGATGTGCAGGTCGAAGTCGTGTTGTTCCTTGAACTCGAACGGCGCATCCGGTGTTTCGAAGAACGCGAGGAAGCTGCCGTCGTCGAGCTTGTAGAAGGTATGCAGGTGCAAGCAGTCGCGGCCGGTCTTCGTGGTTTCGATCAGCAACGACGCAGCCAGCGGCAGGCCGAGAAAATCCTCGTAGAACCTGCGCGTCTCCTCCGAGTCGCGACAACGATACGCGTTGTGGTGCAGCCCCCGGATGCCGGAGATACCCGAGCCTTGGCCGCGCGTGGTGGTCATCGCAAGTCCTCCCTGTTTACCGTGGTCTACCGTGGTCTACCGTGGTCTACCGTGGTCTACCGTGCGGCGTCTTGCACGTGTTCGGCGACGTCGCAGGGGGAGCAGCATACTCTCCGGCCACCCTGGACGGGAAGTCGTTCCGAGGTGGTTCGCGCTGCTTTCCGCGCGAAATCAGGCCTGCGCGTCAGGCCAGCTCGAGAAACTCGATACACTCGGGCGGCAGGTCGGCATGTGCCCGCGCGACCAGCGCAGCCGCTTGCTCGCGGCTCAGCTCGGCCTTGTGACCGCCGACCTTGCCCTGGCGAATGAAAGCCCCGTCTTTGAAGACGGATGGCGCGCCCTTCGATTGGCGCGTGAACTTGTCCGAGTTGGCCTTCATCCAGGCAAAGGAGGCGTGCTCGATGGTGCATGCTCGACCTTCGGGCGTCAGCTGCCATCCCAGAAATGCCACGATGCGATCGATCGCGGCAGCCAAGTCGGCGCTGATATCTTGATAGCGCAGCAACAGCACGTTGGGGTCGGCCCGATGTGGCCACCACGACGCCACGTTGCGGTACCACGCGCCGAACGACAGGAAGCGATCGACGCACTGCTGCATGTCGTCGAAGTGCATCGACGCAGGAGCCCCGGGCAAGAGCTCCAGGTTCAAGCCGTTCATGTGGTGGAAGAAGCTCACGCAACAGTCGCGCGGATCGCGCACCGTCAATATGAGGCGAGCGACCTCCGTGCCGGGCGTCTGCGCGTAGGTGCAGTGCGTCTTGAAGATGCGCGGATTGGGGAGACTCTCGTATTGCGCCAGCTGATCCTGCCACGTCACGCCGGTTCGCGGCGCCTCGAGCCACGGCACCTCGTCGAAGATCGACTCGAAGCTGACGTCACCCTGGGTGCGCAGCTGATGCAAGATCTGTTGCATCCAGGTCGTGCCCGCCTTGGGTGCCGTGGTGATGAGCACGTCCGTGGGCCGCGGGACGAAGTGCGCGAGTAGCTGGGGGTCGTGCATGAGGCCCGGGGTGCCCCATTTCGGATCGAGGGTCGACATCGGCGCATTGAGCTGGAGGAGCCAATACGGTGTCAAGCCTCGCTGTCGACACGCTCGCCGGCTCGGCCAAGTAGAGGTGCGGACGCGAGGCCGACCTGGACGACATGTGTCAGGAAACGTCCATCGTCGTGCACCGCAAGCTACCGACCTTCGAGGGGCGCGGAACCATGCGTAGTTGGATCTACGGTATCGCGTTGCACGTGGCCTCGGACGCCGCAGCTACACGCTGGTCTTGAAGAGCAGTGCAGCCTTCGCGGCCGGCGACGTCTTCGATGTCGTCAGCGGCCAGCCAGCGTGTGGCTTCGGCGAAGTGCTGGGTACCGTCGCGGTAACCACCTCGCTCGCTAGCGTCTCGATCTGCGTGCGACCGCAAACCAGCACCGACGCAGTCTACGTTTCGTCGGAGAGTCTCGTGCCCAGCGCGTTCGACCTTACGCAGTGCGATGGTTGCTAGTGGTCTGAGCGAGGGGTTTGACCGTTTCTCGCTGGTCCCGAACGCGCATGGCTGCGTTGCTCCTCGTCACAATAGCGCTGGCTATTGCTCCTCGTCGCGCCTTGCCCTGCG
>JADGRE010000292.1 GCA_017881185.1 Pseudomonadota bacterium | reverse complement strand
GGCAGGAAACCATCGAGCGGCACGTAGCCGGCGCGCGTCAGCGCCCACTGGTGATGCACGAGGCCCAGGCGCTCGGTTGCCGACAGCTGCGGCAGTGCTTGCACCAGTGCCGCGAGCTCGGTCGGGTGATGCAGCGGCCGGAAGAAGCCACCTTCGTCGGCGTTGCCGTACACGAACGCCGCGTCGCTGGGCATGGCGATGCGTGCCTGCTTTTGCGTCAGCAAGTGACGCAGTGTCGTCGGCTCCTGGCCCGCGCCGCCGGCCTGGTCGACACGGTCGACGCGGTCGATATGCCCGACGCGGCCGACGCGGCCGACGCGGCCGACCCACGGTACTGCCCAGCGTTCTTCGGCTTGCAACTGTGTCTTGCGCGAAGCTTTGCGTGTGCTCGCTGGCGCTGAACGCTGCGGTCCACGTGCGCGGAAGCGTTCCTGGGTGAGCACCAGCGTGTCTGCTTTGGCCGCGTGCTTGCGTTCCACGCGCACGACCGGGAAGCCCGGCGAGTGGATGAACGCACGCACCACGCGGCGCACGTCTTGCCCCGCGGCTTGCTCCAGTGCGACCCACAGATCTTGCGCGACGGTGTTGCTCTCGCGGTGCCGCGCGATGTACGCGCGCACGCCGCGCTGGAACGTGGCCGGCCCGAGATAGCGCTCCAACATGCGCACCACGGCGGCGCCCTTCTCGTAGGTGATGAGGTCGAAGTTCTCGGTTGCATCGGCCGGCGTGTGCACGGGCGTGTAGATGGCGTGCGTGTTGTCCAGCGCGTCGAGATGCAACGCAGAGTTACGCGCGTGGCCGAAGTCGTGCCACATCTTCCACTCGGGGCGCCACTTGGCCACGATGTCGAACGCCATCCAGGTGGCGAACGCTTCGTTCAACCACAGATCGTCCCACCAGCGCATGGTGACCAAGTTGCCGTACCACATGTGCGCCAGCTCGTGACAGATGACCTCGGCGGCGCGCTTCTTCTCCGCCAGGCTCACGGTGGCTTCGTCGATCAGCAGCAAGGTCTCGCGAAAGAAGACTGCACCGGCGTTTTCCATCGCGCCGATTTCGAAGTCGGGTACCGCGACGAGGTCGAGCTTCTCGTACGGGTAGGGCAGGCCGAAGTAGTCGGTGAGACGCAACAGACACTCGCGCGCGGCGTCGAGCGCGAACGCCGTGAGGTGCGCGTTGCCCGGCACGTGCACTAGGCGAATGGGCACCGGGCCCGCGTACACCGGCGCGGAGATCTCGAGCTCGCCGACCGCTACCGCCACGAGGTAGGTCGACAGCAGCGGCGTCTGCGCGAAGTGCACCGTCTTGCGGTCGCCCAGCTCGGGTTCGACGTGCTCGATGGGGCTGTTGCTGATGACTTGGTTGGTGACGCTCGTGGTGACTGAAACCGTGAAGCGCGCTTTGAAGGCGGGCTCGTCGAAGCACGGGAAGAAGCGGCGCGCATCGGCCGCTTCGAGCTGCGTGAACGCGTAGCGCCGCGTGCCTGCGCTGGCGGCGTAGAAGCCGCGCAGATCAGCGCGCAGCGTGCCGTTGAAGGCCAAACGCAAGGTCAGCTTGCCTTTGTCCAGCGGTCGCGACGGCACCACCACGATGGTTTCGCGATCGGCGTGCGGCTCGATGCGACAGCCCAGTTGCCGACCTGCAGTGGCCACGTTCGCGAGCGTCACGCGCAGCTCCGCAGCATGCAGCTCGAGCTGGGTGGCCGCACGCCGCAGCTCCAGATCGATCTCGACAGCGCCGCTGTACGGTTTGCCCTGCGCGGGATCGACGTCCAGGTGCAGACGATAGGCGAGTGGTCGGACGTCCGCGGGCAGACGGAACGCCAGCCCCGGGCCCTTCGCTGTGCCCGCGGGCCGTTTCGCACGCGCCGGTTTCACGGAGCTGCGGGTGCGCGCCGGTTTGGCTGAGGTACGGCCGACCGTGCGCTTGGCGGGCGTGACCTTCTGTTTGCGACCACGCACGGTCGTGCGCGCAGCGCGCTTCTTCGAGGGGCCAGCCGACGCCGTGGGTGCCATGGGGGCTCCTCGGTCAGGCAACGTGACGCGCGAACATTTCGCCCAGGCGCGGTACTGCGGCCTCGACATGCTTCTTCGCACCGTCACGCAACTTCTCGTAGGTCTTCTTCACGGCTTGGTTCTTGGCGTGCGCGGCGCGCGCGTCGGTGATGGCCAAGAGCGCGTCGGCGACGCGGCTCGGATTGCCGGTGAAGTGCTGGCGCGGATCGACACCGCGCTGCAGCGCTTCTTGATAGAGCGGATCGAGCGCGACGAGGAAGTCGTTCAGCAAGTGATCGACGACACCGGGCAAGAAGTCGGAGCTGATGCCCTTGACCACCCTGTACGCGGTCTTGATCGCGATACCGCTGAGGCCGCCCTTGGAGTCGACCTCGGCGTCGAGCACTCGCAAGGCGTCAGTGATAACGGCGCCGCGTTTCGCGGGCCCTCCCAAAAGCTCGAGCAGCGTTGCCATGCCGGCGTTGGTAGCATTTTCGGGGGCGGGCAGCCACCCTCAAGTGGTCGACACGCAGCGCGAGGTTGTAGGCGACGTGGGTGAAGCGCGTTGCGCCCGGTACACGGCCGTTGCACCGACCGCCAGGCTGGTCAGAGCCAGCGCACACAGTGCGATGAGCACGAGCTTGCGAGTCTTCACCTGCGCCATCGTACAGCCAATTGCGCGACGCAGCGTTGCGCGTGACGGGGCCACGGCGCACGCGTGCTACCTTGAGGTGATGCACGTCGTCGCACTCTCGCGCTGGGGCGCACCCATGGAAGCTGAGCTCGCGGCGCTCGCACCGTGGTTCGGCATCACGCCCTACGACCTGCGCTTGCGCGCTGCTGCGGGACTGCCCGCGCTGCTGCTTTCCACCGCCGATGGGTCCGCGGCCGCGCAGCTGGTGAGTCGCTTGCGTGCGCGCGGCCACGGGGCCGTCACTTGCGACACGAGCGATGCCGCAGGCGCGGCCGTGCAGCAGGCGCGCGACTTCAGCTTCGAGCCCAGCACGCTGCGCGGTCAGGACTCGACCGGGCAACCTTACGAGCTGCCTTACGTCGACATCGCCGGCCTGGTGCGTGCCGTCAGCGTGGAAGGCTCGCAGAACGTGGTGACCGTCACCGAGAAGAAGCTCAACGTGGGCATGGCGGTCATGAGCGGTGGCCTCAAAATGAGCAAGAGCACCACGCGTACCACGCGCAGCGAGAGCGAACAGCGCCAGCAGCTGCTCTACGTCTTCAAGCACGGGCGCGCAGCGTCACTGGTGTTCGGCGAGCTGTCGCTGCGCTACCAGGGTTTGGGCGCGGCGCTCAAGCCCACTACCTTGCACAACTTCCTCGCGCTCGTCGAAGCCTTGAAGTCGCGCGCGCCGCACGCACTCTACGATCAGCGTTTCCTCACACAGAAACGCAAGGTCGGCATCGCCGCTACCGGTGGCACGAGCAACGATCGCTCGATCAACAGCTCCAACGCGAGCGAAAACGAGCTGGCTGCAAGGTTGCTCATGCTGGCGCACGAGCAATCGCAGCTCTGATCGCGAGTCATTGCGTGTCGAGCGCTCGTTGCTCGTCCGCGGCAGCGCGCTGCAGCCTGGGCGGTAAGCCAGGCAGCGCGCGCAACGCGCGTAGCGCCCGCGCGGCCTGCTCGCGGTGTCCGAGCTCGCGCGCGAGGTGGGCTTCGCTCAGCCAGAACATCGGCTGCTTCGGGCTGCGCTCGGCAGCCAGCTGATAGTGGCCGAGCGCAGCTTCACTGCGACCGAGCGTTTCTTCCACGCTGGCCAGGTTGTAGTAGTGCACCGACGATGCGCGGTAGGTGCCCAGGCGCGGCCAGAAGGCTTGTGCAGTGAGCAGCGCGCAGACGGCCAGCGCGATCCCACTCGGTGCAGCGGGCCAACCGCTGTGCACTGCGCCGTCGATGCGCTTGCCCAGCGCTGCGAGGCCTGGACCTGCTGCAAACGCCAGTGGCACCAAGAGCGGCACCCGGTTCTGTGCCGAAGTGAACCACAACAAGTTCGCTGCGAGCACCGCCCCGAGCTGCCCGCACAGCGCCCACAAGATTGCGCGACGGGTCAGCGCTTCGGGCGCTTGCCCGGCCGAGCCCGCGTAGAGCGACCACAGCCCCAGCGCTCCGAGCCCGAGCACCACGCCAAATGCAACGCCCAGCGGCAACGGCAGACCTATCAACTCGTGCTCACCGAACAGGTCGTAGTCGCGCACCAACGCATGGTTGCCGAGCGTGAACCACAGCTTCTGGGCTTCGAGCCCGAGCCACTGCACGGGGTGCGAAGCGATGAACGCGAGCCCGCGGGCGTACAGCGCTCTGCCCAGCGCCTCGTCGAGCGCGCGGCCCTGGCCGTGGATTGCGAGCTGTTCGGCGAGCTCCGTGCGCTCTTGCGCGACCTGTCCGCTCAACAGGCCGCCCGCGGTGTTCCAGCGCCCGGTCGCAGAAGGATTGTTGCCGATGTAGAACGGGATACCTCCGCCGTGGCTCGGCAGGATGTCGGCATACCCGGTCACCAGCCAGTTGCGTGCGGCCATCGGCGCGAGCGCGAGCGATACACCCAGCGCGAAGTAAATCAGCTGGCGTCGGGGCGCGCTGGGCTGCGCGCGTGCGCATAGCCACAGCGCGTAGGCTGTCGCCGGTAGCGCCAAGATCAAGTTGGCGCGGCCCAACACCGACAAGCCCGAGGCGACGCCGAGCGTGACGGCGCGTGCCTTGCTGAGCTTGGTGGTGCACAGTGAAAACGCCCACAGCACAAAAATGTTGCAGGCCAGACCCAGCGCGACACTGAGGTACTTGTTCTCGTAGAACGCCACGCTCGGACAGGCCAACAGACACAGCGCGCTCAGCGAACCGAGCCACGGGCCGAGCGCGCGCCGCGCCGCACGCGCGAATGCGTACAGCGCGGCGAATGCCAGAAGCAGCTGCAACACCAGGCCGTTGATGACCGCCGTGTGCAGCGACATCCCCAGCGCCAGCAGGTACGCGTACAGCCCCTGCAAGTAGAAAGGCTGGGTGCCGAGAGGTGGGTGCGCAACGATGTCGCGCGCGGCCTCTTCGTACAGCTGTCCGTCCGAGAAGGTGACCAGCGCGAACGGGTCGTCTATCACGTAAACCACGTGATAGACGACCCGTAACAACACCAAGAGCAGCAGCAGTAGGCGCAGCGCGCGCCGACCGCCCCGCGGCGTGGCGGTCCAGGCTTGCACCTCTCCTGCTGCCGCCGTGGTCACGGATGCCGGCTTCAGGCGGTCGGCGTGCTCTCGCTACGGAACAGCTCGACCTTCTCGATGAGCTGGTCTTCGTTCGGGCAGTCGCGTCCGTCGCGGCGCACACCCGAGAGCTTCTTGAGCACCGGCAAGCCGGCGACCACGTGGCCGAAGATCGCGTGGCGTCCGTCGAGGTGCGGCGTGGGCCCCTCGGTGATGAAGAACTGCGAGCCGTTGGTGCCCGGTCCGGAGTTGGCCATGGACAACATGCCCGCTCCGGTGTGCTTGAGCTCGGGATGAATCTCGTCGCCGAAGCGATAGCCGGGGCCGCCCGTGCCCCAGCGCGA
>JADGRE010000121.1 GCA_017881185.1 Pseudomonadota bacterium | reverse complement strand
AGGCCGATCACCTCGTCGTGGCCACAGCTACTGCAGTGCAGTCGAATTAGACCGCGCGCCAACACACCACAGTCGAGGAAAGAGCGCAGCTCCTTCTCGACGAAGCGTGGCACGCTGGTGCCGCCGTCGAGTTCGCCCGCCGTGCGCAGGAACGTCGCGAGGTGCGCCTGGAGCACCTGGTACAGCACACTGTCTTCGGGCCGGCCACGCTCGTAGTGCGTGCTCAGCGCGTTGGAGCGGTGTCAGTGGCGGGATCGGCGGCGGTGCGCTGGTGGACGCCGGTCTATGAACTTGGATGCGCTTGGTGCAGGCCGGTCCCGGTCGGGCTCACGCCACCCGGCGCACAAACGGCACCCTGACCGCGTTAGACAAGATGGGTGTCGGCCCTGATTTGAACCAACGGCAACGTGCCGCCCCAGCTCGCGCAACGAGCCTGAGCTTCAGCTCCCGGCCAAGCAGCGCGGCGACATCTTCCAAAGCCACAATGCTTTCGCGGGGATCACCAGACGCAGTGTCCCATTGGGGACGCAACGCAATACAAGCTCCTGGAGGCTTCACGGCTCCGGTGTCTTGCGTTCGGGGGCGCGGTCACGAGCCGCGTTCGCGATCCACGCGCGCGACGATCGCATCGAGCTGGCCCCGACGCTCGGGCTCGTCGATGGCCTCTGCAAACTCGACAACCCGGTCGCGAATGTAGGCCAGGTCGACACTGCTTCGATGGAGTCGCAGCAACTCCTCGACGTCGCGTTGGTCGCGATCGCGCCAGGCGATGGCCTTGTAGACGATGAGATCTTGTGCGGTCGCCATGGGGATGTCGACGCCTTCGACGGATACGGTTTGCGCTCGCGCGAGGGCGTCGCGTTCGAACGGCAGCCACGCGAGGCTGACATCCATGGGCACGCCGCTCGGCTGGTGAACGAGCAACAGCACCTGACTCTGCGTGGCGAACGCCTCGACATCGGGAATGCGTCCCACGATGCCGTGCTCGCGCAGCGCGCGCAGCAGCCGAGGCACGTCGACGTCGGCGGCCCACACCGTCGCATCTGCATCGTCGGTGTGCCGCACGACGCCACGTGCGATCACGGCGAGCCCACCGATGATCATGTGCGTGGCGCCGACCGATTCGAAGGCGGCAAGCAGGTCCGCGATCGCGCGGACCAAAGGTTGCTTCGGCGCCGTGCTCACGCGGCCCGCAATGCGTTTCGAACCATCGCCCAGCGCCGGTAGGCGATCACATCCTCGTCGGAGACACCCATCACCCTCGAGGGTGGTGCCGCGCCTACCTGCTTCGCGAAATCGATGAGGGCCAGGCCGCGCGCGAGGGCGGACGCTGGATCGGGAGGGTTGTCACGGAGCGCCGACTTCTCGCGTGCCTCTGCGAGGCGACGCTGGCGGACCCACTCGCGGAAGTCTGCGGCACCCAAGCCCATCGACACAAAAGCTAGCACCATCCGCAGTTTGTGTGGAGGGCGAGCGCGTCTTTGACGCAAGAGATCAGCTGCAACCTCCGCTCGCCAAGGTGGACTCGGACCAGGCGGCGTGGTCGCGCAGGCATCGGATCCCACCAAGACATGTCGATTTCTGGCCCGGAGTGCCCACAGCATAACGTGATTCTCGGCATCTACGACCCGAACGACCAGATGGCGATGGCGATCCCGACTACTTCAGTGTGATCCCCGCGGACCAGTACCTGAGCAGCTACGCCTTCGTCGCAGACCCCAACTGCGCCAACACCCATCTCGTGCTGATCCGAAAGAAGATGGCCGGGGTGTTCCACGACGTCACGCTCGATTGCGCGGGCGCGGTCACCGGCTGGACCAACATCGGCAGTACAGGGACCTACCAATATGCACGGGTCGACTGCAAGCGTCCGTCGGACAACGGGTGCAGGCGCTCTTGCGAGAGCGGCGGACGCAGCAGCGGTTCGCCAAGCAGGACGCACGCGTTCTGTTTCGTCAATGAACCGTTCACCATCACACAGTCGGGCACCAGTGAGCCGTCAAGAAACAATCGCCGTTGCAGCTAACGTGGCCAAGCACAAGGCTGACTCGCTGGTGCCGCCTTGCTGCAATCAGCAATTGCACTAATTGAGGCGTTGCCTTGTGGACTGCAAGCGTTGAGGCAGGCGTCGGTCTTCGGTGAGGGGCAGCCGTTGACGCACGCGATGATGGCTCGGCAAGCGGAGTCGCATGCCTGCTCCTCACGGCAGCAGTGAGTGTCGAGCCACTGTTGGCAGCTTACGTCCACGTAAATAGCGACACCGCAGGCAGGCATGACGGTAGCTGCGTCACTGCTTCCAGTCGCGGCTTTCGAACGCGCTCCCCCGCCGCATGCCACCCCCAGTGCGGCAAGCAAAACACCACCCGTGAGAACGAACCATCCTCGCCTCATCACTCACCTGTCCACCGGGCGCCAAGGCCGAATAACCCTCGAATTTCTTCCCGAGTCTGTCAAGCGGCACCGATCGCGATGGGTCCGGGTGGTGCCGGTGGCGAGAACGTGACGTCCATCGAGGTGGAAGATGCGTTGTTCTCTCACGCGGCCGCGGCCGCGGTTGCGGTGTTCGGCGTGCCGCACGAGAAATGGGGCGAGACCGTGAAGGCTCTCGTCGTGCTCGCGCCCGGCAAGAAGTTCAAGCAGCGCGCGCCCTACTGGACGCCAACTCGCCAACTTGAGCTTTTGTCCCCGTAGAAGACCGGCTAGCTACTCTCGCTCGTCGATGTATTTCAGAAACACATCGCATGCAGGATGTTGGAGAGCAGGCGGTCTCCTACGACCCGGAAGTCGTCGAAGTAGCGCTCGGTGTCGCTGCGTAGCTGTCGAACGCCGCCTGCGCCGTTGGCCTTCACGACGAAGTCGTGGTCTTCCCGCAAGAAGGTCGCGATGTCGGAGCGCTCCGTTTCGCAGTGGAACTGCAATCCGAACTGCCGGTGCCCCAGCACGAACGCCTGGTTGGGGCAGGCGGTCGTCGACGCGAGCAAGCGCGCACCCGGCGGCAGATCGAAGGTGTCGCCGTGCCAGTGCAGCATCGGCGTTTCGCCCGGTATGCCGGCGAGGACGCCCGAGCCCGCATCGTGGAAGCAAACGGGCGCCCAACCGACCTCGTAGCGACGGGAGCCGCGCATCGGGTACACCGCACAACCGGCGGCGTGCGCCAGCAGTTGAGCACCGAGGCAGACGCCGAGCAGCGGGGCGTCTTGGGCGATGCACCAAGAAAGCAATCGGACCTCTTCGCGCAGAAACCGCAGCTCGGGTACATCGAGATCTGAAACCCCCATCGGTCCCCCCATGACGACGAGCAACTCGTCACGGGAAAGCTCGGCGGGGACAGCTGCACCGCGATACAAGCAGCGCAGGTCGATCTCGTACCCAAGCGCGCGTGCGAGGTCGGCAATTCTGGCCGGCTGCTCGAAAGGAACGTGTTGAAGGACGATGGCCCGCTTCATGGCAATGTGCCCGTGCTCGCAGTGCGAGTGCGCGTGCGTCTACGATGCCGGCTTTTCGGAGGATGAGCCAGACATGCGAACTCCTCGGCGCCGAAGCGGGGTGCTCACCACCACATGATCGCAGCGATCATGAACGCATCCTTGTCGGGAGGCAGCGCCGCAGATGGCCATGCCGGCGTGACGTCCTTGCCGTAGAAGTAGTGCGTGTACGACAGAATGACCTGTTCGTGCGTTACGAACTCCGAGCGCAAGATGATGCGCGGCGACAAGGCGCTGAACCCAAGAGAGCTCTGGTCCAGATCAGTCTCAACGCGATCGAAGCGCAAGCTCAGACCGAGGAAACCAAGCGGGGTGTAGGTCGCCTCCGCGCCACCTTTGACCTTGTTCTGAGCGGTCTTCGAGGTCTTGAAGGTCGGATCGCTGCTGGCCACGTGGTTGAACATGCCGAACAGCGACAGTGCGAGGTCTGGGCCCTGACCCCAGAATGGCTCTGGATATCGCAAGAAGCGCGCAAGGCTCAGCGTGTACTGGAATAGGACCGTGTCGATCGTGCCACCGTTGGTCGACATCTGACCGAAGTAGTTGTCACGTAGGTTCCAGCCGGAGATCGAGTGCAACACCTCGAGTCCCTCGCCTACGCGATTCGGATTCTTGGCATCGATATGCGAGTAGCCGAGGTAACCGTCCCCATAGCGACTATCGATGACCTTGGCATCGAGGCCCGTGACCGTGGTGCGACCGTCCTTCTCTGTGGCCAGCCGCGCGTCATCGGTCCATGTGCTCAGGTAGTGCAAACCAATCTGCAAGTGCGCCCCGACTGACAACATGAGGTGCGCATGATGCACGAGCTCGTTGCCTTGTTGCGTAGGTCCAGCGTAGGGCAAGTACGCTGGCGTGGGCTCGGGCAAGCCCGTAACACGCGGGATGGGCTCCAGTTTGGCACCCAAGCCATGCTCGAAGGTCAGCGTGAGGTCGTCATTTAGGTGATAGAAGGCAGTCAGCGTTTCACCGGCCACGTGCGTGCGACCAAACAGGTAAGTCTCGTACTTTCCCGCATCGTAGCGGCCCGCGGCGCCATAACGGTTTTGAAAGACACCGACGTTCCATACAATGCCGCCATGAGCTTCGAACAAGTCGGAATAGTCCATCGAGATGAACGCTTGATCGATGCCGAGCTGTGCCTGCAGATTGCGATAACCGCCGTCCGTGATGTTGTAAGCATCGATGAGGACGTTGCCTTTGACGCGCGCGTTGCCGTATATGAACCGTAGTTCGACCCACGGACCCGGCAGGCTATTGGTGTAGCGCCAGTCGGTGAAGGTCCCGTCCGGGACGAAGGGAGGCGCGTGCAGCTTCATGCCTTGCCCCGCTTCAGGCGCTGCGGTGTCGCCCGAACCCACGCCAATGCGCATGGGCGCCCGCAGAAATCCGTGAAAGTCGAAATGCCATCCGCCGTCGCCGGGCGTCGTGGTCTCGGACGTTTCGGGCGGCGCTGAGACGAGCAGCGTGCCGATCTGCGGAGTACCCGGTGCGATGCCGACCTGCGGTGCGCCTGGCGGACGAACAGGCGCTGCTGGGGCTGGCGCGGGGCTCGATGGCTGAGGCGCGGCCGCGGCGGCATCTGCCGCTGGCGGCGCGACGACCGGCGCGACGATTGGCTCAGACCCCGCGGGTTCCGCCGATGGGTCCTGTTGCGCGTATGCCGTGCTGCCGAAGGTCAATCCCACGAGTAACCAAGTCCAGCGCTTCACGTTGTCCTCATCTTCGGTAAAGATCGGCGACTGGCGACACAGTTGTCGGAAGTGCCTAACGCAGGGCTACGTCTGTCCACTCGGCATGGAGTGGAACGCTGCGCATCCTGCAGTCAATTTGAATCAATGGATGAACACGAGGTCGTCGATGCACAGATCAAAGTCGATGCCTTGGCTCACTTGGTATTGAATCGAGTACACGGCTTTGTCATCGAACGCCGTCGCGGCCTTGCCCCAGCCGGCCTGCGCTAGGTCGCTGAACTTGATTGTGTAGGGCTGCCACTCGCTGGACAGCGTGATGCCCTTGCCCCAGTCGTCGTTGCAGGCCTTGGCTCCGGTCTTCGCCATGGCATCGCACTGCCCGCCTTCAGGCGCGGTGTTCTTGTCCTTCAAGCTGACCCGCAGGGCAGCGCTGGTGGCCGTGTTGCTCTTGGCCCAGAACGCGATCCCCTTGTACTTGCTGGCGTCGTACGTTTGTTTGGCGCCCATGCCCGCGTCGCCAGCCGTCGGCGCAAGGTCCGTGCCCATGCCGGCGCCCCAAATCGTGAAGTTCTTGCCGGACGTGCATAACGCATACTTGCTGCCACAGCGATCGGTTGGCGTAGCGGGCGGAAGCATGCCTGGCGGCGGAGTCTGCGTGCCCGTGCCGTCGTTGAAAATGTAGAAGCCGCCGCCACGGCCGCCAGCCTGAAGCACGGCGCCTGTGCCCATTTCGAACGTCGCCACGATGTCGTCCATGCTCGAAGGCAGCGGCAAGGCGGCGCAATCCACCTTGCTCGTCCCACCAGCGTCACCCGTCATCGCCGCGCCCGTGCCGGAACCCCCGCCAGCGCCACCGGTCAGCCCCGCGCCCGTGCCGGAACTCCCGCCAGCACCGTTCGCCGCCGGCTTCCCGTTCGAACCGCTGCTACAACCGACCGAAACCGATCCGACCAGCATCGCCAAAACCGCCCAAACCCGGATCGCTCGAAACATGGAACCTCCTAGTGATGTTGCAACGCAGAGTGGAGTCACGGAGTACATTTCGGGTCATTGGACCGAACGCACGATCCACTTCTGACCCGATCGCCATAGCAGCTCTCACCTAAAGCCGCACCGGATGCTGGCCCATTCGAGTGTCTTCCGTCCCGAAGAAAGGTCCTCGTGCGCCCCCTGATTGCCTATGCCCTCATCGCAGCCCTGCCGTTGTCGGTCGCAGGTTGCTTGATCCCGGCGACCCGCATGAGCGGGAGTTCGAGCGAGGCCGCAGCCTCCGATCCCAGGTCTCCCCACAACTTGGTGGCGAACGGCGTGTTCGACGGCGGCATCAGCTTGCCGTGGACCACGTCGTTTACCGACCCGGGTCAAGGCGATGCCCAGGTGATCGATGGGGCGTTCTGTTTGAAGGTCACCAACGCGGGCAAGAACCGTTGGGACACCCAGTTTCGCCACCGGGAGATGGTGATTCAGCGCGGACACCACTATCACCTCCGGTTTCGCGCCTGGGCCGACAAGCCGACCCACGTGCGCCCCAAAGTGGGGATGGCCGGCCCTCCCTATGCCGAGTACTGGGCGGACACCGTCGAACTTACGACCGCGCCCAAGGTCTTCGCGGCCGAGTTCACGATGGGTAGTCCAGACGACCCGACGGCGGAGTTCGCGTTTCACACCGGTGCGGAGCTGGCCGCCGCCGTGCCGTTTCAGCTCTGCATCGACGACGTCGTGCTCGAGGATCCTTCGTTCGTCCGCAAGAGCAGCGTGGGCAGCGCACCGATTCCCGACCTGCTGGTGAACCAACTCGGCTACCTGCCCGGGCTGAGCAAGCGGGCGACGTTGAAGAGTCCGGCGACCGCACCTCTGGCCTGGACCCTCATCGACGCCTCGGGCGCCACCGTCGCGCAAGGCGTGAGCCGCGTCATCGGCGACGACCCGGCTTCTGGGGATCACGTCCATGCCATCGATTTCTCCCACGTGCAGCGCGAGGGTGACGGGTATCGGCTGCGCGTTGGCGACGCCGAGAGTCATGCCTTCGCCATTCGCAAGAACCTTTACAGCCACTTACGCAATGACGCGCTGGCTTTCTTCTACCACCAACGAAGCGGCATCGAGATCAAGATGCCATTTGCCGGAGAGCCGCGCTGGACACGCCCGGCAGGGCATCTCAGTGACCGGGCCGTGGCTTGCGCCGCCGACGCCGGCTGCGACTACACGCTCGACGTGTCGGGTGGCTGGTACGACGCCGGCGATCACGGCAAGTACGTCGTAAACGGCGGCATCTCGGTCTGGACGCTGCTCGATTCATACGAGCGCAGCGCTGCTCAGCATCGGACGGCAGCGATCGCGGACCGCAAGCTGAACATTCCCGAAGCTGGCAACGGTGTGCCAGATCTGCTTGACGAGGCGCGCTGGGAGCTCGAGTTCTTACTGAAGATGCAGGTGCCCGCCGGCAAGCCGCTGGCCGGGATGGTGCACCACAAGATTCACGATCGTGCCTGGACCGAGCTCGGCGTCGCGCCGCACGAGGACAAGCAGCCACGCTCGTTGATGGCCCCAAGCACCGCGGCGACGTTGAACCTGGCCGCCGTCGCGGCACAGGCCGCGCGCCTGTACAAGCCGTTCGACGCGGCCTTTAGCCAGCGTTGCCTGGCCGCGGCGCGGCGCGCATACGATGCCGCTCTGGCGCATCCCAAGGTGTTCGCTTCCCCCGCGAACAAGAGCGGTGGCGGTCCGTACGACGATCAAGACGTGCGCGACGAGTTCTACTGGGCGGCCGCCGAGCTGCTCATCACGACCGGCGAACCGCGCTACCGCGAGCAGGTGGCGCACGAACAGGCGTCCGCTGCAATTCCGGTAAGTATGTCCGACAGCGCTTCGCCCGACGAACAGCACACGGTGCTGACCTGGCAGAACGTCGCAGCGGCCGGCACGATCAGCCTGGCTCTTGCCCCCGCGTCGCTCGGCGAAGAGCGCAAGCGAGCGCGGGCCGAGGTGGTGAAGGCCGCCGATGCGCTACTCGCGATGTATGCGCGCGAAGGCTATGGCCTGCCGTTCTCACCTGGCACGGGCAACAGCTACCCGTGGGGCTCGAACTCGTTCGTGCTCAACAACGCCCTCGTTCTGGCCCTTGCCCATGACTTCAGCGGCGATGCCAAGTACCTACCGGCAGTGGTGGGCACGATGGATTACTTGCTCGGCGAGAATCCCATGGATCAATCGTACATCACGGGTTACGGCGCGCGCCCGCTACGCAACCCGCACCACCGGTTCTTCGCGCATCAAGTTCGCGTGGATCGCCCCGAGCCGCCACCGGGCATTGTCTCGGGAGGGCCGAACAGCGGGCTGCAGGATCCCATGGCGCGCGCCGCAGGCTTGGCCGGAAGAGCACCACAGAAGTGCTTCCTCGATCACATCGAGTCCTGGTCGACGAACGAAATCACAATCAACTGGAACGCACCCTTGGCCTGGATCGCCGCATTCCTGGACGACCAGGCCACCGAGCCTTGACCCCGCACACGACTGTTTGGAGAAGCAAATGCCGACCTTTGATCGCACACGCACCAGTTGGACAATCGCGCTCGCCCTCTGGACGGCCGCGTGCTCGCCGAACACTTCGTCCAGGCAGATCACGAATAGTGGAAGCTCCGGGGTGGGTGGTGGCTTTGCGGGCACCCAAAGCGGAGCGTCGGCGTTTCCAGGCGCGACAGCAGGCAACGGAACCAACGGCGGCGCCGGCGGCGGCGCGGGAAGCTCGACCGACGGCAGCACAGCAGCAGGCACGGGCGGTACGATCGCGGGCACAGGCGGCGCGG
Organism: Pseudomonadota bacterium; assembly: GCA_017881185.1. Taxonomy (GTDB): domain Bacteria; phylum Myxococcota_A; class Polyangia; order Polyangiales; family JAFGIB01; genus JADGRF01. Next base: position 8,629 of record JADGRE010000121.1, on the reverse strand, counting down.
GCACAGGCGGCGCGGGCACAGGCGGCGCGGGCGCAGGCGGCGGCGCAACCGGCGGCGCTTACCTAACATCCGGGGCCTGGCATGGTTACGCCTGGACGAACGCGGCGGGGACGGGCTCGACGATCATGCCGAACGACTTCGCGGCGCGCGCTGTGGGCGCACCGTTCTGTGTGTCAGGAACGGTCGGCGCGAGCACCAACTTCAGTGGCCTGGCGTTGCTCGGGGTGAATCTCAATCAAGCGCAGACTGGCACCAATCCACCACTGATGACTGTCACGCCGACGAGCGGTGGCCTGAACATCAACGTGATGAACAAAGGCACCTCCACGCTGCGTGTGCAGATTCAGGGGCCCACGGGGGCGACGGACGCCACCGATCGCTGGTGCGCGCCTGTTGTCGGTTCGGGCGGTTTCATTCCGTGGACCAGCTTCAACACCAAGTGCTGGGATGCCTCGGGCACGACCTATGCCAAGCAGCCGCTGCAGCAGGTGCAGGTGATGGTGCCGGGCGGCACGACCGCGGCGATCGCCTACGATTTCTGCCTGACGAGCATCGGCGAAGCCGATGGTGCGGGATCCGGAACCGGTGGTGGCGGAGGGGGAACCGGCAACCTCCTGAACGGCGTCAACGCGGGTTCGGGCACGATCACTGACCCGACCGGTATGGCACAGGTCACGCGCGATGGTCGCAGCTACATTGTCCAGAACAACGTCTGGGGCGCGAACGCGGCACAGACCCTGAGTTACAATGGGCCGACCTTCGAGGTCAAAGCGCAGTCCGGAAACAACGGCGGAGGCGGCCAGCCAGTGTCCTATCCATCTGCCTTCATCGGAAGCAACTATGGCCGCGGCACCTCGGGCAGCAACCTGCCAAAGCAAGTGAGTGCCATCCAGAGTGTGCAGACCGGCTTTAGCCACAACGCTGACGGCACCATATCCGGCCAGTACAACGCGACGTACGACGTGTGGTTCAGCACGAACGCTGGTGGCGACGCGCAAGCCCCCTCCGGTGGGTACTTGATGGTCTGGTTGTTCGATCCGTCGAACGAGCAACCCATGGGGAGCCTCGTGCAAGCCGGTGCAACTGTCGCAGGCATGCCGGGCGCATGGGACGTCTGGCTGGGCACCAACAGCGGCAAGCCATGCATCTCGTACGTGCGCACTGAGCACACGACCTCCATGGAGTTCGATTTGAATCTCTTCATCAAGGACGCCACGACTCGCCCAAGCGCGCCGATTCAGAGCAGCTGGTACTTGAGCAATGTCTTCGCCGGCTTCGAGATCTGGAGCGGCGGAGTGGGCCTCAAGTGCAACGCATTCTACGCCATCGTCAACTGACCTTCAGCTAACAAGGCATATCCTTCATGGTTACGACCCGCGTTGCGACCCGCGTTACGACTGCTGACTGCACCTTTCCGAAAGACTTCGTCTGGGGAACGGCCACCGCTGCGTATCAGATTGAAGGCGGTGCGCAGGTCGATGGCCGCGGACCGAGCACGTGGGACGTGTTCTGCAAGCGCAGCGGTGCGGTGTTCGAAGGTCATACCGGCGATGTCGCGTGTGACCATTATCATCGCTACCGCGAAGACGTCGGGCTGATGCAGGAGCTCGGGGTGTCGGGCTATCGTTTCAGCGTGTCGTGGTCACGGGTGCTGCCGGAAGGCACTGGCGCGGTCAACCCTGCCGGGCTCGCGTTCTACGATCGCCTGGTGGATTCGCTGCTCGGGACCGGCATTCAACCGATGTGCACGCTGTTTCATTGGGACCTGCCCCAAGCGCTGCAGCAGCGTGGTGGTTTCGTAAATCGCGACATCGCGCCTTGGTTCGCCGAATACGCGTTTCTCCTCGGTAAACACTTGGGCGACCGCGTGAAGCTCTGGGTCACGCAGAACGAGCCCCAATGCTACATCGGCTTTGGGCTCGGCACGGGCACGCATGCTCCGGGGCTGCGCCTCGATTTTTCCGACACGCTGGTGGCTGCCCACAACTCGATGCGCGCACACGGTATGGCTGTCAAAGCCTTGCGTGCGAACGTGGCGGACGCGCGCATCGGCTACGTACTGGCCACGCAGCTGGCGCGGCCTGCGACCGAAAGCGCAGCGGACCTCGAAGCCGCGCGCGCGGGAACCTTTGCCGTACGCGATCGCACGCACTGGAACAACAGTTGGTGGACCGATCCGTTGTTGCTCGGCAAGTACCCCGAAGACGGACTGCAGCTGTTCGGCACGGAGATGCCCACCTTTCCCAACGCAGATTGGGATGACCTGGGCGCCAAGATCGATTTCCTCGGATTGAACATCTACCGCGCCGAGACCTTTCGGGCCGTCGAGGGTGGCGGCATCGAGCAGCTGCCGGTGCCGCCAGGCTATCCGCGCTCCGGGGTGGATTGGCAGCCCATCACGCCAGACGCGATGTATTACGGAACGCGCTTCTTTCACGAACGCTATGACATCCCGTTTTGGATCACCGAGAGCGGCTTGTCGACGCGCGATCAAGTGTTCCTCGACGGCAAGGTCCACGATCCGCAGCGCATCGACTACTTGCACCGCAACCTAATCGAGCTGCGGCGCGCGATGCGTGAGGGCGCGCGCGTCGAGGGCTATCTCGCTTGGTCCTTGCTCGACAACTTCGAGTGGGCTGACGGTTACAAGCAGCGCTTTGGCTTGGTGTATGTCGACTACCAGTCGCTGCGCCGTATCCCCAAGGATTCGTTCCACTGGTACAAGCAGGTGATCGCCACCCGCGGAGCGTCGCTGGCCGGCGAGTTTGCCGTACCCGTTACATGCGTGACGGCCGACTGATCCGAGGCCGATCATGACCAACACCCCCCGCTTCGCGCATCCGCTGGCCTGGGTACCGACGGCTTATCTTGCCGAAGGCATCCCGTTCGCGATGGTCATCTGGGTGGCTGGCACGATGTTCAAGGACCTGGGCCACACCGACAGCGAGATCACGCTCGCCACCGCGAGCATCGGTCTGGCGTGGTCGCTCAAGCCGCTGTGGGCCGCGTTCCTCGACATGTTCAAGACCAAGAAGTTCTTCGTACTCTCTACGGAGTTCTTCATGGCCGGGCTGCTTGCCGCATTGGCGCTCGCGATTCGCCTACCCAACTACTTTCAGATCACGATCGCTTCCCTTTGGATCCTGGCGTTCGCTTCAGCCACCCAGGACATCTGCGTGGACGGCGTGTACATCACGTCGCTCGACGAGAAGAGCCAAGCCGCGTACATCGGCGTGCAGGGCACCGCCTGGAACGCGGGCCGATTCTTTGGGACCGCGCTCGTGGTGTGGTTCGCCGGCATGCTCCAGGAAGATCATGGCGTCGCGCCGCAGCTAGCCTGGTCCAATGCCATGCTGCTCAGTGCGGGGACGATGGCACTGCTCGGCGTCTACCACAGCATGGCGCTACCGGTCGGTTCGGTCGCGCGTCGGCCTCGAGATGCCAAAGAAGTCATCAGCACATTTGCCGATACGGTGCGTGCCTTTCTGAAGAAGAAGCAGCTCTGGGGCATGCTGGTATTCGTCTTCTTGTATCGCAGCGGCGAAGGCTTTTTGCTGGTGGAAGCGCCGCTCTTTCTGCAAGCGCCCCTGAAGCTCGGCGGAATGGGCCTCAGCTTGAAGGAAAAAGGCCTGATTGACGGGACCGTCAGCACCACGGTCAGCATCCTCGGCGGCCTTGCGGGTGGAGCGTTCATCGCCAAGCTCGGCTTGAAGCGGGCGCTGTTCTTCATGGCGCTATGCATGAACATTCCGCACATGTGCTTCGTGTACCTGAGCCAGGCCGTGTCGCCGGATCATCCTCTCTCGCTGACGGCCGTGGCGTCACTCGTCGTGATTGAGAAGTTCGGGTACAGCTTCGGCTTCGTGGCCAACATGCTGTACATGATGCAGCAGATCTCGCCTGGCAAATATCACATGACGCACTACGCGTTCTGCACCGCGCTGATGAACTTGGTCTTGATCCCGACACAGATGGCGAGTGGCCCCCTCGCAGATATGCTTGGCTATCGACACTTCTTCATCTTCGTGTTGATCGCATCGATTCCGAGTGTGTTTGCGGCCTGGTTCGCGCCTTTCCCCGACCCACCCGAGGATCATCTCGACGCCGAACCTGCAGCAGGATCCGGGCAACGAGCAACGGCTTTGTAGCGGTGGTCCCAGCGGGCGCTGGTCCTGCTATGCTGCGCCGCGATGAAAAGATGAAAATTCTCGCGGGCGATATCGGCGGGACCAAGACGGAGCTCGTCATCTATGAGGGGGAGCCGGGACGCTTCGAGCCGTGCTCGCGCGTGCATGTTCCGAGCGCCGGGCACGGAGGATTGCTGGAGATCGTAGCGCCGCTGGTCGCTGGGGTCCGGCTCGACGCTGCCGCGTTTGGTGTCGCAGGCCCGGTCCGCGCGGGCTGCTGCACTACCACCAACTTACCGTGGAAGCTCGACGAGCTCACGCTCGCCGACTCGCTCGGATGTCCGGTACGGCTGCTGAACGATTTTGCGGCGGTGGTGCTCGGCGTAGAGGAGCTCACCACGAGCGAAGTGCATGTGCTCCAAGTCGGGGAGCGCGATCCGAAGGGGCCGATCGCGGTGATCGGGGCCGGCACCGGGCTGGGCGAAGGCATCGGCGTGCCCGGTGTCGATGGGCTCAACGCACTGGCTGGCGAAGGAGGGCACAGGGATCTGGCGCCGCGCAACGGTATAGAAGATCGATTGGTGACGTACGTTCGCGCGCGCATCGGCGGGCGAGTCTCGGTCGAGCGCGTGGTATCGGGTCCGGGTCTAATCATGCTTTACGACTTCGTGATTGCGGAGGGTCTCGCGCCCGAGCAGCGAGAAGTCCGGGCTGAGCTCCAGGCAGGGGATGCCGCGTCGGTCGTCGGTCGACGCGGCCTAGATCGCAGCGATGCGGCCTGCACACGCGCCCTCGATCTCTTCATCGCACTGTATGGCGCCGAGGCTGGGAATCTCGCGTTAACGGTGTTGCCGACACGCGGCCTATACATTGCGGGCGGCATCGCGCCCAAGCTGGTCGAGCGAATCGCTCGCGGCGACTTCATGGAGGCCCTGCTCGACAAAGGGCGTATGACGACGGTGCTGGCGCAGATCCCGGTCGCGGTGGTGTTGGAGCCGCGCGTTGGCTTGATCGGGGCCCGTGTCGCGGCGATGGGCCTCGGGAAACACTGTGCATGACCCCGCCGTCGAACCAACCCAGCGCATTGCAGCGTGTCGCAATCGTATTCTCCGGTGGGCCTGCGCCGGCCGCCAACGCCGTGATCGGAGCTATCGCGAGCGCCTTTCGCCGTAGCGGAAGCGACGTGATCGGACTGCTGCAGGGCTACGCCCATCTTTGCGATCGACCGCCCAATGCAGCGCCGCTACAGGCCGGCACACACTTTCGTGTGATCTCCGATGAGGACCTGCGAGGGCTGCGCAACAGTCGAGGCGTGTTGATCGGCACCTCGCGCGCCAACCCGGGTAGGGGGATCCGGGACCGCGCGGATCTCGACGATCCCGAGAAGACCGTAGGGTTGCGCTCCGCGCTCCAGGCGCTCACGGAGTTGGGCGTCGAAGCGCTGATCTCGATTGGCGGCGACGGCACGCTGCGCACCGCCAATCTGCTGTACGAGTTTCAGCGCCGGCTCCCGGCATCAGCAGCTCGCGTGCGCATCGTGCACGTGCCCAAGACCATCGACAACGATTATGGCGGAATCGACTTCACGTTCGGCTTCTTTACGGCCGTCGACGTCATCGCCAAGGAACTGCTCAACCTTCGCGCCGACGCGATCGCCACGCAGAGCTACTATCTCGTGTCCACCATGGGTCGCCGCACCGGCTGGCTCGCGTATGGCGTGGCGGTCGCGGGCGAAGCGCATCTCGTGCTCGGGGTGGAGGACGTGCAGGGCGCCTTGCGCACCGCAGACGGCAAGCTCGATCTCACGGCGCTCACCGATCGCCTGGCCGAGCTGATCGTCACGCGCGAGTCGCGCGGCAAACGGTACGGCGTCATCGTGCTTGCCGAGGGGCTGTCGGAGCTGCTTCCCGAGCAGGACATCGCCGGCATCGCTCGCGACGAACATGGTCATATCTCGTTTGCGAATCTCGATTTTGGGCGGCTCTTGGCTCAGCGCGTTGCCGCACGCTACGCGCAGCAGACGGGCAAGCACATCAAGGTCACGGGCATGCAGCTTGGGTACGAGTCTCGCTGTGCGGCGCCGCACGCATTCGATGTACTCCTTGGCAGCGAGCTAGGCCTCGGCGCCCACCGCGCTCTGACCGAAGCAGATCTCGACGGTGTGATGGTGAGTGTCTCGGGCCAGATGGCGCTGCGCTACGTTCCGTTCAGCAAGCTCGTCGATCCTCAATCGCTCAGCACGAAAGTGCGTTTCATCGAGCCGGGCAGCGATTTTCACCGTCTCGCTCAACAGCTCGGGACGCGGCTTCCTGACATGAAGTAGCGCCCGCCGACCGAAGCTGCCTTTCTCGCTCGCGCGCTTGCGCCATCGAGGCTACCTCTCCGTGGCCGTGACCCTCTTTGGGCCCCGCTGGTCACTATGCATCGATGATGCGACGCAAATCAGCGGGGTTGTTCGTGCGGTGCGCTTGGGATCGGCACCGGACAGGGCTGCTGACGCTTGCAGGCGTCATGTTGCTCGTGGCGTGTAGTGGCGGAGCACGAACTCCTGCGCCGCCGGGGGTTGCCGGGACCGGAGCAGCTGGCTCCATGCCAGTGTCGGGTGCCGGAACCGGCGGCGCTGCGCCGGGTTTCTCCGGGCAGGGCGGGATGGTGGCTCCTGTTGCGGGCGCGTCGGGTGCCACGGCGGGCTCGGGCGGCACGGGTTCGGGAACCGGCGGGACCACCGCGGGTGCCGGAGGCATGCCGGGTGCGGGGGGTGCCTCTGGGTCCGGCGGGATGTCGGGTACCGGCGGCATGTCGGGCGGAGGTGGAGCGTCTGGCACGGGGGGCGACCCGGGCGCGATGATGTGCAAAGCCGAGCCTGTGCACATGGGCGGCCTGACCCAGTACGATCAAACCCCGCTAGGCAACTGCGGGATGCCGTGGCCGTCGGATGACTTGTACGGCGCGATGGCCACCGCGGACTACGGCGCATCGGCGGTGTGCGGCATGTGCGCGGAGGTCACGGGTCCCACGGGCCAGAAGACCATCATCCACGCCGTCGATCAGTGCCCCATTGCGAGCAACCCGAAATGCGTCGCGGGTCACATCGATCTCAGTCACACCGCGTACCAGGCGATCGTGCCTAGCAACTATCAATTCGGCGGGGAGGTTCCCAACTCCTCGCCGATCTCGTGGCACTACGTGGCGTGCAACACGAGCGGCCCGATCGTCTATCACTTCAAAGACGGCACCAGCGTGAACTGGCTTGCCGTGCAGATCCGCAACAGCCGCTACGGCATCGCATCACTGCAATACCGCCGCAACGGCGGCGCTTGGGAGAACCTGAGCGCGCCCACCGGGGACCTCGCCTACTATGTGGCCAACGGCCCCAATACGACGACCTACGACTTTCGCGTGACCGATGTGAACGGGCAGGTGCTGGAGGACGACGGTCTGCAACTGATGGTCAACGGCGACGTGTCGGGTCACGCGCAATTTCCCACCTGTCGCTGAAGGCACGCCGATCAGCGAAACGACCTGTCTGACAGGCGTTAGCTACTACCTATTGTCGAGGACGGTCTTGACTGCGTCGAGCAGTGACGGAGAGCCAACTGACAGGCTCACGCCAGCGTCAAGTTTCGTCAGCGACCAGCGCACGGTCCATGACAAGGTTCCACCAGCTGCGATCGAGGCATTGGTGCCCTGGGCCTCGAGCTCGACGTACTTGCGCGCGCCATCGACGTACACCTCGATCTCGGCCTCGGCGGCCGCGCCGACCGCCACGTCGGGAAAGCTCTGCACAAACAGCAAGCGCTCGGCGGGCATGACATGCGCGAGCCAGCCTAGTCCGTCGAAGAAGTTCTTGGTCGAGGTAGTTCCAGGCACAGCAGCGTCGTCGTACCAGGCGACGCCGTTCTGAGTAGAAAACGCTGCGGGGGTGGAGCCGTTGTTGGCGATGCTGCCACCGGCACCCAGGCCCAGGAACGTCAAGCCGCCCGGAGCCACGCGCGAGATGGCCCAGGGGGCCCACGTCGCTGCAGCATTGCCGGTGTTCTTCAGCGCAAATTCCAGCACCATCTGGCCGTGCGCATGATCGACGCGAAAGCGCTTGGTCACTTGAAGGCTGAGTGCCGCATGGACCATGCTGTCGAGCACTAGGGTGTCGCCCTCGATGCGGGCGGCATAGGCGAGCTTGTCGATCTCGGCGGGCGGCGGCCAGTTCCACACACTCTGGGGACTGGGCCAGTACGTCGAGCCGAAGTTGTCGGGATTGGCACTCGGTCCGGTGAGGATGTTCTTGTCGCCGAGCGAGAATGTCACGATGCGGGCGCCGATGCGCGGATCGACCTCGAACACGATCCCGTCAAATGCGAAGCGGTACAGCGCGCCGCTTTGTTCGGGCATCACTGCCACAGCAGGTTGGTCGGCGCCCGAAGCACCGCCACTCATAGAACCGCCCTGTGGGGCACCACCTGTGCCACCTGCCATTCCCGCGCCGGCGCCGGCCGCCGCGCCCG
>JADGRE010000291.1 GCA_017881185.1 Pseudomonadota bacterium | reverse complement strand
TGGACCGTGAGACACGAGCGAGGCGCCTTCGGTTTCGAGGAGCGCGCGGAGCCTACTCCTGTAGGTGAGCACGCACCGGAGAAAGCGAAGGCGGATCGCCCGGTTGGGGTCGGGGCCCCAGCCCCGACGGAGGGTGGATCGCGGTCCATGCGTTCCTGTTTAGGCGCCGGTCAAGCGCAACAAGAGCGGCCAGCCCCACAGCACGCCGAGCACGAGCGAGATCACGCCCGCCAGCCCACTGAGCGCGGCCTGCACGTGCGTACGCTGTGCCAGCTGACGCAGCGGCCAGCCGGCGAGGCCCGTGAGTAGCGCCATGCCCACGATGGAGCCGGCGCCGAAGAGCAGCATGTACACCAGGCCCGAGCCGAGTGACGGCATGCTCGCCAGCGCAAGCGCAGTGAGCGCGCCGCTGCCCGCGAGGCCGTGCACGAGGCCGATGAGCAGCGGGCGCTTGGCCATGGTCCAGCGACCGACGTGCAGGTGATCGGCGGGCCCGGCATGCACGTGCGGCGCGCCGTGATGTACGTGCAGGCTACGCTGGCCGCTGCGCCCGGCGCGCACGGCGCGGCGCAGCGAGCGCGCGCCGAGCACGAGCAGCATCGCGGCCACGGCGAGCTCGAAGAGGTCGGCCATGGGCCCCGGCATGCGCAGGTGCATGAGCAGGAGCACGCCGCCCACTGCGAGCAGCGCGAGCGAATGCCCTACGCCCCAGAATGCCCCGAGCCAGGCGCTCTTGCGCGGATGTGCGTGCGAATGCTCGGCCAGCAGCGTGGAGACGGCGGCCAGGTGATCGGGTTCCGAGGCGTGGCGCACACCCAAGAGCAAGGCCAAGAGCCAGCCGGTGAGCACGGACGTCATGCTGCCACCCGTAGCACGATCTGGCCGAAAGTGGCAGGCGGACGGCGCTGGAGCTGTTCACGCGCCGCGCGCCGACGGTCTCATTCTGGCCCCATCGTCTTGCAGCCGAGGCGAATCTCGACTTTTACATCGCTTGCGGCGTGAAGTGCGGTGCAGGTCTGTGGGCAGACCAGGATCTTGCGTGCGCTGCCGCTTGCGGGTGGCGCGTCGTAATACCAGCCGAGCTGCGTGGCGCTGCAATGACCGGCGTCGCCCACGTAGAACGCGTCGCGGGTGCGCGTGGGCTCGATCAGCGCCACGTTGACCTGGCCGAGGTCGAGCGAGCTGCCGACGGGCGCAGGGGGCAAGAGGTACTCGCACGACACCACGCCGCCGCGGATCTTCTGCATGGCATCGAGGAACTGCGTGCTCACGTTCTGGGTCGGGTCGACGATGAAGGCGCTGTCGCTGCCGCCGGCCTTGGCCCAGGCGTCGAGATTCGCGGGCGCTGCGGTGTCGCTCGGCGCGAACACGCCGATGACGTAGGTGCGCACTTGCGGTGTTTGCGCCAGGCCCTGCGCCGCGATGTTCGCCACGCCCGTGGCGTCGGTCGGGTTGCACTGCGTGGGGATGCCGTCGGTGGCGAGCACGGTGATGACGCGGTGCGTGGGAGCGGCGCGCGCTTGCTTGCCAGCCGCTTGCAGTGCACCCGAGAGCGCGGCCGAAGTGGGCGTGAGCCCCACGGGCGTCTCCGCGCGCAGCGAGGCAAGCAGTGCCGCAGCGTTGCCGGGCAGCGCCTTGATCGCGACCGCAGGCGCGGCGTAGGTGGGTACGTCGCACGATGCAAAGTTCAAGCATTCAGCGGGCGCTGCGCTGCACGCGCCCTGCGCGCCGCAGCCGTTGGCGCCGAGGTTGAAGCACGCGAGCGTCGCGTCTTTCTCGCAGATGCCGTAGGGCGCGCAGCCGGGCGAGGCGAGGGGACAATCGGCATCGGACAAGCAGACCGTGAACGGGATGCTCACGAGCTGTGAAGGCTGGCAGGCCTTGGTGAGGCAAGCCCCGCCGGTGCTGCCGCAGTCGCTGTCGCTGGTGCAACTCTCTGGCACGCCGGGTTGACCGAGTGGAAAGTACTGCAAGCCCACGCCCAGGCCTGCGGAGCGCGGGTCGTTCACGAACTGGCTGAGCGCGTCGCGCACGGCATCCCACTTGCTCGGGCCGGCTCCGGTGAGCTCGGTCATGGAACCCGAGCGATCGAGCATGATGTACATATCGACCGGGGCTTGTTGCGCGGCGGCTGCTTGCTTCACGCAGGTGGGCACTGTGAGCGCGCCGGCGTCTGCGCCTTTTGCGCCGCCCCCCGCAGCCGCGTCAGCGCCGCCGCCAACAGCTGCACTTGGGTTGCCGGCGCCGAACGCGGCGTCTGCCACGGCGCCATCAGCGCGTTCGCCCACGCCGTTGTTCGACGACCCAGCTTTCGGGCGTTGCGCGCTACACGCAACGCACGCCAGCAGCAGCCAATAGATAGCGCGCTTGCCCATGGCACACACACCTAGCGCCATTCGCCGCGCCGCACAACCCGCGTGGCTTGGCCAATGGAAATCACCCGCGCTACAGCTGGGAAAGCAGCCGTTCCACCTGCGCCACGTAGCAGCCACCGAACAGATTCACGTGCACCAGCAGGGGATACAGCTGGTACAGCGGCACGCGCTCTTCGTGGCCAGGCGCCAGCGGAAATTCTTCGTGGTACGCGGCGAACACACGCGGTCCGAATCCGCCGAAGAGCTGCATCATGGCGAGATCGATCTCGCGGTTGCCGCCGTATACAGCTGGGTCGATCAGGCAGGGTGCGCCGCGCTCGTCCACGATCAGGTTGCCGCCCCATAGATCGCCATGCAAGCGCGCCGGTGCTTCGGCTGGCCCGACGAGCGCGCCGATGTTGGCGCAAACGCGTTCCACGCCGCGACGCAATGCGGCGCTGGCGCGTCCACGCTCACTCGCCATGCGCAGCTGCGGCAGCAAGCGCTGCGCCGCGTAGAAGTGCGCCCAGTCGCCGTCCTGCGTATTGCTCTGAGGCAAGAGCGCGATGTAGTTGTCGTGGTCGAGACCGAAGCGCGCAGGGCCGCTGCGATGCAACGCTGCGAGGCCGTGCCCAAGTTGCTCGTCGAAGTCAGCGCTGCGCCGCGCGGGTTCGATGAGCTCGAGCACGAGGCACGCAGGGCCGTGTTCGTCGGCTTCCGCATGCGCCAGCACGCGCGGTATGCGCAGCGCGTTCGCTTCGCGTAGCCACTGCAGTCCGCGGGCTTCGCAGGCGTACATGCCGGGTAGGGCGCGCTCGTGCGTCTTTACGAAGACGCGCCCAGCGTGTGCCAGGCCGAGCGTGCAAGTCTGGTTGATGCTGCCGCCGTCAGCGGCGCCTATTTGCAACACGCGGTCGTGGAGCAACGCCTCCACCTTGGCGCGCAGCGCAGCGCTCACGCGCTCACCGCGGCAGCCCGTGCTTTTCGACCACGTGTGCGAGCAACCCCGTGCAGCCCGCCAGGCAGATGTCGTAGACATGGTCGAAGTTGTCGTCGTAGTACGGGTCCGGCACGTCGATGCCGTCGGCGAGCGCATCGAAGGAACGCAGCATCGAGAGTTTCCTGTGGTGAGCTTCACCCGCCGCCAGGCGCTTCAAGTGCGCGTGGTTCTTGCTGTCCATCGCGACCACGTAGTCGAAGCTCTCGAAGTCACTGGCCACGAACAGGCGCGCGCTGCTGGTCAAGATCACGCCGCGTCGCTTGGCTGCGGCAGCACTGCGCGCGTCTGCGGGCTCGCCTGCGTGGTAGGCGCCCGTGCCGGCACTGTCGATGAAGAAACCCTCTGCCAGGCCGGAGTCGTCGACCAGCTTCTTCATCACGCCTTCGGCCGTGGGTGAGCGGCAGATGTTACCCAGGCACACGAAGCACACGCTGATCTTGTCGTTGGGCATCAGCGTCAGATTGTGATCGAAGCCCCGACCCGCGTCGAGAGGGCTTGCGCGCGGCCAGGCCGCGGTGCTCAGCGCGGCGCAGCCAACTTGCTGTGCCGTGACGTGGGCCCGTGCGTCACCCAGTCGCTCACCAGCACGCGCAGTCGATCCATGTCGTAGGGCTTCTCCAGGCACGCGTTGGGAACGCGCTGCAGAAACTCGGCCGTGCGCGCCGAGAAGACGCCTCCGGACAAGAACACCATGCGCTTGGCTTGCTCTGGGTCCACGGCGTCGATCGCGACGTACAGATCCATGCCCATCATCTGGGGCATCATGAGGTCGCAGATGATGACGTCGAAGCGCTCACCCGAGCGCAGACGTTCGAGCGCTGAATGTCCGTCGTGCGCGGCCACGACCTCGTGATCGCGGCGCAGGGTACGCACCAGCGTCGTGGCCACGATCGGATCGTCGTCCACCACGAGCACACGACCGCGTGCAGAGCTCTGTGCAGGTCTGTCGAGCGCCGGCGCAGGCGGTGCGACCGCAGCTTGCGCGGCGGGCAAACGCAGGCGGAACACCGAGCCAGTCCCAAGCTCACTGTGCGCCTCGATCGTGCCGCCGAACGACGCCAAGATGCGCTGACAGATGGCCAGCCCGAGCCCCGTTCCAACGCCCAGCGGCTTGGTGGTGAAGAACGGCGTGAAGAGATTCTGCAGCACTTCGGGCGGCATGCCGGGCCCCGTGTCGTGCACCTCCACGACCACATGCCCGGGGCCGTCGCTGCGAGTCACCAGGCGAATCTCGTGGCTGTTAGCGCTGCCCTCCGGCAGCGCTTGAGCTGCATTGATGATGACGTTCAGGAAGACCTGTGCAAGGCGTGTCTCGTTGGCCAGCACGGCGGGCACGGCGTGGAAGTCTTTCACGACTCGCGCCCGGTGGTGCAGCTCGTTGCGAGCGATGCGTATGGTGGACTCGAGCACGGCCCGCACGTCCACGGGCTCGGCGGGCTCCGACGCGCTGCCTCGAGAGAACACCAGCAGGTCGTGGACGATGGCCTGCACGCGCCCGGTGGCAGTCAGGGCATCGCGGGCTTCGTCCGACAGGGTGCGCAACGACTGGTCCTGTGCGACGCGCTTGGTCAGCTCGTCGCAGGCGAGCTGCAGGTTGATGCTGACGGCTGTCAGCGGGTTGTTGATCTCGTGCGCGACACCGGCCACCAGCATGCCGACCGAGGCCATGCGCTCTGCGACCATCAGCTGCGTCTGTGCGCGCTTGAGCTCGGTCACCTCGCGCGCGACACCGACCAGGCCGGTGGTTTCGCCGCTGGCATCACGCAGCGGCGACAGCGCGGTCTGGAATGCTCGCCGCTGCCCGTCTCGGGTTGTCTCCGACTCGTAGACGACGCGCTCGCCAGCCAGCGCGCGGCGGTATGCGGCTTCATGCACGGCGGCGGGCTCGTCCCCGAGTACCTCGCGTGCGGTCTTGCCGAGGTAGCTCTCGGGCAAGAGACTCTCGCGTGCGAGCGAACGCCCGTAGAAGCGACTGAAGCGCAGCTGTGCGTCCAGCGTGTATACGATGTCGTCGAGCGAGCCCACGAGCGTTCGAAAACGCTCTTCGCTGGCTGCCAGGGCCTGCTGAACACGCACTCGATCACTCACGTCGCGCACGGCTGCGGTGACCAGGCTGCCAGCCTCGGTGTTTGCAGGGCTCAGGCTCACGTCGACGAAGAATTCCGTGCCGTCCTTGCGACGGCCGGTGAGCCGTGTGTCCGAGCCCATGCGACGGGCGTGCG
>JADGRE010000019.1 GCA_017881185.1 Pseudomonadota bacterium | reverse complement strand
GTGTAGGCGCGTCGGCCGCGAGCTTGCAAGACGACTTCGGCTTCGCGGAGCCGATCCAGACGCAGTGGCCGCGCTGGGTCGCGCGCATCGCCAAGGCGCTGGAGCTCGCGCGCGTGCCTTACGTATACATCGAGAGCGATGCTCCCGACGCTCAGCTCGCAAACATGCGCGTGGTCTTCGTGCCCAGCTACGAGCTGGCCGATGCGCAACGCTGGGAGCGCCTGGTCTGGTTCTCCGAGACCGGTGGCCACGTGGTGTACGGGCCGCGCTTGCCGCAGTTGGATGCCAGGCTCGCAGAGCACGTCTTCGCAACCCCACCCAACTCGCGCTGCGTGACGGTGCTCGACCAGACCGACGCCGAACAAGTCGTCCATGCCGTCGTGAACGAGCTTGCGCTGGCCTGCCCGTTCCCTGCCGCGCCGCACACGGTGCAGACCGCCGTGCACGTGGACGGCGACACGCCGAGGCTGCTGTTCGTGATGCAAATGGAGGCCAACGCCGCAGGCGCCGAGCTGCGCTTGCCCGAGCCCATGGTGCTGACCGATGCGATGAGCGGCGAGCGCTACGAGGGTGACACCACCGTGGGCTTCCCGCTCGACGGTTACAGCTGTCGCATGTTCGTCTGCGAGCGTCTCGCCGGCGCCCCCGCGCGGCAACGGCCGGCTTCCGCGCGCAGGAGCGTCCCGCCATGCTGAGCCGCGACCTGCGCTTCACCGGTTTCTCCAGCAGCTCGTGGATCAACTTGCTGTCGCTCTTGGGGGCGCGGGCCGTCACGCCTACCGAAACGCAAGCCACTGCAACCGGCTACTTGGTCGTGGTCGAGAACATCGATGGCACGCCGGCGGCCGCATTCCACAGCATTCACGGCAGCTTCACCCCTGACGGTTACGGCAGCCGCGACGACCTACCGCGACTGTGCGAGCGTCAGCTGGCACGGCGCGCGATCGTGGTGCGCCGCGGCGCGATCGAAGAGCTGACGGAACGCGCCGCATTGCGCGTGCTCGCCGAGGACGACTACGTCGCGCAATGGCTGGCGTTGCTCCAGCTGACGCGCGAGATCGAGCGCGAAGGCTTGCTGCATTTCTGGCCTGCACGTAGCCCGCTGCCACTGCCCACGGCCGCGATGGTGACGCGTGCGCTCGACGTGGTGCTGCCGAACGACCACGCCTTCCTCGCCGTAGTCTGGGAGGGCACGGAGATCTGGACTGCGCTGGTGGTGCGACGTCGCGGATCCGAGATTGACTTGATCGGTGGTGCCGAGCTCGTGAGCGAGGTCACCGGTCCGCTCGGAGGCGACTACCGGCGTGATCATCGCGCGCTGCGCCGTGCGGTCAGCGAAGCCATCGCACCGGTGCACATCGGCGTGTTCGCACAACGCCAGCAACTGATGCAGCTGCTGCGCGACCCGCGACCGGGCGCGTGGACCAAGGCAGTGGCCGTGCGCGACGTCATCATCGATCCTGCGCCTGCGTACGTGCACGTCGCCCTGGGCGCAGACACCTTGCGAGCCTCCGCGCGCAAGGTGGGCGCGTGGCTCGGCGGCTTCGACGTGCTCGCTGGGCTCGAGCCGCTGGCCCGTGCCGTGCGCGACCAAGTCGCCCACGTGTCGAGCGTGTCCGGCCTATTGGGCTGGAACCCGCTGCAGATGCTCGCTCACCGATTGCGCACCCGCGACAGCGAGCGGGGCTGAGCGCGCGGCCAGGCCTGCTCACGCCGCACCCGAATCACCGTCCGGCGCGGGCCGCCCCCATGCACCTACCCAAGTGCCGGGGAACACTCGAAGAATAGGCTTGTCACAGAATTTGACATCTGGTCGCGTGTTCTGTAATCACCTGTCTTACCTATTCGTGCGACCAGTGGATGTCTGTATAGGACACACCCTATAGGAGATACCCTATAGGACAAGCTGGTCATCACGTGACGGGCTTAGCCAACCACGAGGTGCTCCGGTGCAGAAGCTGACCCAGCGACAAGAGATGGTGCTGCAGTACATCCAGTCCTCCATCGTTGACCGTGGTTACCCGCCCACGCTGCGCGAAATCGGCAACTTCATGGGCATCCGCAGCACCAACGGCGTGAACGACCACCTACGCGCGCTCGAGCGCAAGGGCTACCTCACGCGCGAGGACATGAAGTCGCGCGCCCTGCGCCCCACGCAACTGTACGCCATCCAAGGCGGAGCGAACGGCGCGGGTACCAACGGCGCGAACGGCGCGGGCACCAACGGGCATGGCACCAATGGGCATGGCAGCAACGGACACGCGTCGCACGGCATCGATCTCGGCGACAACCTCATCGAGATCCCCATCATCGGCCGCGTCGCGGCCGGCCAACTCAGCGAGGCGATCGAGACCCCGCAAGACACCGTGCACATCGACCGCATGTTGGTCGGTGGCGCTCGCGACGTGTTCGGCCTGCGCGTGAAGGGCGAATCGATGATCAACGCCGGCATCCTCGATGGCGACTACGTCTTCGTGAAGAAGCAGATCGAAGCGCGGCGCGGCGAGATCATCGTCGCACTGGTCGGCGACGAAGCCACCTGCAAGTACTACTACCCGGAGTCCGACCGCGTGCGCCTGGTGCCTGCCAACGAGCGCATGACCGACATCGTCATCCAGAAGGACGACTGGCGCTCCACGCACATCCTGGGCGTGGTCGTGGGCATCTACCGCAAGCTCAACTGAGCGGCGCGCGCCGTGCTGTACGCTGCGGAAGCTGCACGGTGCGGAAGCTGTACGGTGCGGAATCGATCCATACTGCAGCGTGGCCAAGGTCATTCTGTGGGACATCATGGACACGCTGGTGCGTGATCCCTTCTTCACGCACATGCCGAGCTTCCTCGGTCTGTCGTTCGACGAGCTGCTTGCAAAAAAACACCCCACGGCGTGGGGCGAGTTCGAGTTGGGCAAGCTCCGCGAGGAAGAGCTGTACGCGCGCTTCTTCCGCGATGGCACGCGCATCGATGGCCCCGGGCTCAAGCAGCACATGGCCGACGCGTACTGCTGGCTGCCCGGAATCGAGAGCTTGCTCGTGGAGCTGCGCGAGCGCGGCGTCCCGATGCACGCGCTCTCGAACTACCCCAACTGGTATCAGTTGATCGACGAGCGCCTGGCGCTGTCGCGCTACGTCGAGCTGTCGTTCGTGTCGTGCAACACCGGAGTTCGCAAGCCCGCACCCGGCGCGTTCGTGACCGCTTGTGAGACCCTGGGCCTGCCGCCCGCGGCTTGTCTGTTCGTCGACGACCGCGCGGTGAATTGCGACGCGGCGCGCGCGCTGGGCCTGCCGAGCGTGCACTTTCGCGGCGACGTGGCTGCGCTGCGCGCGGAGCTCGTGCGCCACGGCCTGCTGTAGAATCGCCGCGGTATCCTTGCTCCAAGCGTGTGCTCGATCTGCCTGGCGATTGATTCGAGAGGGTCTGCGTGGCCAAGGCTCGCTGCTCGGATAGCTACGTCTTGGCGGCCAACGAAGCGGTGCAGCTGCATGGCGGCATCGACATTACCGACGAGCACGACACCGGCTTCTTCATGCAGCCCGCGCGCGCCTGCGAGCTCAACTTCGGCGACGTCGCTCACTTCCGCGAGCGCTACGCCCAGCTCAACGGCTACTCCACGCCTTGCGTGGACCGCGGGCCCAGAGCCCGATTTGACCCTCTGCATCAGCCCGCTGTACAAGCCAAACACCGGCCGCTCTTCGCGCGGCCGCGTGCGACAAGGAGACTGCGCCCCGTGAAAGCCATGCTGTGCAAAGCCTTTGGTCCGCCCGAAAGTCTGGTGCTCGAAGAGCAACCGCAGAAGCCACTCGGGCCTGGTCAAGTGCGCATCGCGGTGCATGCCGCAGGCGTGAACTTCCCCGATGTGCTGATGATCCAAGGCAAGTACCAGTTCAAGCCGCCCTTCCCGTTCGCACCGGGCGCCGAGGTCGCGGGGCAAGTCACTGAAGTTGCACCCGACGTGACCACGGTCAAGGTGGGTGAGCGCGTGATGGCCATGGTGGGAGCCGGCGGCTTCGCCGACGAAGCCATCGCCGCAGCCGTCAGCTGCATGACGCTTCCCAAGAGCATGGACTACACGGTCGCCGCGGGTTTCTCCATGACCTACGGCACGAGCTACTACGCTCTGGTGCAACGCGCGCAGATGCAACCCGGCGAAGTGTTGCTCGTCCACGGCGCGGCCGGCGGCGTCGGCACGGCCGCGGTCGACATCGGCAAGAAGCTCGGCGCCAAGATCATCGCCACTGGCGGCAGCGACGAGAAGCTCGCGCGCATCGCCAAGCACTACGGCATCGAGCACACCATCAACTACAAGACCGAGACCAACTGGAAAGAGAAGGTCCGCGCCATCACCGGCGGCAAAGGCGCAGACGTGGTCTATGACGCCGTCGGCGGCGAGCTGCTCGAGACCTCACTGCGCTGTCTCAACTGGAACGGCCGCGTGCTGGTCATTGGCTTCGCGGGCGGGGACATCCCAAAAATTCCGGCGAACCTCGTGTTGCTCAAGAGCGCTTCGTTGATCGGCGTGTTCTGGGGCGCCTGGCTCGGCCGCGAGCCCGACGTGAATCGCAAGAACTTCCAGACGATGTTCGAGTGGTACGAAGCCGGCGCGCTCAAGCCCATCATCTCGCACACCTTCCCGCTCCCGCGGGCAGCCGACGCGCTCAACTGCGTGATCAACCGCGAGGTCGTGGGCAAGTGCGTGATCACCACGGGTCGCTGAACCACTGCAACGAGGAAGGCAACAGCATGAGCTTCGACATGTCCGAGAAGGCGAAAGACCTGCACGCACGTTTGCTCGATTTCGCGGTGAAGGAATGCCTGCCTGCAGAACAGGTCTTCGCCGATCAACTGCAAGCCAGTGCCGATCGCTGGCAACCGGTGCCCGTCGTGGAGGAGCTGAAGCAGAAAGCGAAGAAGCTCGGGCTGTGGAACCTGTTCCTGCCCGAGAGCCGCAATGGCGCCGGCTTGACCAACTACGAGTACGCGCCGCTGTGCGAGATCATGGGCTATTACGGCCTGGCCGCCGAAGCCACCAACTGCTCCGCGCCCGACACCGGCAACATGGAAGTGTTGGAGCGCTATGGCTCCGCCGAGCACAAGGAGAAGTGGCTCAAGCCGCTGCTCGCCGGCGAGATCCGCTCTGCGTTCTGCATGACGGAGCCGGACGTGGCCTCGTCGGACGCGACCAACATCCAGTCGAGCATCGTCCGCGACGGCGACCACTACGTCATCAATGGTCGCAAGTGGTGGTCGTCGGGCGCGGGGGATCCACGCTGCAAGGTCTTCGTGTTCATGGGTAAGACCGACCCGAGCGCGCCACGACACGCGCAACAGTCGATGATTCTCGTGCCTCGCGATGCACCCGGCGTGAACATCAAGCGCATGCTCAGCGTGTACGGCTACGATCACGCGCCCCACGGGCACGGCGAAATCGAATTCAAGGACGTGCGTGTACCGGTTAGCAACTTGCTGCTCGGTGAGGGCCGCGGCTTCGAGATCGCGCAGGGACGTCTGGGCCCCGGACGCATCCATCACTGCATGCGCACCATCGGCGTCGCAGAGCGTGCGCTCGCGCTGATGTGCAAGCGCGCCCAGGCGCGCGTCGCGTTCGGGCAGAAACTTTCCGACATGGGCTCGGTGCGCCAGGACATCGCGAAGTCACGCATGGAGATCGATCAAGCACGGCTGCTGACGATGTACGCCGCACAGCGCATGGACCAAGCGGGCAACAAGGAAGCGCGCACCGAGATCGCCTCCATCAAAGTCGTGGCACCGAGCATGGCACTGCGCGTGATCGATCGTGCGATTCAGGTGCATGGCGGCATGGGCGTGTGTCAAGACACGTTCCTCGCCGCCGCCTGGGCCAACATCCGCACGCTACGTTTTGCCGACGGCCCCGACGAAGTGCACATGGATCAGCTCGCACGCCTCGAGCTGAAGAAGCACCGCTGAACGAAGCGCCAACCCGCGCCCATGCTGGGCGCACGAAAGCAGAAACCCGAGCCGACTTTCGTCAGCCCGGGTTTCGCATTTGGAGTGCCGCGTGTGCGGCACTGCTCACTCACATGGTGCCGGGGAACTTCTTGGTGATGGCTTCCACCTTGTCGAGCAACTCCTTCGAGTAGGTGCGGCCGACCATCTTGAGGCGCAGCTTCTGGCCCGCTTCGTCCCATTCCTTCTGGTTGGCGAAGGTGAACGGCGTGATGCCGTGGGTCTGGAGCTTGGCGAAGGTGCGCTCGTCGTCTTCGCGGAACTGCTTGATGGTCTTGGCCGACTGCTCGTTCATCACTTCTTCCAAGACCTTCTGGTCGGCCTTGCTCAGGCCTTCCCAGGTGGCCTTGCGCAGCAAGAACGCGCCCTGGATGACGTCGACCGGGGTGGCCGACACGAACTGCGTCTGGCTCGACCAGCGGAACGCCGTGCCGAGCACGGACGAGATCCACACGGTGTCGATCATGTTCGTGGTCAGGCCGCCGTAGACCTCGTTCAGGTCGAGCGGCACGCCCGTCACGTTGATCATCCTGTAGAACTCCTTGAGCAACGCGCTCTCGGGGTACAGCCACGGGCGACCCTTACGCAGATCGTCGAAGCTGCGGATCGGCTGCTTGCTGAAGATGCGGACGCGACCGCCATCCCACCACGACATGATCTTGAAGCCGTTGTCCCAGGCTTCCTTGTTGAACGTGGGCGAGAGCTCCTCGCGCACGGCGTCGACTTGCTTGTAATTGAAGAAGGTCTGCGGGGCCATCAGGATGGTGCACTGGTGCACGAACTGCGCGACCACGTCGACGCCCAGCGGCGCGCCGTCGACCTGACCGGAGCGCATCTTGCGCATCACGGTGGTGTCGTCGCCGGCACTGCCGCCAAAGAACGTCTTGAACTGGATGCGGCCGCCGGTGGCCTCGGCCAAGCGCTGGTTGTAACGCTTCTCCTGGATCGCGATGTCCGTGGTGCGCGGGATCATCGTCGCGACTTTGATGACAGTCTGAGCACCTCCCTCGCCTTCCGCGTGCAGACGCGCGCCTGCGGGCACAGCCAATAGCAATGCAGCCATCAGAACAATAGAGACCGAAGCTCGCATCAGAATCCTCCTACGCGACAGAGACCCGTCGGCTTGTCGTACCAGCTACTACCGCAGCCCACCGCCACCAGGCGCGCACTATACGCACAAACGCTCCCCAAGGCGAACCACAACGCCGGGCATTTCCAGGGCCCCAAAGCCGCCACGCGAAGCAGGGCGCTGGTACGTACGAAAGCGTGCCTGGCGGAGCTAAACATGCTCCGGCTGGACGCCCCGCGCGGGTGGCTATTCATGTGTTCGGTGCCCCACATTGGCCTCCGTGTACGCTCTTGATTGGCGTGGCGCGGCCTGGGGTGAGGCTGCTTCGATTGCCCCAAGCGCAGCCCTTCCGCCATACTTTAGGTCGCCGTGCAACCGGAGAGCCTCGGCGCAGACACACATGATCCGTCGCCTCCACCACGCATGACCGAAGCCGACTCAGCGACCCCAGGCGAGTTGGTGGCCGGCCGCTACCAGCTGCAGCGGGAGCTGGCGCGAGGGGGTGTCGGCGTCGTCTACCGCGCGATCGACGTCTCCACGCAGCAAGAGGTTGCGCTCAAGCGCTTGCTCGACAGCGCGGCCCACAGCGCGCGCATCACGGCGCTTTTCGAGCGCGAGTACCACACGCTCGCGCGCATGAAGCACCCGCGCATCGTCGAGGTGTTCGACTATGGCATCGACAAGCACGGTCCCTACTACACGATGGAGCTGCTCGACGGGCGCGACCTGGGCGAGCTGGCGCCGATCCCTTACCGCGAGGCGTGTCGGTATCTGCGCGACGTCGCATCGTCGCTGGCGCTGCTGCACACGCGTAACCGACTGCACCGCGACCTGAGCCCGCGCAACGTGCGGATCACCAGCGACAATCGCTGCAAGCTGCTCGACTTCGGCACGATGGCGGGCTTTGGCGTGGCCGAGGAGATCGTCGGCACGCCACCGATGGTGCCGCCGGAAGCGCTGCGCGGCACCGGGCTCGATCACCGCTCCGACCTGTATTCGCTCGGAGCGCTCGCGTACCGGCTGCTGACCAATCGTCACGCCTACCGTGCGAAGCAGCTGGAAGACCTGCCCGAGCTTTGGCTCACCCAGCCCGCGCGCGTGCACCAGCTCGTGCCCGATGCACCGCCTGCGCTCGATGACCTGGTCATGTCGATGCTCAGCCTCGACCCGATGTACCGACCCGCCAGTGCGTCGGAGGTGATCGACAGGCTCACTGCCATCGGCGAGCTGCCGCCCGACGAAGATCGCGTGCGCACCGCCGAGAGCTATCTACTCAACTCGCGATTGATCGGACGCACGCACCCGATGGAGACGCTCCAGCGGCGCATCGCCCGCGCGCACACCAAACAAGGCAGCACTGTGGTGATCGAGGGCAACCCGGGCGTGGGCAAGACCCGAGTGCTCGACGAAGCGGCATTGCAGGCACAGCTGACGGGAGCGCTCACGATTCGCGTCGAGGCTCGGTCCAACCGTGGGCCCAACGCCGTAGCACACGCGCTGGCCAAGGCCATCTTGCACGCGGCGCCCCACGACGCACGGGAAGCTGCGCTGCCATACGCGCCGGTGCTCGGACACGTCTTCGAAGAGTTCGCGCAGCTGGCACCCCGCGCCTCGCTGCCAGACGACGCCAGCGTGCTGCGCGCACGACTTCACGCCGCGTTCCTCTCGTGGTTGCTCGATCTCAGCAACCACCACACGCTCGTGCTCTTGGTCGACGACCTGCATCGGGTCGACGAGAGTTCTGCTTCGCTGCTCGGCGCGCTGGCCCAAGAGGCCAAGCAGCGGCGCATCTTGCTCGTGACCACGCGACGGCTGGCGGGCTCGATCTCCGCGCCCGAGGCCGTCGCAGCGCTCACTGCGGATGCGCGCCGCCTGCGGCTGCACCGCCTGCGTCGCAAGGACACGCTCGCGTTGATGTCGTCGCTGTTCGGAGAGGTTCCCAATTCCGATGACCTGGGCAACTGGGTGCACGACATCACCACGGGCTCGCCCATGCAGATCATGGAGCTCGCTCGCCACCTGGTGGAGAAGAGCTTCGTGCGCTTCGTCGACGGGATGTGGGTGTTGCCGCCGTCGGTGCCACGTGAGCAGCTGCCTGTGAGCCTCGCGGCGACCATGAGCGCACGCGCCGCGGCACTGTCAGGCTCGGAACGCGCGCTGGCCGAAGCGTTGTGCGTGCGCCGCGGCACCGTTCCGTTGCAGCTGTGTCTGGCGCTGGCCGAGGAGAAGTCACAATCCGAGGTGTTTCGCACGCTCGACGAGCTGATCTCCAAGGGCGTGTTGACCAACGCTGCCGATGGCTATCGCTTCGGACAAGATTCGCTGCGCGAGGTCCTGCTGGCAGAGCTCCCTCCTGAGCGCGGGCGTTTCTTGCACAAGCGCCTCGGTGAGGCGTTGTTGCGTCTGGGCGCCAACCGTCCCCAGGACGTGATCGAGGCGGGCTGGCACGTGCTGCGCGGCGGCGACGAGCACCGCGGCGCCGATCTCTTGGCACAGGCTGCGCCGAAGCTGACGGGTCGCGGCATTGCGATGTCAGCTGCACTGCCTGCACTCGAAGCGGCGCTGGCGCTCTACGAGAAGCAGGGGCGCAGCCCGCGCGATTGCCTGTGGCTGCGCTCGATCATGGTCGGCTCGATGGACCGGCGCATCATCGCCGAGTACGGAGAAGCCACCGTCAGCGCGCTCTGCTACCACGCGGGCGTCCCCATCGCCGAGCGACTGACCCCTGTGCTCGGGCGCTCGCTCAGCTTCTACGTCGCGCTGCTCTTGGCGAGCGTGCGGCGTTGGCTCACGCCCACGCGCCGGCGTGGGCCTCGACCGATCGCGGCAGTCGCACTCTTCTATCGCGCGGCCTACGCGGTCATGACCGTGCGCACGTCCACGATGGACATCGCGGGCATGCAGCGATTGACTGCCATGACCGACGCAGTGGCGCCGTCTGGAGTGCTCGGCCGCCTCACATCCGCGACCTTCCGCGGTTCCACGCTCACGCTGCGGGCGCTGCCCACCGCCGCACGCAAGTGGCACCTGAATGCGCTCTCGCTCGCCAAGGCCCACGAGACGCTGCCGGGCGCCAATCGTGGCTCGCGTCGCGGCATCATGGGTGCCGTGTACATCGGCCTGGGCATGGTCGAGGCCCAGTACTCGTTGAGCAGCAAGCGCGTGCTGCAGGTCATCGACGAGCTCGCTGAGCTCAGCACGGACGCAAGTGTGCTGGAGCCGGGTAGCGAAGAGATCACGCGCGAGGGCGGCATCACCACGCCCGAGCTCA
Source organism: Pseudomonadota bacterium (assembly GCA_017881185.1). Taxonomy (GTDB): domain Bacteria; phylum Myxococcota_A; class Polyangia; order Polyangiales; family JAFGIB01; genus JADGRF01. Next base: position 36,389 of record JADGRE010000019.1, on the reverse strand, counting down.
CCATGGCGGCGCATCAGATCCGCGTGGTCTTCCACCTCATGCGCGCCGAGCGCGAGAAGGCCGACGCGCATCGCAACAAGCTGCGCGCCACCACGATCCAGACCGGCCTCGGCATGCAGTTCGACATCTGGCGTACGCTGGTCGAGCTCGCCGTGAGCACTCGCACGATGGACGTGGCGGCGCTGCGTCGCTGCGCGGAGCTGCTCACCCACTTCGTCGGAAGCTACCCGATGCTCACGGCGTATCTCGATCTGGCGCGCGCCGAGCTCAGCTATAGCCTGCGCAAGCTCGACGACGCGATGAGCTTGCTCGGCAAGTGGGTACCGAGTGTCGAACCGGGTTCAGTCGGCATGTGGGACATCCTGTACGCATGCTACGCCGAGATCGCGATCGCTGCGGGTAAACCGGAGCTCGCGAAACAGACCGTGGAGCGCGCGCTGAGCAGCCCTGCAATGCAACACGAAGGCATGTCCGCGGGTCGCGCGAACCTCGACATTCAGCTGGCGCGAGCGGAAGCGGAGCTCGGTAACCATGCAGTGGCGCGAGGCCACATCGATCGGCTGATGGAGGCGTTGAAGGACGCCGACCACCCAGTCGTCGTGGGCTTCTTGCATGAAACCGGGGCGTTCGTCGCGGCACGTGCTGGCGACCGCGAGCGCCAAGGTGCGCACCTGGACTTGATGCGGCAGTGGTACGCGATCACTCGTCATCCTTCGCTCTTGATGCGCGCGCAACGGGTGACCGACACGCTGACCACGGGACCCAGTCGTGCCGAGCACGCGCCGAACCCTGCAACGGGGGAGAAAGACCCCGTCACGCGGGTGACCACGCAACGACAGGTTGCCGGTATCGAAGCGGTGTTCGACGACTGCAGAAACGCCGATGAGCGCGCAGCGCGCGCACTGCACATCATCGTAGAGCAGTCGGCGGGTACCTCCGGCCACTTGTATGTGGCGAGGAACGGAAAGCTGCGCTTGACCGCGACGCTGGAGGCGGACGAGCCGAGCGACGAAGTCGAGCGCATCTTGCAGGAGCAGTTCGACAAGGCGCAATCTACGGAGCTGTCAGCGACACCTACGGACGCCAAGTCCATGTCTGAGCTGGCGATCGTCGCGCTGGGCGGCGACGCCAACGCCGAAGAGGACCGCTACGCGACGATGATGTTGCGCACGGGCGGACGCGACAAGAAGCTCGTGGGCGCCGTGGCGCTGCGCGTGGGCACTGAAACGCCGCGCGGGATGCGCAGAGGCATGCTCGAAGCGATTGCGCGTCATGTGGCGCCCGAGCTGGAAGACGCCTAACCGCGCGCGGCAGCGTCAGTGAAAATCGCGGCTGCCGGTCGGTGCGGGAGAACGCCGCGTATCTGGCGACCAAAGCTCTTCCGCGACCAGATGCACCACGCCATCTTGCGCTTGAATCTTGCCCGTCACGCCGAGGAAAGAGCTGGTGCGCGCGAGCAAGGCATGGGCATCGAACACGTTCTTCCACAGCACGATGTTCGCGAAGCCCGTTTCATCTTCCATGGTCATGAAGGTCACGCCACCTGCGGTGCCCGGCCTTTGGCGACAAATGACCAGACCAGCATAACGTGCACGCGCACCGTCACGTAGCGAGGCCAAGGTGCGTGCATCCGGCAGACCTTGCGCGCGCAGCTCGTCACGCAACACTGCGAGCGGGTGGGCGCGTGCGCTGTGATTCATGGTGCGGTAGTCCCACGCGATCTGTTCGATGGGCAGCAAGGGAACGAAACGCGCGCGACCGCGACCAGGTGCGAGCGCCAGCGTCGTAGCGTGTTCGCGTGACAAACCGCGCACCGTCCACAAGGCTTGCCGACGCGAGCGACCAAAGCACTCGAAGGCGCCGGCCTCCGCGAGTGCCGAAAGCTCTTTGGCCTCGAGGGCAGTACGCTGCACGAAGTCTTCGAGCGACACGAACGCTCCTTGTACGCGGGCGGCTTCGATGCGAGCCCGATGCGCAGCACCGAGACCTTTCACGTAACGCAGCCCGATGCGTAGCGCGCCCGCTTCCAGCGTACAGTCCCAGGCACTGGCGCGTACATCGACGGGCAGAACCACCAACCCGTGGCGCTTGGCATCGTCGATGATGGTCGCCGCCGAATAAAAGCCCATGGGCTGCGCATTGAGCAAGCTGCAGGTGAACTCCGGCAAATGATGGCAACGCAGATACGCAGTCGCATACGCGATCAACGCGAAGCTCGCGGCGTGACTTTCGGGGAAACCGTATTCGCCGAAGCCCAAGATCTGCTTGAACACCCGCTCGGCGAATTCGAGCGCGATGCCTTTGCGATGCATACGTTCGAGCAAGCGTTCCTTGTGAGACTCGATGCGACCGGTCTTGCGCCAGGCGGCCATGTCCCGCCGCAACTGATCGGCTTCGCCGGGCGTGTAATCGGCGGCAACCACCGCCAGACGCATGACTTGTTCCTGGAACAGCGGCACGCCCAAGGTTTTCTCGAGCACTGGCACCAAGCATTCGTGTGGATATACGACGGGCTCTTGGCCGTTTCGTCTGCGCAAGTACGGATGCACCATTCCCCCCGTGATCGGCCCCGGCCGTACGATGCTCACCTCGACCACCAAGTCGTAGAAAGTCTTGGGCAAGAGCCTCGGCAACATGGCCATCTGCGCGCGGCTCTCGATCTGAAACACACCGACGGTGTCGGCACGCGCGATCATGTCGAAGGTCTCGGTGTCGGCAGGCGGAATCGTCGCCATCGACAGCTCGAGCCCGCGCTGCTGTCGCAGTAAATCGAAGCATTTGTGCAGCTGTGTGAGCGCGCCCAAGCCGAGCAGGTCCACCTTGAAGAGCCCGATGGCCTCGACGTCGTCCTTGTCCCACTGAATCACGGTGCGCTCGTCCATGGCACCATTCTCGATGGGCACCAGATCGTGCACGGGCTCGTGGCCCAACAAGAAACCACCAGGGTGAATCGACAGGTGTCGCGGGAAATCGCTGATTTCTTCGGTCAATGCCAAGAGACGCGTGTGCAGCGGCGCGTCGAGATCGAAGCCTGCCAGGCGCAAAGTTTCCGGCTCGGTCTTGTCCCAGTGCGAGAGTAGCTTGGACAGGCGGTCGAGTGAGGTCTCCTGCAAACCGAGCGCCTTGCCCACGTCGCGCACCGCCGAACGCGAGCGATAGCGAATCACGTTGGCGACCATGGCGGCGTGCGTGCGGCCGTATTTCTCGTAGACGTGCTGAATCACCTCTTCGCGGCGTTCGTGCTCGATGTCGAGATCGATGTCGGGCGGCTCTGCGCGCTCCACCGACAAGAAGCGCTCGAAGAGCAAGCCCATGCGCACTGGGTCGATCGCCGTGATGCCCAGGCAATAACAGACTGCAGAATTGGCCGCCGAACCGCGGCCCTGACACAAGATGCCGCGGGCGCGACAGAACTCGACAATCTCCCACATCGTCAAGAAGTAGCCGCAGTAGTCGAGCTGCTCGATGACGGCGAGCTCTCTTGCGATCTGCGCGTTCGTGTCAGCTGGCACTTGCTCGCCATAACGCTTGCTGGCACCACGCTCGACCAAGCTACGCAGCCACTGCGCCGAGGTGGTGCCGTCTGGAAGACGCTCCGATGGGTAGCGATAACGCAGCTCGCCCATGGAGAAGCTGCAGCGCGCCGCAACCTCGTCGCAGCGCTCGAGGAGCGCAGGATCATCTGCGAACAACGCGGCCATGGCGTGCGGTGTCTTGAGCGCGTGCTCCGCGTTGGGCTTGAGCAACGAGCGCGCGTGGGAGAGCGTCACACCGTGTTTGATGCAAGTCAGCACGTCTTGCAGAGGTCGACGCGCGGGCAAGTGGTAGAGCACCTCGGTCGCAGCCACCAGCGGCAACCCATGACGCGCCGCGCGCTCGCGCAGCAGCGCTTCGCTCTGTGGCTCCGAAGCGCGACGGTGCCGCGCCACTATGGCATACAGTCGGTCGCCGAACGCCTGTACGAGCTCATCTGCCACGGCACTCGGTGGCTCGCGCCCCACGAGCAAGCTGCGGTCACCACCCCACAGCGCGAGCAGCCCCGGAGCGTGCTCGCAGATTTCGCGCCACGACACCGAGCATCGACCCTTTTTGTGTCGCAAGCGACCCTTGGTGATGAGTCGACACAGGTTCGCGTAACCCGCTCGGTTCTGTACGAGCAACACCAGGGTGGAGCCGTCCATCACGGTGAGCTCCGAGCCAACGATGAGCTTGAGCCCGAGCTCTCGGGCTTTGAGGTGCGCCCGCACGCTGCCGTACACACCGTCGCGATCTGTGATGGCGATGCCCGGTAGACCCAGACTCTGCGCTTCGGCGATCAGCTCGTCGGGATGACTCGCGCCTTCCAGGAACGAGAAGTTGCTCTTGCACCAGAGCGGCACGCGCGCGCGCATCAGCACACCTCGCCGTGCAAGCAGAAGCGACGACGGCGCCGGTCGAGATAGACCCAGAGCAGGTCACCGCGACGAGTGAGCACGAACTGGTACTCGCGGTGGGCTTCGCGTAGCCACCAGCCCCCGGACACCACGTAAGGGCCGGCGCTGTGCGTGACTGCTCCGCATGCTGGACCGGCAATCAGCCAACCGTCGTCGCGCAGCTGCCGGCTGGGGGCCCAGAGCTGGCCTGGCTTGGCGTACAACCGACGAATCAAGGGGCGGCGCGACAGCGATGCCTGCGCGCTGTTCTCGTATTCGCGATTCGGCAAGCGCACGACATGCTCCGCCGTGCCAGACAAGCGCGGAATCTTCACTTCAGCGAGCGGCTGCCAAACGAAGCACGCTTCCGGCAAGTGCCCAGAGCACAAGCTCGCTTGCACCACCGCATCCTCTCCGAGCTCCGCACGCAAACGTGCCAACGCCCGATTGGCCGCGGCGAGGTCGCGGCGGGGCTGCTCCGCAAACACACGCAGCTGCTCTGGCGTGGTGGAAACGCCGGTTGCTTCGAGCGTGACTTCGATCACCCCTGCGTCGAGCGTCAACGTTTCCAAACGCAGTCGCACCAGATCCATGAGCTGCAAGAGATCGAGCGTGGGCTGCGCCGGACGCAACTCTTGTGGCCCGAGCACACCTTGCGCGCGGTCGAGCTTGCAGGTCAGCGACAGTCCCGCCACGGCTTCGCCGCGCAACACCAGCTGCGGCAAAAGCGCGTCGAGCAAGCGCTTCACCACGAACAAGAGCCGCGTCGTGTCGTTCTCGGCTTCGTCGAGATTTTCGTGCTGAACGAGCGGCGCGAGCCAGGGGCTCGGCGTGAACGGCAAGAGCAGATCGAGCGCGGCCAGTTGATGCACGCGATAAGCATTTTTCCCAAAGCGCCTGAGCAAACCCGCCGCCGGCAGCTGCAAGAGCTCTTCCACATCGTGCACGCCGAGCTTCTCGAGCACCTCGCAAAACTCGGGCTCGATGTCGAGCAACGACAGCGGCACCTGACCCAGGGTCTCGCGTTCCAGCTTCAGCTCCTCGAACACGCGAACCTCTCGGTAGGCACGCGCCACGGCATAGGTTCCAAAACGCGTGAAGCCCACCACCACGCTGGCCAGAAAGCCTGCAGTGGCCAACTCGGCACGCAGCAGCTGTGCCCAGCGCAGCAGCTGCGGATACAGCTGCCCGAGGCCACTTGCATCCAACCAGAACACGCCCTGCCCTGCAGCGCGCACGCTGTCTCTGTCGGCGTCGGCAATCTCGACGTGCGGCGAAAACCGCCAGAGCAGCGTCTTCAACTCGTCGATCGCGACTTGCACCTCGGCGTCGTGCACCACGTCTGCACGCAGACCTTGTGCAAGCGAGAGCGCAACTGCGTAGCTTTGACCGACACGCGCACCCGCACGGCGCGCACGCTGGTTGATCCACAGCACCACGCCTTGGGGTTTGTCTTCGCTCACCACGGCCACCGGCCAGGTGCGCCATTGCGCGTTGCGCCGCAAGAGCAGCTGGAGCGGCAGCGCTCCGACGCTAACGCAAGCCCAGCGGTCCACGGCACACCTCGCTCTGCGACCAGGTCGGACCGCGACGCTTGTCTTTCAGCACCCGCAGCTCGCACTCGAATCGATCTTTGGCGAGCCACTTGCGACGCGCCTGGGCACGCAACGACACGAGCGCGCCGAGCGACGGCGCGTCTTCACGCTTCTCGGTCAGGCAGAGCAGCACGCTCTGATGCTTCTGCGCGAGCCCGAGCAAACGCGTTTGCAAGGGCTGCGCGAGCGTGGCCGCCTTGCCTAGATCGACAACGACCAACCCGAACGCGCCCGAACGCAACAGCCGCTCTGCCGCGACCGCGAGCTTGGCATGCGTGCGTACTTCGTTACCGACAAGCTCACCGACAGGCACACGGATCACCACCAGGGCGGTGAGATCGACTCCGCTGTCGGCCACGTCGGGTGGATAAAACGAGCTGTCTTTGGCAGTCACCCAGGCCACGGGCTCGGCTTGGCGCTGCGCATCGAGCAACAGACCCACCGCCAAGGTGAGCACCGAGGAAGCACCCTCTCCGGAAAGCTCGACGAAGCGGCCCGAAAGCTCCTCGAGACAAAAGCGCGGCTGTGTCGGCGTTCGAAGACGCGGTGCCGTGCCGCGCAAGAGCTGCGCAACCTGTGTGGGTTGGATCATGAATCACCCTACTCCGACGAAACTCGAGGAGTGGTTTCCAGGTAACGCCGCACTTCGATCACCTTGCCGAGCAAGGTGACCTCGCTCGCCGCGCGTACGATCACGTCGAACTCCGGGTTTTCAGGGTGCAGCTCGATGCGACCGCGCGGACCCTTGCGTAGCCGCTTGACGGTGGCCTCGTCGTTCACCAGTGCCACCACGATGTCGCCGGTGTTGGCTTGCGTCTGTCGCCGGACGACCACGATGTCGCCTTCGAGTATGCCGGCGTCCTGCATGCTCTGACCGCGCACGCGCAACGCGAAGAGCTCGGAGGAGTCGCCGCGCGCCTGAACGGGCACCCACGCTTCCAGATCTTCGACCGCCGTGGTGAGCGCACCGGCTTGCACGCGCCCGAGCAACGGCACGAGCAGCGGTGGCTTGCCACCTGCACGCAGCGGCAAACGGTAAGCGCGCGCGCGCCCGGGCTCGTGCGTGAGCCGACCTTCCGCCACCAGCCCTGTCAGATGCTCGCGCGCAGTCTCGACCGCCCGAAACCCGAATTCGTCTTGGATTTCACGCAGCGTCGGCGGCCTGCCCTGCGCCAACTGCTCGCGCACGAAGCGGAACACGCTCTCTCGGGTCTGGCCGGTCTTCGTACGCGCCATGGCAAGGACATCCATACCAGACATTTGTCTGGTATGCCAGGCGTCCTGCTCCCGATGCGGCTCGCGCTCGCGTTCAGGCCGCGCAGAACACGCCGCGCGGATGCGACAGGCGCTTGGCGTGGACGAGCGGAAACACCGGCTCGTCCCAGAGCATCACGACCTTGCTGACCAGCACGCTCACCGGCCGCGGCTCATCGCTGCGACGCTCCACGGCCGTGCGCACGCGGCGCTGTGGCACCGGAGGGGGAAGCCCCGCGAGGCGAGTCAGCAACTCGCCCCGCGAGCTTCGCTCGAAGTAGGTGAAGTCCAAGCCAACGCAGTAGCCGGGATCGCCCGGCCGAAGTCCTTCGATGATGCGGGCCACGCGGGCCTCGGCATCCAGCCACAGGGCATCCACGCCCGGTGCCTTGAAGCTCACCACGATCTCGTCACCGAGCCGGGCCGAGCCATCGCAGGCGATCAGCATGCCGCGGGGCGAAAGGTCGAGCGCGCGATCGCCCAACAGCTGGAATTCGCGCATGCCGACGGCCTGGCAGCTCGTGCGCACGGCACGGCGAACGGCGCGACGATGAAAGGTGCTCTGCAGCATGCTCCGCCTCCCTTTACGATGACTGGGCAAGCCTACATCGCCCTACGTTGCCTCCCCAAGAAAGTGACCAGCCGCCCTGCCGCCCGCGCGCTAAAGTCCCCAGAGATCCCTCATGTCGAGCCCAGCTGAAACCCTTCGCGTCGTCACCCGCGTGGTGCGCGGCCAAGACACCTCCGACGGAGCCGGCGTTCGGCTCAAGCGCGTCATCGGCTCGCCGGGCTTCGATCACGTCGACCCGTTTCTCCTGCTCGACGAGTTCAAGTCCGACAGCAGCGCCGACTACATCGCGGGCTTCCCCGATCATCCGCACCGCGGCTTCGAGACCGTCACGTACATGCTCGCAGGCAGCATGGAGCACCGCGATCACATCGGGAACACAGGCCTGCTGCGCGCCGGCAGCGCGCAATGGATGACCGCGGGCCACGGCATCATCCACTCGGAGATGCCGAAGCAAGAGCACGGTCTCCTGTGGGGCTTCCAGCTCTGGGTGAACTTGCCTGCGCGCGACAAGCTGTGCCCGCCTCGCTACCAAGACATTGCGCCTGAAGCGATCCCCGAGGTCGCGCTCGGCGATGCCGGTAGCGCGCGCGTCGTGGCCGGCGAGTGCAATGGTGTCACTGGCGCCGTGAACGGCATCAGCGTCGCACCGCTGTATCTCGACGTGACGCTCAAGGCAGACGCGACTTGCTCGCTATCGATTCCGTCGAGTCACACGGCGTTCCTCTACCTGTACGAAGGAGCCGCGCGCGTGCAAGCACCAGTCGCAGAGGACACGCGCAGCTTGCGCGCAGGCGAGCTCGGCTTGCTCGGCGCTGGCGACGGCGTACGCGTCACCGCAAGCAGCACAGCTGTACGCTTCTTGCTCGTTGCAGGCCGGCCACTGCGCGAACCGGTGGCACGCTACGGCCCCTTCGTGATGAACACGCGCGAGGAGATCGTGCAGGCTGTCGACGACTTCCGTAACGGCCGGTTATTGGCGTAGAACTCAACGGCGATGACCGACGCACCGAGCTGGTTCAATACGGCCATTGCGACGCGCCCACGCGAGCACGTCGTGGAAGTGGATGGCTGTCCGATTCACTACTTGAGCTGGGGCGACCTGCGCTTGCCGGGGCTCATGCTCGTGCACGGTGGCGCAGCACACGCGCACTGGTGGAGCTTCCTCGCGCCACTGCTCACCAACCGCTACTCCGTCGTCGCACTCGATCTGAGCGGCCACGGCGACAGTGGCCGACGAGAACACTACCCCCGGCGTATCTGGGCCGACGAAGTGATGGCCGTGAGTGATGCCGCGGGCTTTCCCGGCCCACCGGTGGTGGTCGGGCACAGCATGGGCGGCCTCGTCGGCATCATCACGGCCTCGGTCTACGGCGACAAGCTGGCCGGCGCCATCATCGTGGATGCCCCCGTGCGCAAGCCCGACCCCGAGAGCGACAGCGCCCGGCGCGGCGCCGAGTTCGGCAACCCCAAGGTGTATCCGGACCGGGCGACCGCCAAGGCACACTTTCGCTTGGTGCCGGGCCAGCCCTGCGACAACGCCTACGTGCTGGACTACATCGCCGAACACTCACTGCGCGAGGTGCCGGGCGGTGTCAGCTGGAAATTCGACCCTACCGTGTTCGCGAAAGCGTCGACGGACCTGATGTCCGACTACCTGGTGAGCACGCGCTGCCGCATCGCGCTGATGCGGGGCGAGCTGAGCTTGGTGGTACCACCCGAGACCGGCGAGTACATGTACGAGCTGCTCGACCGCAACGCGCCCTTGGTCGAGATCCCACAGGCGCATCATCACTTGATCATCGACCAGCCGCTGGCGTTCATCGCTGCGCTGCGCGCGCTGCTCTCGGACTGGGAACACTCGGTCCCGCGCCGGCCGCCCACGCCGCGTGCGCCGGACAAGGCCTAGAGCACCGAACGTCGCCCAGCGCGCGCCCGCCGAACAACAGGCGTAGCAGCGTCACTGCACGACGGTTCTACGCTTGCGAATTTCGAAGCCGCCGTTGGCTGCATCGGGTGTGCCGTCGTGCAGGATGATCACCTTCGCAGGTTCGTCCGTCGCAGCGGTCTTGCTCGTGACGCCATAGCAGGCGCGGTATGCACCCTTGAACTCGAGCTTGGTCAGGTCGTCGACGCAGGTGCGGCACAGCGGCTCGTCGTGACAGCGCCTCTCGAGTGTCGTCGGAGCGCAGCTGGCGCTGACCTCCTTGGCGCCAAGCCCGCGAGCCATCGAGATGCTGCGACACGCGGCTTCGGGCACGACCTTTTCCGGGTTGGCACAGCTCATGCGCACAGGGTTCTTGGCAGCCCGTGGGATCTGATCGCCCGTAGCACGAAAGCCCGCGAGCTCGAGCGACTGCGCGCAGCACTCCGCATTGCTGAGCCCGGTGCAGATGTCCTGGTGGGTCTCGAGCCCCATGCGGCTCGTATGACGAGTCTGCGCAGGGATGAAGGTCAGCAAGAACGCGAGCAAACTGGGTACTACGCTCGGGTGCATCTGCGGAAAGCTAGCGGGGCTGCCGCCCGCGTGCAAAGTCCGAAAAATGGGTAAGCCGCGTCAAGGAGGCACGCACACCATGTCCCAGACGGTGCCATTCTGCTTGGGTCGGCACAGCTGCCCGGAGCAGTCGGTGGACGTACAGCAAGCAGTCGCCGCGTTGCTGTCGCTGGACTGCGAGACACACACGCCCAGGCGCGCTGGGGTGCTCAGGGGCACGAACGAGGGGACCGCCGTCAGCACACAAGACTGGCCACTCGGACAGTCGGAGGGCTTGCCACACGGGGTTGCGCACTTGCTGGTATCCAAACACCAGCCTGACTTGCACGCGGTCGGATCGAACGGCGTACACAGATCGCCGCCCGAGCCGCGCCCGATCGTCGTGCCGCAAGTCCAATACCGCCGCGAGCCTGCGGCGGAGTCGGAGGTTGTCGACAGCACGCAGGCGTCGGTACCGCAGTCCGTCCCCGCGCTGCACAATTCTCTGCAAGTCCCCGACACGCAGGCGCCGGACACGCACTCCGAGGAGTTGGAGCAGCGCGAGCTCTTCTTGGTCGTGCCGCGACCGATCACGTTCTGAGGCAAGCACACGCGCGCGCCGGAAGTGGAGATCGCACAGGCCGAGTCTGCGGAGCAGTCCGTGTCGGTACAGCAGGCGGTCGCACAGCGATTGTCGGTGAGGTCCACACCTAGCCCAAAATCGCCGGGTTTCACGCAGAATCCGCCCTGACACTCGGTGTCAGCTTTGCAGCCGCTACCGACAGGACGCGGCACGATACATTTGCCTGTCGGCATGTCGCAGATCAGATCACCCGTGCAACCCGTAGTGGCGCAAGTGACGGTCGCCTGAGTGCAATCCGGCGCTTCGTCCACGATGCCGTCGCAGTCGTTGTCTTTTCCGTCGCACACGTCGAGCACCACGCTGGCCGCGGTTCCATCCACGCTCTGCGTGCGATTGGGATGAATGGTCGGGTCAGCTGGTGCGCAATCGGCAAGCTCAGGCACGCCGCCGCCGCAATAGGTATAGCCGTCCCCGTCCTGGTCGTAGCCTTCGTCGATCATGCCGTCGCAGTCGTCGTCGACGCCGTTGCACAGCTCGCGCGCGCCGGCGCACGACTGACAAACTCCCGCGGCGCAGTGCATGGCCGCGTCCGCGCAGGGATCCGCGCTCACGCTGCCTGGGGTCGTCTGGCACTTGATGACGAGCGAGCTCGGATCCACGAGCACACTGCACCCTGCCAGCACGCAACACGCGCCTGAAAGGACAGCGCACGCCGCCGCAGCGATCCTCCGGAAGCCTGTTCGAGCCATCAACAGCGTTCCCTCGTTCCGAGCCAGCGCATAGTAGCCGGCGCGGCGCCCGGCGCCGAGAATTGACTTGGCATACTCATCCGGGCCAGCGCCGATCCCGCGCCCCCGTTCAATTCGTGAAGGCTCTCCATTGACCCATGGTCGACCAAAGCCTAGATTGTACGACATTAGCACAGTTGGGAACTGGGGATCCGCCCGCACGACGTGCTGGCGTTGTGGCGCCGGCCAGCCGGCCAAGTTACAGTCATCTGCGGAGTTACGAGAGATGAACACTCGCCTGCCAAAAATTCTCGCATTGCTGTTTGTCTGCAGTATCGCCGCATCATGCGCCCAGGGCGCCGCGGCCATCCCAGCCGACGCGGCCATCGCCTCTCCAATCAACACCATGACCAACCCGGTCTGTGGAAATGGCATCAAGGAGATGGGCGAGACCTGCGAGTGTCAGCCCAATACCCAGGGTACCTGCGCGGTCACGACCAACGACACCTGCGACACCCTCGGCGAAGGCACTGGCGTCCTGCTCTGCAATGCATCGCTCTGTATGTTCGAGATCATGCACTGCAGCAAAGGCATGGCGGGCAGTGGCGGCAGCGGCACCGGCGGCTGAAGCTCGCGCTGCCCAAAGCAGCGCACGTGCACTTGCGAAGAGCGTGAACCGACGCGCGATCCAGTTGCTTGCGGTGTGTTCGCTGGCAGCCCACTGCGGACAAGCCGCGGCGGCACCTGGCCGTGGTGCCAGCACGCTGGTGCATGCCAGCGTTCATGGCGCGCCACCGCCGGCAGCCACCCTGCCGAGCCCGCCGCCCACAGCGGCGACCGCTCCAGCAAGCGATGGTGGGCAAGCCACGCCCGATGCGGCATCCCAGCAGCCGGGCGGGCCGCTCGCCCATGCGATCGCGATCGAAGATGCGAGCGGGCACGCGCTCGCCGCGTTCTATGCGGCACTTCGCGCGGTACACACCGAACACCGTCAGGCTCGCCTCATGTTCTACGGCGCTTCGCACGTCGCAGCCGACTTCTACACCGACGTGATCCGCAGCAAGCTGCAGCAGCGTTTCGGAGATGCGGGCACGGGCTTCGTGGTGCCAGCGCATCCCTTCGGCGGCTATCGCAACGCGGGCATCGAGCTGAAGCCATCCACCGGCTTCCGCGGTGTCGACGTGAAAGCCAAAGCGCCCGTAGAAGACCGCTACGGGATTGCGGGCGTGTACTTGCGCGCGCGTAAGAAAGCAGCCAGCGCGGTGTTCGCGACGCGTGCGCATGCCGGTGTCTCGGGTGCCGCGTCGCGCTTCGAGCTGTACTACTTGAAACAGCCTGGCGGCGGGCGGCTGCGCGTGAGTGTCGACGGTCAGCTGCGTCGCGAGCTGTCGACCAACTCGCGTGCGGCTTCACCGGCGTATGCCGTGTTCGATGCGGCTGACGGGCAACACGAGCTCGAGATCGGCACCACGGGCGATGGGCCGGTGCAGATCTTCGGCGTCGCCGTGGAGCGCAACACACCGGGCGTGGTGCTCGATACGCTCGGCATCCCAGGCTCGCGCATCGCCTACCACTTGTTGTGGGACGACGCGATCTACCGCGAGCATCTGGCGCACCGGCATCCGGATCTGGTCGTGCTCGCCTACGGCACGAACGAATCGGGCGACGACGAGCCCATCGAGCAATACACCGCCGACATGCGCAAGGTCGTGGAGCGGGTGCGCCAGGTGGCGCCGCAAGCCTCGTGCCTGCTGATTGGACCGAGCGATCGCCCGGTCTTGCACGACGACGGCAGCTATTCCGGGCGCCCGCGCACTGCCGAGATCATCGAGGCCCAGCGTGCGGTGGCGACGCAGTACGGCTGCGGCTTCTTCGATCTGGTCGCGTTCATGGGTGGTCCAGCGTCGATGTTGCGCTGGGTGGCAGCGGAGCCGCCGATGGCGACCTCCGACCACGTGCACTTCACGCGCCGTGGCTACGAGGAGCTCGGACGCATCCTGTACGACGCGCTGATGGCCGGGTACAGCGACACAGGCAGCGTGACGCCGACGCCACCCAGCTCGAACGAAGCGCCGCTCAGTGTGGCTTCGCCAGATACTCGGCAAAGCCTTTGAGCAGGGCCTGGTAGTACAGGTTGGCAATCACCTGATAGCCAGCCGGCGTGGCGTGCCTGAAGTCGGAGCTGATCAGGCGCGGGTGCCTGTGGAACCAGCGCGACACCGAGCCTGCACCGCCCATCGCGCTGAAGGTGTCGAAGAACGCGCAACCCTCGGCGCTCGCGACCCGCCGCTGGGCGGCGACGATGCGCGGCAGCACGCTGAGCGTGACGAGATCGCCGCGCGAGTTGCGCTCGCCTTGATCGAGCGGCGCGAACAACAGGCACGACATCGCCGGCTTGCCGGCCCGCATGAGCTTCACCACTTTCGCGAGCTCGCGTTCGTAGCGCTCGGGGTCGAGCCACTCGTTGCCGGCTTCGTTGCCGCCGAAGCCGAGTACGAGGAGATCGGGATTGCGGTGCGCGATCTGGCGCGCCATGTGCTCGGGGTCTGCACCAAGCAAGCGTTCGGCACGCGCGCCGACCAGACCGACCGAGTCGTACACCACGCCCGGCACTTCACGCTCTTGCACCACGCCGTAAAGACGGACGTCGGCGCCTACGGGACGCACGGAGAGCAAGTGCTTGCCGTCGGGCACGCTCACCGTTTGCCAGCCGTCGTCGAGCGCTGCAGCACGGGTGCTCACCGTGCTCATCGGCGTTCCGTCAACTGAGAGTCGCACGTCACCGCCGCCGGGAAAGCGCTGGTAGTACAGCTCGAAGCGCGACTCGCTGTGCCCCACGGGCGCTTTGTCGACGGTCGCGAACACCGAGTGCTCGCCGGCAGCGCCACGCGCCACGACGCCACCGTAACCGTAGTAACCGTTGCGCAAGGGGTGCTCGACAATCGAAAGCACCTGCCAGCCGCTGCTCTCGCGGTGCTCGATGTCGTGGTGCAGGTAGTGCATGTTGCCGCGCGCCACGAGCATGAAGCCATGACCGGCGTCGCCGAAACGTTGTTGCAGCTTACGACGCACAGTGAAGGTGATCTCGTCGGCAGCAATGGTGGAGTCGCCGTAGTGAGAAACCCGGGTGATCGCCGCGGGCTCGCCTGCGGCCGTGCGCTTCAGCGCGCCGTAGAACGCTTCGAGCGCAGCGATGTTCTCGATGGATTGCTGCGCGTCGGCGTATTCGCTCGGATCGATCGTCAGACCCGGGCCGGCGGTCGGTGGAGCCGAACCCGCTTGCTGCGCGCCTGCGGAATCCGCACCCGCCTGCGCGACGGCTGTCGGCTCGTGCTCGGCGCTCGCTGCGGGCCCGGCCACGTTGCCGCCTTCGAATTCGGGCAACTCTGCATGCTGCAGGCGCGTGAACAGGCGCACCACGGGCACACCCTCGCCCTTCACCCACGGACGCACGCGGTCCAGCCCAGGGATCAGGTAGGTGACGAGCGACGCGAGCACGAGACCCGCAGCCATCACGCCCAGCCGACGCAGCGCCTCGCTGGTGGGGTCGTCGGTCGGACTCGAAGGCTTGGACAGCTGCATGACGGTCAGAGCTGGGACGGCTCAGAACTGAAAGTAGATGTAGGGTACAACATCCTGGGTCGCGACCAGCATCAGCGTGCCTGCGACGCCCGCGAGCAACAGGCCCTGCACGGTGGCCGGCAGACCGACGAAGCGGCGCTGGCCCGCTTCAAACAGGCTCCGGGGCGTGTAGTGCGCAGCATAGCCCAGCAGCAGGAGCAACCAGACCGAGGCGGTGACGTGGAAGCTGGCGGTCGAGCCTTCGAGCAGCTGGCGAATCACACCGAGCGCATCGCCCACGCTCGCGGCGCGAAAGAAGATGCGGGAGAGCACGACGAAGTGCAGCGTGCCAAGCACCTTGAGCGCGCGCATCGCAGGCGTGTCGACCGAGCGCGCGCTGCGGCCAGACCGCCGGTAGAAGTAGCGGTGGATGACCATCGCGCTGGCGTGCAGCATGCCGTAGATGACGAAGGTCCACGCAGCTCCGTGCCATAGGCCAACCAGGAAGACCGTCAGCCACAGGTTGAAGTAAGCGCGCAGCGGCGCCACCTGCGAGCCACCGAGCGGGAAGTACAAGTAGTCGCGCAACCAGGTGGAGAGCGTCATGTGCCAACGACGCCAAAACTCGGCGGGGCTCTGCGCTTGGTACGGGCGATCGAAGTTCTCCGGCAAACGTAGCCCGAAAAACATCGCCGAGCCGCGCGCGACGTCGGTGTAGCCGGAGAAGTCGCAGAAGATCTGCAGGGTGTACGCGTACAGGCCGATCATGACCTCGAGCGACGAGTACGCCGTTGGGTCGTCGAACACGCGGTCGACGAGGTTCACCGCGAGGTAGTCGGCGAACACCACCTTCTTCACGAGGCCAGTCGCAATCAAGAACGCGCCCTCGCCCACGCGCTGCGCGGTGAGACGCGGACGCTCGTCCAGCTGCGGCAGGAAGTCGGCCGCGCGCACGATCGGACCAGCGACCAGGTGCGGGAAGAAGGTGATGAAGAACGCGAAGCGTACGAAGTTGCGCGTGGGCTCGATGCGGCGTCGGTAGACGTCGATGGTGTAGCTCAAGCTCTCGAAGGTGTAGAACGAGATGCCGACCGGCAGCATCACGTTCAAGTGTGCGGGCTCGAGCGTGGCACCGAACAAGCGCGCGCCATCGGCAACGGCGCTCGAGAAGAAGTTGTAGTACTTGAAGGTACCGAGCAGGCCCAGGTTCACGATGATGCTGATTGCGAGCCACAAGCGCCGCCGCTCGTCGGTGGGCGCGCCGTGGATCGCGCGACCCGCGAAGTAGTCGACGGTGATCGAGAACAGAATCAGCGCGATGTACGCTGGGTTCCACGCCATGTAGAACACGCACGACGCGAAGAGCACGAAGCCCAGGCGTAGCACGGCCCGGCGCGCGAGCGCGAAGTAGCCCGCGATCGCCAGCGCGAGAAAGACGAAGTAGTCGAGCGAGTGGAAGTTCACGAGGGGTGGACGGCCTGCGCCATGGCAGCGCGGGGACCCCGTTTTAGCCGCGCCCGCTGCGTCGGGCAACGCGGGCCGATGGTATGCTCTCTGGCATGCGGATCGCGCTGTGCTCGGACGAGCCCTACCCCGTTCACGCCACGGTGCGACGCTGGCTGCAGGAGCACGGCCACGAAGTGGTGGCCTACGGTGCCATCGCCAGCGGCCGGGACGAGCCCTGGGCAGACGTCGCCGAACTGGCCGCGCAGAGCGTGGCCAGCGGAGTCGCCGACCAGGGCATCTTCTTCTGTTGGACCGGGACGGGCATCAGCATCGCGGCCAACAAGATCGCCGGCATTCGCGCCGCGCTGTGCTCCGACCCGGGGCAAGCCGCCGGGGCGCGCATCTGGAATCACGCGAACGTGCTGTGTCTGTCCAACCGCGCACTCTCCGACGACATCGCCAAGGAGATGCTCGTCGCCTGGTTCGACACCGAGATAGGCGACAAAGGCACGCAAGGCGTGCAGCGCTTGGCGGCGGTCGACGCCCGACATCGCAAGTGAGCTCCGCTGCAAGCCAGCGTCCCGATCAGCTCGTAGGCTTCGGTGGCTGTCGCTCACGCGCGATCGCCGCAGGCTCTGGCGCAGGCTCGCGGCCGCTCCATGCCGCGTCGCGCGCAGGCTTGCGCGCATCGAGCGGAAACGGCATCACGCTGCGCGCCGGGCCGGTGGTACCGCCCTTCACCATCCCGTAGTTCGAGTCCGGGTTCCAGAACAAGAAGCCATCTGCGCCGCCCGAGCGTGCGCCGCGGATCTGCTCGGCGATGAACTCCGGGTTGTAGTAGTCGGCACCGCTGGCGAAGCCCTGCAGGAACGGGCGAATCACCGGCATCGGGCCCAAGCGCTGACGCATGAGCTTGACGCCGCGTTCGACCAGCACGCCTGCGCGACCTTCCTTGACCTGCTTCATCCACTCGCGCATGCCTTTCACGTAGAGCATCGGCGAGAACACCTCGACGTGCTTGGCCCAGGCTTCGATGACCTGCCCGAGCCCGTCCGGATCGCCGGCGTGGAACGCGCTCACGCCGAACACATCGACGCCGAGTGGAATGTGAATGGCTTCGTCGATCTTGCGCAGCAGGTCGACCAAGACGTCTTGGCGTGGCTTGTCGGTCTGCGCAGGAAACACTGCAAATTTGGTGGCTGCGTCGACCGGGAAGCGGATGTAGTCGAGCTGCACTTCGTCGAAGCCGATGGCCTCGACCTCTTTCGCCATCCCCACGAGCAACTCGTGGTTCTTCTCGTTGTATGGGTCGAGCCAGGTGTTGCGGTGCGCGTTCTTCTCCCAGATGTCGCCCTCGTGCCCCGGCCGATTCTCGAGGATCGCGCGATCGGGATAGGCCTTCGGCAACACCGGATCGCTGAAACACACGATGCGCGCGATGGTGTAGATGCCCGCCGCCTTCAGCTGCTGGATGTAGTGCGGCGCGTCGAGGAGGAAGATGTGCTTGGAGCCCGCGAGCTCTTCGATCTGCGACGCGTAACTCACGCGGCCCGCGCCGTCTTTCACGTCGATGACCACGGCATCGAGCCCGGCTCCCTTCACCATTTCGATGAGGCGTGCCGGGCCGAGTCGACGCGCGATGGGCGCGTTGATGTACAGGCCGCGCGCACGCTGACCTTGCTCCGACACGATGTCGAGGTAGCGGTCGGCATCGCTCTTCGAATCGGTCGACCGGGTCGCGCTTTCGTCAGCTGAAACTGCAGCTGCAACAGTTTCAGTCTCGGTGACACTGGCAGGTGCCTTCGCCGCCGGCGCGGCGACGGGCTCGGCAGCGGCCGCCGCCGTTGGCGGCTGTACCGGGGTGGATTGCACCGCCGTGCGTGGCTGTTCTGCGCGGGTGACGGTCAGCGTGCTCGCGCACGCACTCGGCCAACACAGACCCAGCACCAAAGCGGCTCTGACCAGCTTGTTGCAAGGCTCCGACATGTTCGTAGCGGAAGTCTGCACGAGCCTGGCGCTCCGCGGCAAGCTATTGATTTATCTAGAATAAACGCAAAGCCGGGTCGATCCGGCGGGCCCGCCGTGACGCCTGTGGCAAGGCGGGCTACGGTCGTTGCCGGTGAACTTCTTCTCGCACGCCACGCTCGCAGCTTGGAGCTGCCCCGCTCCGCGTTTCTTGCTTGGCTCCATGCTGCCGGATCTGACCGGGATGCTCGACACCCGCATCGAGACGGTGCTGGACGCGGAGCTGGCCGCCGGCGTCGAGCACCACCACGCGACCGATGCGGCGTTCCACCGCGCACCGGTGTTTACCCAGCTGTGCTCCGACGCCATCACGACGCTGACACGACAGTCCGTGGAACGCGGCACCGCCCGGGCCGTGGGGCACGTGGGCGTCGAGCTGTTGCTCGATGGCGTCCTCAGCTTCGACATGGCGGCGCGGGACCGCTACGTGCAGGCGCTGCGGGTCGTGGCCGAGGTTCCCGGCGAGTCGCTACTGCGGCTGCGCGCGCCCGGCGACCTGCTGCGACTGCAGCACGGGATCGCACGCTTGGAGCTAGCACCCATACCGGAAGGCTTCCGCGACCCCGATTTCGTGGCGGCGCGGCTGCGCGACATCCTCGGTAAGCGGCCGCGCCTCGCGATGCGCGAGCGCGACTTCGAAGTGGTTCGGTCCTGGGCGCACGGGGCTCAGCCGGAAGTGGCCGCGCGCCACCAAGAGCTTCTGGAGCAGGTCCGCAGCGGTCTGTCGGACGACGCCAGCGCCCGCGTGGCTGGCACCGTGGCTGGCACCGTGGCTGGCTGAGCCTGCTACTGCACGCCTTCCCAGAACGGGCGCAGCGCGGCGAGTGGATCGGCCACTGCCTCGCAGACCTTGCCCAGGCGCATGGTGCTGCGTTGCCGCGTGTCGAATTGCGGCCACGCTCCGATGCCCTCGTGGCTCGGGTCACCGGAGCGCGCGAACGCAGCCCAGGCGTCCAAGGTCTGCTCCGACAAGCGCATGGCCTCGGGTCCGCCGCCCGAGAACGCCTGGCCGAACGGCCCAGCGACCGTACCAAACACGAACGGCAACTCCACCGCGTGACACGCACCCATCTCGCCGCCGAACAGCGGCGACGACCACTCGAACGAGTACATGAACGTGTGGTGGTTGTGGGCGCTCTGCGCTTCGGCCAGACGCAGCCCGGGAATGCGGAACATGCGGTCGCCCTCGATCGCGCTGTAGATCTTCCACGCCGGTAGTTGTGCGCCCAGCGCTTGCCGGTAGCACGCCACCGCCTCGGCGCCGCGACCCGCGAGCCGCTTGTTGCAAATCTTGATCAGCACGGCGTCGTCGTCGATTTCGCGCTTCTTCGGCTCGACCAGAAACAGGAAGTAGTTCCACTCGTCGAGGTTCGCGCCGACCATCAGGTCCACCTCGCGCGCGCAGCCCTGCTCGATGGCCTCGTACGGTGAAGGCAAGAAGCTGCCATCGCCGACGGGGATAAGGGTCATCGCGCCCTGTGGCAGCTGACGCGCCAGCGGGCCGCGCAAGATGCTCTCCTTCCAGCAGGCGCGCTGCGCGGCGACGATCTCTTCGCAGGGCAGGCTCCACAAGCGCTCCGGACGAGCAGCGCCGATCCCAAGACCGTGCAACACCAACTCCGCCATGCGCGAGGCCTCGGCCGGCGTGGTCGCATGATGAGCCGCACCACTTTGCGCGATGGCGCGGCGAAACAGCCCACGCGCGTCGGGCGCCGCCAGCAGCGCACCGATGCTCATCGCGCCGGCCGATTCGCCGAACACGGTCACGTTCGCGGGATCGCCCCCGAAGTTGCCGATGTTCTGCCGTACCCAGCGCAACGCGGCGATCTGATCGCGTAGTCCATTGTTGGAGCTGACCTCCGCGCTCGGACCGAGCAAGTCGACGAGGTACGCAAAGCCGAGCGCGCCCAGCCGGTAGTTGAGACTCACCACGGTCACGTCGCCACGCTGCGCGAGCGCCGCTGCGTCGTAGACCTCTTGCGCGCTCGACCCGACGCTGAAACCACCGCCGTGAATCCACACCATCACGGGTCGCGCCGCGCCGTCCACCGCGGGCGTCCAGACGTTGAGATACAGACAGTCTTCGCTGCGCTCGCCGATGTCTTGCATCAGCCCGGCATCTTGGGACGCAGCGCCACGAAACTTGCGTGCGTCAGCTACGCCGGACCACGACGCCACCGCTTGCGTTGCGCGGAAGCGCAGCTTGCCGACGGGTGGCGCGGCATACGGCACACCGCGGAACACGCTCACGCCGTGAGGCCCGAGCTCACCCTCGAGCTTTCCCTGCTCGCACCACGCGCTGATCGTCATGACCCCCGGTTCTTTCACGAAGCGCTGCCGGCGCCAAGCGTGCTTGCGGAAACTGCTACGCTTCGGCATGGCCTTGCCAGTGCTGGACCGACCGGGCGACTACATCGCGGGACGTTTCCAGGTGCCAGTCGCCGCGGACGGTGAGCTGCGCATCCACGGCCCCGCAGACCAGAGCGAGCTGAGCGCCGTTCACCCGTATGCCGCGAGCGCAATCGACGCTGCCGCCGACGCGGCGCGCACGGCCTTTCCCACTTGGCGCCGCACAGCGCTGCCAGAGCGCGCGGCCTGCCTCAAGCGCTACCAAGCGCAGCTAGGTGCGCACCGCGCCGAGCTTGTGCAGACGATCGCGCGCGAGGTCGGCAAGCCCGCATGGGAGGCCGCGACCGAGGTCGACGCCATGATCGCAAAGGTCGACGTGATGCTGGGCGAAGGCCACAGCTACACGGCAGACCGCGTCATCGCCGATCTGCCCGGAGAAGTTCGCTACCGGCCGCACGGTGTGATCGCCGTCATCGGGCCCTTCAATTTCCCCGGGCACTTGCCGAACGGACAGATCATCCCTGCGCTGTTGCTCGGCAACACTGTCGTGCACAAGCCCAGCGAGCGCACGCCGAGCATGGCGACCTGGATGGCACGCTGCTTTCACGAGGCGGGCTTGCCTGCGGGCGTGTTCAACGTGGTGCAGGGCGAAGGGCCTGCCGGCGGCGCGCTCGCGCAACATGCGGGCGTGGATGGCGTGATGTTCACCGGCTCGGTGGCCGTAGGCCGGCGCATCCTCGCAAGCCAAGGCGAGCGCCTCGATCGCATCATCGCGCTGGAGCTCGGCGGTAAGAACACCAGCGTGGTGCTCGATGACTGCGATCTCGAACGCGCTTCGCGAGCCATCGCCTTCGCGGGTTTCGTCACGGCCGGTCAGCGCTGCACGGCGACTTCCCGCGTGGTGGTCACGGCCGGCATCGCCGATGCGCTGCTCGCACGCCTGGCGGAGCTCACGCGCGCCGTCACGGTGGGCTACCCGCTCGACTCCGAGGTGTTCATGGGACCGCTGATCTCGGCGCAAGCGCAGGCACGTGTGCTCGCGGGCCAGGCCGCCGCGCAAGCCGCCGGGTTCACGCCGCTGGTACCGGGTGGAAGCGCCGAGGTCCCCGGGCATGCGGGCCACTACCTGCGCCCCGCGCTGCATGTCGCGCCGAACGCCTCGGCACGCGCACCGGGCTACAGCGACGAAGAGCTCTTCGGCCCCGATCTCGCGGTCTACATCGCCCGCGACGCCGACGCCGCCCTCGCGCTGGCGAACGACACCCGCTTCGGGCTGACCGCCTCGGTCTTCACTCGATCGCGCGAAGCGTTCGAGCAAGCGGCAGACCGCCTGCGCGTGGGGGTCCTGCAATGGAACCGGTCCACAGCCGGCGCCAGCGGCCGTTTGCCCTTCGGAGGTATCAGGAACAGCGGCAATCACCGGCCCGCGGGTATCATGGCCGGCACCTCCTGCGTCTATCCGCTGGCCATTCAGGTCCCAGGTCCGGCGGATGGTCCCCTGCCCTCGTGGCCGGGCTTACGCCCCTGAAGTACAGAAAGTTCACAGCAACTCGGAAATCCGTGGAACCTCGAACGACCACTGAGCAGAGAGCCGCCAGAAAGCCCAACGGAACACGGCAGGCGCGGCTATTGCCAGACGAGAGAGTGCCCCATGCGAGAGATCCCACTCATGCATCCACGGCGCAGGCCGCGCCAAGCCCGAGCCCAGGCCACGGTCGATGCCATCGTCCAAGCCACGGCCCGCGTCCTCGTCGAGGACGGCTATGACCGCGCCAGCACCAACCGCATCGCGCAAGCCGCCGGCGTCAGCATCGGCTCGCTGTACCAGTACTTCCCCAGCAAAGAGGCCTTGGTCGCCGCGCTGGTGGAAGAGCATGTGCATCGCATGCTCGACCTGGTGACGAGCGCGCTCGATGACGCGAGCCCAGAAGAGCTCCCGGACAGCGCCCGCGTGCTGGTGAACGCGCTGATCGCGGCGTACCGGCTCGACCCCAAGCTGCACCAGGTGCTGTGCCAGGAGGTCCCCAAGATCGGGGAGCTCAAGCGCATCTACGACTTCGAAGAGAAGCTGGCCGAGCGCATCCGCCACTACATGACCTCGCTGCGCCACCAGATCCGCCATCAGAACATCGACCGCGCGGTGTTCTTGCTGGTCCACGCCATCCCGAGCGTGATCCGTGCGGCCGTCGAGACCGACACCGAGGCCAAGAACGACGGCGCCCTGGCCGGCGAGCTCACGGACATGATGTTGCGCTACCTCGTGTACGTGCCCTCGAGCGAGTCGGGCAGCTACAAGGTCACGCAGTTGTCGGCGTAACCCGCGCGAACACGACAGCGCGAACACGCAAACGCAACAGGCCTCGCGGGTCGCAAGATCCCGGGGCCTGCTGCATTTCCAGCTGACGCGCCGGCTCTACCGTCGCGTGCTACAGACGCAGCCGGCCGGTGCTGATCGCGTCGTGCAGCGCCAGATCGAGCGGCACGTACTCCTGGCGCTCCGGGTGCAGGAAGTAGAGCGGGTCGTGCACAGTGCGGGGATCGAAGCCTTCCTTCTGCAGGTCGGTCTTCTTGAGCTTGAAGGTGCCCGTGGTCTGCATCTCGGGCATCACGCGCACGAAGAGCGGGCGCGCATAGCTCGGCAGAGCGCCGGCCACGTGCGTCTTGAACGCCGCGGCGTCGAACGGCTCGTCCGGAGACAGCACCACCGCCGCCATGCCGGCGCGCCCCTCGGTGCCCTGGATCTGCACGCCGTACACGTTCACTTCGCAGGCGGGCGGCCACTTCGAGATCTGCTCCTGCACTTCGGAGGTGGCGACGTTCTCGCCCTTCCAGCGGAAGGTGTCGCCGAGGCGATCCATGAAGAACAGGTTACCCACGCGATCGGCACGCAAGAGGTCGCCCGTGTTGAACCAGGCGTCGCCCTTCTCGAACGCATCGCGCACGATCTTCTTCTCGCTCGCCGCTTTGTCCTGATAGCCGTCGAACTCGCCGCGCGGGCGAATCTTGCCGAGCAAGATGCCGGGCTCGCCGGCCTTGGCTTTCATGCAGAAACCGCGCGAGTCGCGGATGAAGCTCTGCTTGGCCTCGTCCCAACGCGCAAGCGCCATGCCCGGCAGCAAGCGACCGACCGAGCCCACCGTGTTGAACAGGTTCAGCGTGATGCAGTTGCCCTCGGTCGCGCCGTAGAACTCGGCGACGCGCGCGATGCCGAAGCGCTGCTGGAACGCTTCCCAGATGTCCGGGCGCAGGCCGTTGCCCGTCACCACGCGCACCTTGTGGTCGCGATCGCGCGGCGAAGGCTCGGCGTTCATCAGGTAGCGACACAGCTCGCCGATGTAGATGAACGAGGTGGCGCGCGACTCGCGCACTTCGTCCCAGAAGCGCGAGCGCGAGAACTTGCGCGACAGCGCCATGGTCACGCCAGCAGTGACCACGCTGCTGGTGGCCAAGAGCACTGCGTTGCTGTGGTAGAGCGGCAGGCAGTTGTAGAGCACGTCGTTGGGCCCGAAGCGCAAGGCTGCGCCGGCCCACACGCGGCCACCGCGGAAGAAGCGGTGGTGCCGAACCACGGCGGCCTTGGGCAAGCCCGTGGTGCCGCTGGTGTAGATGTACGCGGCCTGATCCTGCAGCGTGTGCGTGCCCGTCTCGGCGGGGTCGGCCTCGGACGCATCCTTCAGCCGCTCGCCCCAGACCGGCAGATCCGCCGCGTAAGGGGCGTCGACATCGACGTCGACATCGACCTTGCTGGTGACCACCTCCGCCAGCTTCGCGCGCACTTCGTCGAAATGCGACCAAATCTCGGAGCCCACGATGACGCGCTCGGGGTTACAGATGCGAATGGCGTGCGCCAGCATGTCGCCCTGCCCGTGCGTGTTGATCAAGCTCGAGACCGCGCCGAGCTTGTGCAGGCCGAACATGTGCCAGAGAAACTCCGGCCGGTTCTCCATCACCAGCGCCACGACCTGGCCCTTGCCCACGCCCAGCTTCTTGTAGGCGTCGGCGTGCTGGTTGATGAGGGCGTTGGCCTGCGCGTAGCTGTAGTGGCGCTCGCCGAAGATCAGGAACGGGTGCGTCGGCCGCTGGCGGGCGTGGCGCTCCAGCTGCAAAGCGATCGTCTGATTGCTGGTCGGGCTGTAAAGCGCAAAACCCTGGATCAGCTTGAGCGTGCGCTCGATGGCGTAAAGCATGAACTTCCTCGTACGGCCGCGTAGTACCGCGTGGTGCCTCGGCCGATTGGTGCGCCCGGGCGCGCCGCGGCGGGCGAAGCTTGTATCACAGTTCCGGCGGTCCGCGGCAGGCCGAGGCTGCCAACCGTGTTCCGGATGCCGCCAGCCGCACCAATCCAGGGTGGCCAGACCCGGGGGCCTCGGCGTATGCTCCGCCGGTTGTCGCCGTTGCTCGCTTGGAGGCCCGCGGATGACTCGTTTCTTTCGCCTTACGCTTGGTTTCACCGCTCTATCAGCCCTGTGCGCCCCGCTCTCGGGTTGCGCCTTCCTCGACGATTTCAGCACCTTCCACGCGAACCAGGCGGCGGATGGAGGCAAAGCGGACGGTGGGGGTAGCGGCAAGGGCGACGGCGGCAACGACGGCGGGCCGGCGGATGGTGCGGTCGGTGGCAAGGACGGCGCTGTTGTCGACGCGTGCAAAGGCGTGAGCTGCACGAAGCTCGACAGCGAGTGCAACAAGGGCGTCTGCAAGGCAGGCAAGTGCGAGGCCCAGCCGCGCAACGAAGGCAAGGCATGCAGCAATGCCTGCGAAACCTCGCCAGTCTGTAGCGCGGGCGTCTGCAAGGGCAGCGCCACCAAGGACTGCAGCTCGTTAGACGACGCGTGCAACAAGGGCGTCTGCAAGCCAAGCACGGGCACCTGCGAGGCCCAGCCGATGGCCGACACCACCAGCTGCAACGACTCCGACCCGTGCACCGACGGTGACGCCTGCGTAGCCGGCAGCTGTGTCGGTAGCTTGAAGGATTGCTCGTCGGTGACCGAGGGTTGCAAGATGGGCCAGTGCAACCCGAGCACGGGCGACTGCCTGGCTGTGCAGGGGTCCACCGGCGTCGCGTGTGACGACGGCAACGACTGCACCACCGGAGAGACCTGCCAAGACAACGGTTGGTGCGGCAACACGTCGCAAGCCGCCGTGGGCGCTCCGTGCGACGACTTCAACACTTGCACGAAGAACACGCAGTGCGACGCCAAGGGTAGCTGCAAGGGTGGCACCCCCGACCACGTGAATGCAGCCTGTGACGACGACAACGAGTGCACGACGGGCGAGACCTGCGACAGCAAAGGCGCATGCACTAACGGCACGCCCACCAACGACGGATCACCGTGCGAATCGAAGTGCCGCATCGGCACGAGCGCAGTCTGCACGAACGGCACGTGCACCGATCCGCCCGGGACCAGCTCGCTCAACCCGAGCTGCGACTTCTTCTGGTGCGGCAATGAGCACCTCTGCGATATCGGCTTTCAACACGATGGCAGCTGCGACTGCGGGTGCAACTTCGACGACAGCGCCGATTGCACCAGTGCTTGCACGAAGGCAATGTGCATCGGCAATAGCACCTGGGACCCCAACTCGCTCTGGAACACGTGGCCGGAATGCGATTCGAACGGTCAACCCGCCGCGTGCCCAGACAGCTACAAGACCGACAAGTATTGCGAGTGCGGGTGCACCTTCGCCGACGGCAAGCCTGACCCCGAGTGCAGCGGCGGCGACTGCTGCACGGATGGCACGGGACTGGGCGCGGGTGGGACAAACCGCGTGGGCTGCAGCATCGATTTCGTCAGGGAGTGCGTGTGCTCGCACGACACCAAGGCCGATCCGTTCTGCTGCGGCCGTGATTCCAAGTCTTCTGGCTACTGGGACGCAACCTGCGCCGCCGAAGCCGTCTCGCTTGGCTGCGCCGTGTGCCCGTAGGCTGAGTGCCACTCACTCCGGCTCAGCGCCCAGCAACTCACACACCCGGCTGGCCACGCCCACCAGCGTGTCCATGCAGGGCTCGCAGCCTCGTCCACAGCAACGCGGCCACTGCGTGCGCGGCATGTTGAGCAGCGGGCGCACGCAGTCGCGGTAGTACACCGGCAGCTTGTATTCGTCGCTCGCGGTCTCGAGGGCCGCGTCCAGCTCGGCGCTGCGTTGCATGTGACAGCTGCTGCAGCTCAGCCGCGGTAGTGAGGGACCCAGCCGCTCTGGTCCTTGAACAGGCGCACGCAGCGGATACTCTTGGTTTCCGTGAGCATGAAGCGGTGGTGGCGCTTGGCCGGAACCACGATGAGATCGCCCTTCTTCACTTGCACGCGCATGTAGCGGTCGTCGCGCGAGCGGATGTCGAAGATGCCTTCACCCTCGAGCACGAAGCGCACTTCGTCGTCGTCGTGAAAATGCTCGCCGATGAACTTGGCGCAGATGGCGTCGAGGTCCGGCGTCTGCGGATTGAGCTCGACGATGTCTTCCTGGACGTAGCCGCGGGTGGTCTTCAGCTCGTCCACCGGGGTGCGGTAGCGCGCGGGGTGGGTGTCGATCTGCTGATACAACACATCGTTGTCGATCAGCGTCTGTGGGTCGATGGCTCCGCCCTCGCCTTCCAACCAATGCGCTTTCATCATTGCCTCCTGCGTCGTGCGTTGCGCTTCATCGCGTTCAACGGCGTGTGCCGCCAACCGCTTCGAGCGACGGCTTGTCGGCTTCCGCTGCGTGCATCCCGAGCTGGTGCATGCGCACGGCGGCGTCGAACAGGTAGTGGTAACACTCGGCGTGGGTCTTGGCCTGCACCCAGTCCTTGCCCCAGATGTACACGCCGTGACGTCGCACCAGCACCGCGTGCGAACGAGGATGCGCCTTGATGGCCTCGGCCATGCTGTCGGCGAGATCGCACTCATGCGCGGTGTTCTCGATGATCGGCACGATCAAGCGGTCGTGGTAACCGTGACCGGCGATGCCCTTGATCATCTCGAGCTGCGTGCACTCGAAGCTGTCGCGGAACAGCAGCGTGGCCAGCATGGCTTCCATGGCGTGGCTGTGGATGACCGCGCCAGCATCGCGCAGGCGAAAGGCGTTGAAGAAGAGCGGCGAGCACGCGCTGGGCGCGAGACCTGCAGTGCTCGGCGTTTCGAGCACCGCGCCGGCTTCATCGAGCACGTACAGGTCCGCTTCGGCGATGCGCTCTTTCTGCACCCCGCTCGGCGCCATGTACACGCGGCCATCTTGGCGGATGCTGATGCCGCCGCCCGTGCCGGAGACCCAGCCCTGTGCGTAGAAGTGCCGGCAAAGCTCGACGATGAGCGCGCGCGGCGATGGCGACAGTTCCTGACCCATGAGCGCCTGGTGTAGCAGGCAGGCCAAAGCGCGTCGAGTAGAGGCGCGTGGGCGCCGGGCCGCGCGCGCCTCAATCCGGCAGGCGGGTCTGCTTCTGCTCTTCGAGCAAGCCGAGGCCGATACCCATGGCCTTGCGCACGCGCTCGAGAATCTCTTCGTCGTTCTTGAGCTTGGCCTTGGCCCGCTCGAGCTCGGAGCTGAGATCGGTGACGCGCTTGGCCTTTTCGTCGCGGTCGCTGGTGACACTGCGCAGTTGCTGCTCGGCGTTGTTGCGCGCGGTCTCGGTCTCTTCGTGACGCTCTTCGAGCAGCGCGTAGCGCGACTCGGATTCGGACAGCGCCTTGCCCACGCGCGCCATGTCTTGCCTGTGCCGGTCGCTCAGCTCGACCAGCTCGCTGCTGTGTTTCTGCGTGAGTTGGTCGCGGGTGGTGCGCAGCTCGTTCTCGTGCGCGGCCAGGGCCGCCGTCAGCTCGCTCTTGTGCGCGCCCGACTGGTCGGCGAGCTTGGCTTCGTGCTCGGCACGCAGCTGCGCGCGCAGCTCGGCCAGCTCGCTGCGCTTCTGTTGGTCGGCTCGCTCGGCCGCAGACTTCTGTGCGACCGCATGCTCTTCACGCAGCTCTGCCAGCTCGTCGCCGTGCGCGCGCGCCTGCGCGGCCAGCGCTTGCCGGTGCTCTTCCTTGAGCTTCTCGGTCGCGGCGGCGTGTTGGGCGAGTGCCTTGGCCGTGGCGTCGGCGTGGCTGCTGCGCGCCTCTTCCAGATCGAGCTCGTGCTGGGCCTTGATGCCATCGAGCTCGACGCCGAGCTCCTTCACCTTGGCTTCGCCGCGCTCCATGCGCGCTTTCAGGTCGTCGAGACGCTTCTTCGAACTCTCTTTGTCCGCGGTGAGCGCAGTGACGACTTCGCTCTTCTTCTCCAGCTCGCGCTCCAGCTCAGCGTTACTGTCGCGCGCGTCTTGGATCTCGCGCTCGAACGCCAGGCTCTTGTCGCTCGACTCGATCAACTGCTTGTCGCGCGCCGTCACCTGGTCGCGCAGGTCGAGTAGCTCGCGATCCTTGCGGTTGAGCTGCTCGCGCAAGTCGAGCAACTCGCGGCTGGAGACGCCGCCCGTCTTCTTCGCAGCATCGAGCGCCTTCTCGGCGCCAGACGCACGCTGCTCGGCTGTGGTTGCACGCTTGTCCGCGGCCTGCACCTTGTCGCTGGCCGCGGCCAGCTCACGCTTGAGCCGTTCGATCTCGGCGGCATGCGCAGCACCGGACTCGTTCGGAGCGCCACTCATGCGCGTGCCAGCCGAGGTGGTCTCCCGTGTCGAGGTGGTCGACACAGTCGGCGGCACGGCTGGCATCGACATGCGCGCGGGCGCATGCGCCAGCTTGGGCGCGGGCGCGTCGTCACCCATCACCAGCGAGTCGAGCGCCTCGTCGGCGAACTGCTCGACGGCGGCGCTCACTGCCGGTGCTGGAGCTGCGGCAGCCCGTGCAGCAGCCACAGCTTCGGGCTCGGCCTCTGGCTCGTCGGCGATGACGATCACGTCGTCGTCAACTGCAACCTCTTCTTCGATCTCGATGGTCTCTTCTTCCACGGCGGCCTCAGCGCTGGCGCCGTTGGTCACGGGTACGAAACGCTTCACACGTTCCAGCAGCTCCGCGAATGCGATCGGCTTGCGCAGGTACTCGTCGGCGCGCGTGCGCAGCTTCTTGTGCTGCTCGAAGGTCTCTTCGTCGACCTCGCTCGACAAGATCACCAGCGGCACGTTCTCCAGCTCCGCCGTCTTCTTGATCTTCTTGCAGA
This sequence comes from Pseudomonadota bacterium, assembly GCA_017881185.1. Taxonomy (GTDB): domain Bacteria; phylum Myxococcota_A; class Polyangia; order Polyangiales; family JAFGIB01; genus JADGRF01. The sequence goes on along the minus strand of JADGRE010000019.1, from coordinate 6,287 downwards.
CCAAGAAGCCGTTCATGCCGGGCAGCTCGATCGTGAGCAGAATCAGATCGGGCTTCTTGCTGGCGGCGATCTCCAGCCCCGAAGGGCCGTCGCTCGCGACGTCTACGTTCGCACCTAAGCGCTCGAAGCTCGTCTTGACTTCACCGGCGAAGCTCGCGTCGCTCTCGAAAAAAAGTATGCGCTGGCTCATCCCGCTCCTCTGGGTGTCGGAACACGCGACACGTGGCCAACATCACGGAATTGCAAGGATAGTGGCGCGGCTTCTGCCGTGTCAACGGCGACGACTCTTTGGAGCCGTGCCGGACGCGCCTCAGTAGGGGATCCGAGCGTTCGCGACCAGGCGCAGCAGGCTCTTTTGATCCAAATCACCGGCGAACGCGTAGACGATACCGTTCTGTTGCACGATGGGGACCGTGTAGCCCTGTAGGGTCTGGTAGGTGACGTTGTGGCCGCCGACGAGCGCGTGGTGCGCGCCAAGGCGCGTGAGGCCGGCGTCGGAGCTGAGCGCCTGCGCGAGACTGGCGTTGGGCTTGAACATCACCAGCGTGAGACGGCTGTCACCAACGCTGTAGTAGAGCTTGGCCGCTTGATGGTTGCCGATCTGTGAAACGCGCGCTCCGAGGAAGTGCACGCTGGGCTCGTTGAAGTCCACCGAACGCACCTGGAAACCGATCTTGTCGCGGAACCAGCTGGTCGCCTGCTCGGGCAGCTGCGTGTTGATCTCGGTCGGCAGCTCGTCTTTGTGACGGTCGACCACGTCGCGCACCATGTCGAGCGCCGGCGCGAGCGCGGCGGTCTCCACGCGACCGGCGTCGGTGCCGAGCACCGAGCCGAGCACCAGCAACACCGAGGCGGCCATGGCAGCGACGGTCATCCACAGGTGGCTCGGCTGGCGTTCGTCTTCCTCGATGACATGCACCTGGGCCAACGCCTCGCTCACGCGCAAGCGCAGGTGGCCAGGGGCCGGCGCGGGCGCCGCGAGTTGCTCGTGCAGCTCACCCTTGAGCGCGCGCAGAAACGTGTTGTCGTCTGCACACGCGCTGCAGCTCGCCAGATGTTGCTCGATTTCGAGCGCCGCGCTCGGCTCGAGCTCGGCGTCGACGTAAGCGCACAAGTGCTTCTCGACCAAACGGCAGTCCATCAGCCGCGACTCCTTTCGCGCTGCTCGCGGCGATAGCTCGCGAGCGAAACAGGTGTCTCGGCAGCAGCCTTGTCGGAGGCTGCCGGTGCGGCGTGGGCATGCAGACCCAAGCTCTCGCCCTGCTCCACCAGACGGGTCTGCAGCGCGCGCCGGGCGCGATGCAAGCGCGACATCACCGTGCCGATCGGACAACCCACGACCTCGGCGATCTCCTTGTAACTGAGCTCTTCGACGTCGGCGAGGATGACCACGGTGCGGTGGTCTTCGGGCAGCTCGGCCAGCGCGGCTTGGAGCTCGCCGGCCACCACCGGCCGCAGCGCGACCTCTTGCGGATCCATCAGAGCACGCAGCGCGCCACGCCCGACGGTGGCCTCGCCGGCGGGCTCGTGCACCATGGATTCCGTGATGGCGTGCTCCTTCACGTGCCGGCGATACTTGTTCACGAATGCGTTGAACTGGATGCGCAACAGCCACGCCTTGAGGTTCGAGCCGCGCTCGAAGCGCTCGTAGAAACGCAGCGCCTTCACAAAGGTGTCCTGAACGAGATCCTCGGCGTCGGCCGGGGAGCGGGTCAGGCGCAAGGCGTGGGCGTAGAGCGTGTCGAGGTATTGAAGCGCGTCGGCTTCGAACTCGCGTTGCTGTTTGCTCTTGGTGGGGCGAAACCAGGCCATGCAGGTCCTCTTATGTAGCTCAACCGTGGGGCGCGCCCGGGTATTTCACGCTGCCTCAATCTCTGACGACCACGGAGCTTATCACCTCCGATACTAGTCATCCGCGCCAGCCCGGGGCAGGATTAGCCATGCTCTCGGCGGAGGCCCAGACCGAGCTGCTGGCCAAGCGGATCCAGACCATCGTCGACCCGGCGATGCGCGCCGCGTACCTGCGGCACACCGTGCTCAGCATGCGCGCGGCGGAGGTCGCAGACCTGCTCATCGTCACGCGGGCGCAAGCCGAGGCGCGCAGTCCGCGATACGAGAGCCTGCACACGGCGCTGTGCTTGGCCTTGGCGGACGAGCTGTGTGCAGCGTTGCGCGAAACCGTGTCCACGCTGCTCGACGTGCGCTTCCAGCACGCGCTCGCGCGCAGTCTGCGCCAACACGCGCCCGGCGAAGAAGACGTGCAGGTGCCCGACTTCGGAATGGGCCGACCCGTGACGCTCGGCGAACGCAAGTCGCTGGCACGGCGACGCGACCGCGAGCTGATCGCGCGCGTGATCCGGGACCCGCATCCGGACGTGATCCGCATCCTGCTTCTGAACCCGCGCGTGACCGAGAACGACGTGCTGCGGCTGTGCGCGCGTCGGCCGGTGTCGAGCGATGCGCTGCGCGAGGTCTTCCGCTGCGACCGCTGGATCGTGCGCTACGCGATTCGGGTGGCGTTGATCTTGAACCCGTACACGCCGCTCGACGTGGCGTTGCAGCTGGCGCCACTACTGCACGATCAGGATCTGCGCCGCGTGCTGGAGGCGGGCGACTTGCCGAGTGAGCTGCACGACGCCTGCCAACGACGGGCGGAGCAAGGTGCGGTTCACTGATCAGTCGTCATGTTCGTGGTCACGATCGTGGTCATGGGACGCGAGCTCTGCGTCGCTCACGTCGGATTGGCCGCCCTTCGCAGGGCGCGACGGGAGCTTGGTGATCTCGATGCCTTCGTTCTGCGCCACGCTGCGCTTGAAGCGGCGGACCGTCTTGCCCAGGGTTTCGCCCAACTGAGGCAGGCGCGACGCGCCGAAGACCAGCACGAGCAGCATGAGGATGACGAGAAGCTCTGGTAGGCCGATATTGCTGCACATGGCGCGTCACACAGACCGAAGGATCGCGGCGAGCGTACGTGCGCCCGGGGGTGACGGCAAGCCGGACGTGGCGGATACTGCGCCCGAACCATGCGTCCCATCCGAGAGATCGACCCGCCAACCTGTCGTGCGCTGCGCGGCGTGGTGTTCGACGTCGATGACACGCTGACGCGTGACGGGCGGCTGGAGGCCGAGGCGTATACGGCACTGTGGAACCTGCGCCGTGCCGGGCTCGAGCTCATCGCCGTGACTGGCCGGCCGCTCGGTTTTGCAGAGCTGATCGCGCGGCAATGGCCGGTGGACCTGGCCGTGGGAGAGAACGGCGCGGGCTACGTGCGCGTCGCGGGCCAAGGGCTGCAGACGGGGTTCTTCGAGGACGAGGCGGCGCGACGAGCGGAGCGTGAAGTGCTCGAGAAGGTGGTCGCCGCAGTGCACGAGCAAGCCCCATGGGCGCGCTTGACCGACGACAGCTGGGCACGGCGCTGCGATGTCGCGTTCGACATCGGCGAGCGCGTGCGCGTGAGCCCGCAGCAGATCGACAAGCTCTTGGCCATCATGCAGGCGCAGGGTGCGCGGACCGTGGTGTCCAGCGTGCACGCGCACGCGATGCTGGGTGGCTACGACAAAGCGCTGGGCGTGGCGCATGCGTGCCGCGCCGCACTCGGGGCGGACATGGACGCCGACCGCGAGCACTGGTTGTTCGTCGGTGACAGCGGCAACGATGCGGCTGCGTTCGCGTATTTCTCGGTGACCGCTGGTGTGGCCAACGTCGCGGCACATCTCGCACGCTTGCCGGTCACGCCGGTGTACGTGAGCGACGCGGACCGTGGCGTGGGTTTCGCAGAGATCGCGCGCACCGTGCTGGAGCGACGCTGAGATGATCGCGCTGAGCGCAGGCGGGCGCTGGCCACGGCCGGTGATGCAAGCCATCGTGTCGACAGGCTTGGCAGCTTGCGCACTGAGCGCGGCATTGCTTGGGACGCGGGCGCCGAGCGAAGCCGCGCTGCGCGAACGCAGCCTGACCCAGAGTCCGGAGCGCGTTGCCGAGGCCTTCATTCTCGCATTCGACGCGCATGATTTCGAACGCGCGGCCGGGTTGGCCACCGAACCGCTGCAAGGGCGCATGCGCGCTCGCGCGCACAAACACGCGCAAGAGGCACGACCCCACCCCAACGACGACACCACCTTCTTGATCGAAGAGAGCTACTTTCTCTCGGAAGGCAGACTGCGCCTCGTCGGCACTCTCACCCGCCAGCGGCCGACCCCAACGCAGGGCTCGACCGTGGCGATCTTGGTCGGGCGGCGCGGCAATCGCTTCCTGGTGGAGAATCTCAGCTGGCCCAGAGGGCCGATCCCCGAGCTGCCATGACCACGCCACGCAAGAAGACACCACGCGAGGCGAGCCTGGAGCGTGGCACGCGCGCGCTCTACGAGCGTCCGCGCTACTACGACCATGCGTACCGGGCACACAAGGCCGACGTCGCTTTCTACAGCGCGCTCGCCGCCAAGCGCGGCGGCAGCGTGCTCGAGCTCGGTGCGGGCACAGGACGCATCACGCTGGCGTTGGCCCGTGCCGGAGTGGAAGTGGTCGGAGTCGACCAATCGCGCGCGATGCTGGAGCGCGCCGCCGAGCGCATCGAACGCTTGCCTGCAGCAGCACGCACGCGGGTGCAGATGCGCGCGGGCGACATGCGCACGATCCGCTTGCGACGGCGCTTCGATCTGGTGATCGCGCCGTTCAACCTGTTCATGCACTTGTTCTCGCGCAGCGACATCGAGCAGGCGTTGGCGACCGTACGGGCACACCTGGCGCCTTCGGGCCGTTTCGTGATGGACGTCATGATGCCCGATCTGGGCACCCTGCGCCGAGACCCCGAACGCGTATACCGCTGCCGCCCCATCTTCGATCCCACCGATGGCAAGCGTTACGCCTACGGCGAAACCTTCGACTACGACGCGCGCAGCCAAGTGCAGACCGTTCGCATGATGTTCCAGCGCCTCGATCGCCCCGAGCTGGACCACACCACCCCGTTGTGCCTGCGCTTCTACTTTCCCGAAGAGCTTGCCGCGCTCCTGCACTACAACGGGTTCACGATAGAACACAGCTTCGGCGACTTCGATCGGAGCCCGCTCACCGAGCACAGCGAACATCAGGTCCTGATCGCGCGCTTGCGTAACACGCAGTCGCGAGCTGGGCGCCAGCGCAAGTAACGGGCAGGAGCTCTGGCATGCAAAACCGCCTCGTCTTCGTCATCTCGCCGCCGCGCGCGGGTTCCACACTGCTGCAGCGCATGCTGGGGTCGCACACGCAGATCTTCACCTATCCCGAGCCGCACTTGATCACGCCGCTCGCGTATCTCGGGCTCCACGATCTCGTGGATCGCGCACCGTACGATCACATCAACGCCGCCGAGGCACTCAAGCTCTTCGTGGACGGGCTGCCGAACAAGGAAGCCGACTACCTCGAGGCGCTGCGTGCGTACAGCGACACCATGTACGGGCGCATGCTTGCACCCAGCGGCAAGCGCTACTTCCTGGACAAGACACCTGGCTACGCGCTGGTGTTGCCGTTTCTCACCAAGCTCTACCCGCAGGCGCACTACATCGTGCTCACGCGCCATCCGTTGGCCGTGATGAGCTCGTACGCCAACAGCTTCTTTCATGGCGACTGGCACGAGGCCAACGCGTTCAACCCAGTCGCCAACCGCTACGTGGCGTCCATCGCTCGCATGCTGCGCAACCCGCCCCAACGCATGCTGCAGGTGGGCTACGAAGAGCTCGTGCGTAACCCTGCACTGCAGCTGGAACGCATCTTCGCGTTTCTCGGACTGGCGAACGAACCTGGGGCGCTCGAGTACGGGGAGCACTTCGAGGAAGTCGTCGCGGGGTCGGGCGACCCGATCGGAGTGGGCGAGCAAACGCGACCGGTCGACAGCTCGATCGACAAGTGGGTAAGCGAGCTGGCCGACGACGAGAACAAGCTCGCGCTGGCGACCGAGATCGCCGACAAGTTGGATACCGAGGATCTGCGGCTCTGGGGCTTCGAGAAGAGCGAGCTCTTCGCTCCGCTGGATCGCGCAGGTGCTGCGAACGACCTGCCGAAGCGGCCGGAACCCAAGAGCAACAACTATCTGTTGCAGCGCAGAATCCTGCTCGCGCTCAAAAAGAACATCCACCAGCGCCCACACGGCAAGCTGCTGGAGAAAGTCCGCTACTACTGCAACGTGCTCTTGCGGGAGTGACACTCGCCAACGCGAGCGGCGCGAATTGGGGTTCAGCCGCGAGCGCGCCCGCAGCGCCCGAGGGAGCCGTACTCACGTACGGTGACCGAGGAAGCGAGGACGTAAGCCGCGG
>JADGRE010000120.1 GCA_017881185.1 Pseudomonadota bacterium | reverse complement strand
TTCACTTACACCACCAACGTCACGGTATCGCACAACGAGCTTCACGATCTTCCCTACTCCGGAATTTGCAGCGGCTACGGCTGGGGCGCGAACGACGCCGGCGGCAGCCCGGAGTACGAAGATCGGAAGCTCTACGATTACCAGCCCAAGTACACGACTCCCACCACGGCCAAGAACAACAAGATTACGGCCAACTTGATAAAGGACGTCGTCCAGCAGATGAACGACGCGGGATACCACTACAACTTGTCGGCTAATCCCGGAACGGTGGTCTCGGAGAACTACTTCCAAGGCGGTGGCACCTCGCAAGGCGGCTACTTTGCTAGCTACGAAGACGAAGGATCCCGCTATTTGACGCTCAGCAAGAACGTGTTCCAATCATTCGGGGCTTGGGGGACGCAAAACGTCAACGGAGGGCGCAACTACACCGGCGACCTCACGGTCACCAACAACTGGTTGAGTGGCGGCTCGAACATCGCCAACGGTGACCGCAATGACGTGGTGACCGGAAACATCACGCTCAACGACGGGACACTACCGGCGGACGCCCAGGCCATTGCCAACGCCGCGGGGCTCGAGGCTGCCTACGCCGATCTGAAAACACAGTGAAGCGCGCTTTCGCGGTTCACTGCTGGCCTCCGGCGAAATTGACGCGCACGTATTGAATAACGTGTTGGCACTGACGGCCTGACACTCCTACGATTGCTGAACCGATTCGGTTGGGTGAAGTGTCTATCAATGTGACAGTTTGCGACGGCGCCCATCAGCTCGACGATTCCGAGCCGGGCGCGCCCGAGGATTCACAAAAAATGAACAACAATCGAAGATTCATTCGTGGGTGGCGCGCTCGACTTTGGCTGTGTCTCGCCGTCGGAGTGGCTGCATGTGGCGGCAAGTCTGGTGGCGCCGGCCTGGGCAGCGGCGGCGCATCCGCCACTGGTGGCTCGGGTAGCGGCGGCGCATCCGCCACTGGTGGCTCGGGTAGCGGCGGCGCATCCGCCACTGCTGGCTCGGGCAGCGGTGGCGTATCTGCCACTGGCGACTCGGGCAGTGCTGGGTCTACGGCTGGATCGACAGACGCAGGCTCCGACTCGGGCATCAGCAAAGGCGCGGTGCCCAGCCCCGGTTGCGGCAAGACGACCTCGATGATCACTTTCATGCCTGTCCCGGGCCAGGACCCCAATGCCGCTGCGGGATCGGGAAACACCCAAGGCCACGGCGAAGGCGGCTACGTCACGATTCAGAGCAGCGGCGAAAGCCGAGACTTCGCGATGCGACTTCCCGACAACTACAAAAAGGACCAGCCCTACTGGCTGTCCTTCACGTTCCACCCGCTTGGCGGCAACGGGTCCGGAATCGACAACGGCGGAAGCAATGGGTACGAGATGGCCTACTACGGCTTTCAGAAGCTGTCGAACAACGGCGCCATCTTCGTAGCGCCCACGGGGCAAGGCGGCGGCTGGTCGAATTCTGGCGGAAAGGATCTGAAATTCGTCGACGACATGGTCAAGCTGATCACGGACAATTACTGTGTCGACATGACGCACATCTTCACCCAAGGATTTAGCTTCGGCGCTGGAATGAGCTACGAAATTGCATGTGCCCGCGCGAAGGTAACAGCTGACCACCCCTACGCCTTTCGTGGGGCCGCGATCTACGAAGGAGCGCAGATAAGCGGATGTGACGGGGGCAACGACCCAATCGCCCTATGGCAGATGGTCGGCCTTGAAGACACCCGATGCCCCATGAACCTGGCAACACCGATCCGCGACAGATTCGTCACGAACAACGGCTGTACCGTAGCCGCGCAGGAGCCGCCCCAGCCACCCATGGGCCCACCCTATTTGAACCCCGGCGGACACGTCTGCACGGATTACGCCGGTTGTTCGGCAGGACATCCCCTGCGTTGGTGCGTGCACCAGTCGGGCCACGGTAACGCAATCGTCGATGGGACCCCTGACCTGTACAACACGTGCGGGACTGCTCCCAAGACCTGCTCCGCCTCGTGCCCGTGTAGCTGGGTCCCGGCGGATGTTTGGAAGTGGATGAACGCCCTGTAGAACCCCCGGAGAAGGCCACCCACCTGAAAGCCGGATGAGCCAACGCGCTTCGTGACACCCGAAGGGGTGCCATGGCTCACTACCCTAACCATCAAATCAACGGGCGACGCGGCCAAGTCTGTATGGTTTGCGCCCAGCGGGACCGCTGCCTTTGCCGAGGGGCCGACGATGACAAAGGCTGGCGGGACCGACACGACGATCAAAGTACCTACAACAAATGGAAGTTATAGACTCTACGTGGCAGGCTCGGGTGGCTCCGCTTCGACAGCTTCCTTTCCAGTCACTTGCGGGCAGGTCGCGAACGCTTTGGTGGAGTCCGCGATCAGCGAGAAGCCTGTGATGTACGTGGCAGCTGCCGGGCTGACGGCGATGTCTCCCGTGATCTTCGAGGTGGGCACCACGGAGATGCCGCTCTTGGCAAGGATCACGTAGTTGCCTGCCGTGCCGAGGTTCACCGGCTGTGCGCGGTGAGTTCCTTGCGTGCAAAGCACGCCTTGTTTCAGGCGATGTCGATCGCAGGCGCAGGCGGCGGCTGCGGAGCCGTCGGTCGCGCGAGCTTCGACAGCTCGAGCACACCGTCTCTCAAGCGGTCGATGTCGATGGGTTTTGCCAGATGCAGTTGAAAGCCCGCAGCCAGTGTGCGGCGACGGTCGTCTTCGGCGGCCAACGCCGTCAGAGCGAGCGCCGGGATCGGCGTGCGACCGGCTTCACGCGCCCGCAGCTTGCGCATGAAGGTGTAGCCGTCTTCGCCGGGCATCGCGATATCCGACAAGATCACGTCTGGCTTGAAGCTCTCGATGGCCGCCCTGCCTTCGGCGGCCGAGGCGGCCAGCTGCACGCGTGCGCCAGCGAGCTCCAGCACTTCCAGGACGGCTTCGCGGGTTCTGAGATCATCATCCACGAAGAGCACACGCAGATTCGCGAGCGCGGCGTACGGTCGTGTGTGGCCGGGGCGATCGAGCGCGTGCCCAAGCGGAGCGACCGAGCCCAGTGCGGCCCCCGGTCGCGCGGACACGCGCGCGAGCGGAAACGTGACCGAGAACGTGGCGCCACGGCCCGCTCCGTCGCTCTGTGCGAGCACGCTGCCGCCGTGCATCTCTACCAGATGCCGGACGAGCGCCAGGCCCAAGCCGAGGCCACCGTGGGTACGGGTGATTGAAGTGTCACTCTGGGAGAAACGCGCAAACACCCGAGGCAAGAACTCGGGCTGGATGCCGATGCCAGTGTCTGTCACACGCAAGCGTGCGAAGCCCTCTGCGGCGTCCACGGCGATGCTCACCTGCCCGCCGTGCGGCGTGAACTTGATCGCGTTGGTGAGCAGATTCGAGACCACCTGCTGCACCCGCAGCGGATCAGCCCAGATCGCGCCGAGCCCCGGCTCGAGGGACAGGGTGAGGACCAGCGCTCTGGCTTCGCTGAGCAGGCTGACGCTGTCGAGTGCCACGCGCACGACATCGCAAAGGTCCACCCGCTGACACTCCAGCACGAGCTTGCCCGCGACGATTCGCGAGACATCCAGCAGATCGTCGACGAGCTGTGCTTGCGTGCGTGTCGCGCGTTCGAGCGCAGCACCCGCGCGCTGCAGATCGGCCGGAGCCACCACGTGTCCATCCTTGAGCAACTGAGCGTTCAACAACATGCTCGACAGCGGGGTGCGTAGCTCGTGCGACAACGTCGCCAGGAAGTCGTCCTTGGCGATGTTGGCGCGCTCGGCCTCGGCGCGCGCGTCCTGTGCCTGCTTCACCAGCTGCTTGAGAGCGTCGATGTCCATCAGCGACAAGATCACGCCATCGACGCCGTGATCGGCGGTCACGTAGGGACGCAGCTGCATGCGATACCAGTGCCCGTCCCGGTCCTGCACCTCTGACTCCTTGACGGTGGCCTGCTCGATCACCTGGGAGATCTGCTGATGCAGGTCGGGCACGTCGATGTTGAGCTTGATGTCGTCGATCGAACGGCCGACATCGGAGGGCAGCACGTTCAAGATGTTGCGAGCATTCGGCGTGAAACGCCGAATGCGTCGATTCATGTCGAGACTCAAGATCGGCATGTCGACGGTGAGTGAGAAGTTCATCAGGTCGCCGTTCACCCGCGTGACCTCTTGATTGCGGGTATGCAGCTCCTCGTTCACAGTCGTCAGCTCTTCGTTGATCGACTGCAGCTCTTCTTTCGCGGTCTCGAGCTCCTCGTTCATGCTCTGCAACTCTTCGTTGCCGGAGACCAACTCTTCGTTCGATGCTCCGAGCTCGTCGTTGGCTCGGCCGTGCTCTTCGACCAGCGTGTGCAGGTACTCTTGGGTGCTCGCGAGCTCGTGCTCGAGGCGAACAATGCGCCGAAGGTCCGCGGTGCTGCCCGCGTCTGCGGGCGCCAAGCGCGCTGCGTTGGTAGCGGGTTGCAGCTGCGTGCCCAACTTGGGTTCTTCGAAGAGCACGACGAAGAGCGGTTCCTTGCTCTCCGGAAGGCCGCTGAAAGGCATCACCACCACGTCGCAGGTCTTGGTCGAACCTGTTTGGTCCACTTCGACGCCGGCGTTCGTCACCACGGTCATGTCTTGCTTGGCCTGCGCGATCGTCGCGCGCAGCGCAGAGATCAAGCCGCCACGTGCCATGCCGATCAGGTTGTTTTGTGGCTCTCCAGGTGCGGGTTGCAAGTACGAGCCGGTCTGCCCGCGGAACAAGAGGACATCCAGGTTCTCTTTCACCAACACGCCGGGCGGACAGTAGCGAGCGAGCAGCAAGCGATCGAGGTGCTTGGTCAGCGTGGCACTCGGCTGGGGAAACCCAGCATAGGCAGGGCCCTGGACGCGCCCCGCTGCAGGCACTAGCTCCGTGCGCGGCGCAAAGCGCAGACTGCTCGCTGCCGTGGAGCGCATGAAGATCTTGTTCGTTTTGTCAGCCGGCACGAACAACTGACTGAAACCAGACACGTTCTCGCTGTGTCCCAGCACGAGAAAGCCAGGCTGGTTGAGACAGTAATGCAAGATCGGCACGACCTTCTTCTGCAGCGCCTGATCGAAGTAGATGAGCACGTTGCGACAGCTGACCAGATCGAGCTTCGAGAACGGCGGATCTCGAGCCAGATCGTGACGCACGAACACGCACAGATCGCGCACGCTCCTGTTGATGCGATAGGCGCCGTCGACCCGGCTGAAGTAGCGCTTGCGCCGCTCGTCGCTGACGTCGCGCATCGCGCTGTCGCTGTACACGCCGGAGCGGGCCTTCTGGATGGCCAGCTCACTGACGTCCGAGCCGAAGATCTGGATGGGATGCGAGCCCGGGACGCCCGCCAAGAACTCCAGTAACGCGATGGCGAGCGAGTACACCTCTTCACCGGTGGCACAGCCGGCGACCCAGACGCGCACGGTTGCTCCATCGGCTTTGCTCTTGAGAAGCTCGGGGAACGCGTGCTCACGCAGCGACGTGAACACCTCCGGATCTCGGAAGAACGACGTCACGTGAATGAGCATGTCTTCGTACAACGAGCGAACTTCGTCCGCGTTCGTCTCGAGCAGCGCCGCGTACGCCGGCAGGTTGGCCACGCCGCGCAGCGCCAAGCGCCGCGCCAGACGCCGCTGCACGGTGGGTTGCTTGAATTCGCTGAAGTCGATGCCGACCACCGCGCGCATACGCGCGAGAATCCTGGCGCGTGCAGTCTCGTCGGCGATCGCGGGTGTGGGCTCCGGCCGTCGCTCGTAGGCGTGAGCGCTCAACCGCGCGAGCTCGGCAGCGAGCTGCGGGATGTCCAGGCAGTGGTCCACGACGCCGGCCTCGATGGCGCTGTGAGGCATGCCGTCGAACTTCGCCGAGAGCGGATCTTGCGCGAACGTGATGCCGTCTGCCTCGTGGATCGCGCGCAGGCCCTCGGTGCCGTCGGAGCCCGTGCCGGAGAGGATCACTCCGATGCTGCGGTTGCCGAGAGCCGCAGCCAGCGAGCGCAGAAACAAGTTGATCGGCAGGTACGGTTTGGCGCCATCGGTTCGCCGTGCGGAGAGCACCAATTGGCCGTCGCGGTACGCGATGTCGGCATTGGGCGGAACTACATACACGTGATTGGCTTCGACCTGCACTCCGCTTTCGACCTGCCGCACGGGCATGGCCGTTACCTTCGCCAGTGCTTCGCTGAGCAAGCTAGGGTGGTTGGGGTCCAAGTGCTGTATCAGCACGAACGCCAAGCCGGTAGTCGCTGGCAAGCACTGCAGCAGCTGGGTGAACGTTTCGAGGCCGCCCGCAGAGGCACCGACACCCACGATGGGGCAGCTGGAGTGGGAAGCAGGGTCGGTCGCAGCGGACATGGCAGGATCCTGGGAGCGGTCGGTGTGAGCGAGCAGAGGCGGCAACCACGACGAAATCGCGTTGGCAGCGGCGCGCGGCCAACGCGATTTCATGCAGGGTCGTGCTGCTCAGTTGGCGGCAGCAGTCTTCGGTTGAACGACGATCTCGACGCGTCGGTTGTTGGCGCGACCCTCTGCCGACTTGTTGTCGGCGATGGAGCGCGAGAAGCCGAAGCCTTGTGAAGTCACGCGGTCGGCTGCGATGCCGCGCGAGATGAGGTAGTCGCCCACGGCTTTCGCCCGGCGCTGCGACAGATCCTGGTTGTAGCTCTCGCCACCTTGAGAATCCGTGTGCCCTTCGACCACGATCTTGGAGTCCGGGTCTTGTTGCGTGAGCGCCTCCGCGACGCTGTTCAACTTGACCTGCGCCGACGGCAAGAGGTCAGCCTTGGCCGACGTGAAGAGCACGGCGCCCGAGAGCGTGATCACCATGCCGCGCGCTTCTTGCTTCACCGAGGCGAACTTCGCCAGGTCGGCGGCCGCCTGTGCGGCGCGCTTTTCCGCGGCTTCACGCGCTGCGCGTTCGGCCGCCAGTTGCTGATCCTTGTTCTGCATGGCCTGCCCCTGCAGCACCAGCTTCTGATTGGCCTGGCCGAGCTGTGCGGAGGTGCTGCGCACCTCCGCGGTCTGAGCGGAGTGCATCGCGCTCAGCGTCTGCTGTTGATTCTCGGTCAGCTGGGCCGCGTTGGCGCGAGAGTCTGCGATCTGTGCACGCCGGTCTGCGACGTACGCCAAATCTCGGGTTTCGCGGGTGTCGCCGTTCTTCGCGTAGGATTGCTCCGCCGCTTCGATGGCCTTCTGCGCAGTGTAGAGGTCAGCCGGGTCGAGCTTGGCGGCTGCACCGTGTTGCGCGCGGCTGTACGCCGTGCGAGCCGTCACCAAGTCAGGTGGTGGCGCCGCTGTTGCGCAGCCAGCGCCGCCCAGCGCGAGAACCAAACCCATGTTCAAGACATTTGAAGTTTTCATCGATGTGCTCCCAGCTCTTCATTGGTCACCCGTTGAGCGTTCGATTGGTCGACCGCCTTACTGGCTTCGGCCTTGGCGTTGTCTTCGCGTGTGAGTGCCACGGCCAGCTCGGCGTCGGCCTTGGCGCGCGTGAGCAGGCGCTCCGCGCTCTTGTTGTCGTCATGCTCCATGGCGACTTTGGCTTTCTGCAACTGCTCTTCTGCGAGCTTGAGGTGCAGCTGCGCCTTCGGGTTGTTCTGCGCGCCCAGCTCGTTGGCGCTGCGGTTGGCGGATTGCACGTCGGCCATCTGCTGGGTGGGCGCCGGATAGTTACCCGCGCACCCAAACGCAAACAGCGACGTTGCGATGATTGTGAAGATGAATGTTTTCATGCGCTCTTGTCTGCCTTCTCGTCTGTTGCCCCGTCCGTTTCGTTCGATGGGCGTGTGCCGTCGCTGGACGCGTGCGACCTTCGTGGTCGTCGAGTTGGTTTATCCCCTCTTCGACCTGACCTGTGCCGCCACTAGGCGCCACGGGCCTTTGATGCGATCCCATTTCATGCGCACGCTCCTTTGCACGGAGCGTGCCGCCGCAAAACGTGGGAATTAGGCGCGGGATCGAGGCGTTGGTGCGCTACTAAGGAACGCAGACAGCGCACGGGACTAAATGTCCCGGCGCGAACGTCCCAGGCTCACTCGACGCCGTAGCTCTTGAGCTTGCGGTAGAGCGTGCGTCGGTCGAAGCCGAGCGCCGCCGCTGCGTTCGTCCTGCTGCCGCCCACGGCCTGCAGCACTTGCAGGATATAGCGCTTCTCGACCTCGTCCATGCTCAAGAGCTCCGTCGGATTCTCGAGCGGGAGCACGAACTTGGTGCCCTCGAACTCGCGCACGTGCGCGGGTAGGTCTTCGAGGGTGATCTGCTCGCCCTGGCTGAGCGCGACCGCGCGTTCCATGCAGTTCTGCAGCTCACGCACGTTGCCGGGCCAGGTGTAGGTCAACAGTCTTTCAGCCGCTGCGGGCTGTAGGCCGGCGACCGGCTTCTTGAACTGCTGCGCGAAGCGAGCGATGAAGTGCTCGGCCAAGAGCAGCGCATCCTTGCCGCGGGCGCGCAGCGGCGGCAGCTGAAGGCGAACCACGTTGATGCGGTAGAACAGATCCTCGCGAAAACGTCCCTCGGAGACGTCGGTTTCCAGATCACGGCTGGTCGCGGAGATTAAGCGCGCATCGAACGGCACCTCCCGATCGCTGCCGACCGGTCGCACCTTGCGCTCTTGCAGCGCACGCAGCAGCTTCACTTGAGTGGTCAGCGGCATCTCACCGATTTCATCGAGAAACAGCGTGCCGCCGTTGGCTTGCAGGAACAGGCCGGTACGGTTGGACTTGGCGTCCGTGAAGGCGCCGCGCGCGTGTCCGAACAGCTCGCTCTCCAGCATGGTGTCCGGAACAGCGGCGCAGTTGAAAGCCACGAGCTGCCCCGCGCTGTGGGGGCCACTTCGGTGCACCGCTTGCGCGACCAGCTCCTTGCCCGTGCCACTCTCCCCCGTGATGAGCACGGTCGCATCGGTCGTCGCCAGGCGCGCTAGCATCGAATAGAGCTCTTGCATCGCGGCGCTGTCGCCGATCATGTCGGCGGGTGGCTTGAACCGGGCGACGGTCTCGCGCAGCTGCTGGTTCTCGGCCTTGAGCTTGCGATGCTCGAGCGCGCGCGTCAGCGTCAGCAGCAGCTCCTGCGTCTGAATCGGCTTGGCGATGAAGTCGTAGGCGCCCGCGCGAATCGCTGCGACCGCCGTCTCCATGCTGCCGAACGCAGTCACGAGCACGATGGGCAGATTGGGCCAGCTGGCGTGCGCGCGTTGGCACAGCTCCAGGCCCGACATGCCTGGCATGTTGAGATCGGTCACCACGGCGTCGAACTCTTCGTGCTCGAGTGCGGCAAGTGCGGCTGCACCGGAGTTGACGCACACCACTTCGAAGCCACGGTGGGTCAGCGTGGTGCGCATGACGTCGCAGACGGCGACGTCGTCGTCGATGAAGAGCAATCTAGCTGGTTGCATGAGCGTCGCCGCCTTTCGGGCCGGGCTTCGGCAGATGAACCTTGAACGATGAGCCGTGCCCGAGCTCGCTCGTGGCCGAGATCCAGCCTTCGTGCTCGCGCGCGATGCCTTGGGCGACGGAGAGACCGAGACCCGTGCCGCTGTCAGCGGTCTTGGTCGAGAAGAACGGATCGAAGATCTTGGAGATGAGCTCGGTGGGAATGCCCACGCCGTGGTCGGTGAACTCGATGCACAGATAGGGCCGATGCGCGCCTTCCGGGTCGTCGATGGGGGCCTGCAGCTCGTCGCACAGGCTGATCTGCAGCGTGCCGCCGTTGGGCATGGCTTGGACGCCGTTCATCACGAGGTTCACGACGAGCTGCAGGAGCTTGTCGGCGTCGCCGTCGATCTCCACGGGTGTCTCGGGCAACTCGAGGTGGATCTTCGTGTGGCGCTTGCGCGCGATGTGTTCCGATAGCGCGACGGCCTTGCGCAGCACGCTGCCGAGCTCGAGGCGCGTGAGCTTGGCGGGCTGCGCTCGCGCAAACGACAGGATCTCGCTGATGATGCGCGTCATGCGACGCGTTTGCTCCATGATCACGGCTGCGCTCTGTTGTGCCTGCGCCAGGCTGGTCACGTCGCCCGACGCGATGAGTTGAGCGCGCAGCTCGATCACGTTCAGCGGGTTGCCCAGCTCGTGGGCCACAGACGACGCCAGCTTCCCCAGCGTGGCGAGGCGATCGGAGTGCCGCAGTTGATCGAGGGCAACGAGGTGTGCTTCGGAGGCGAGCTGCGCCGCTTGGAGCTGGTCACACATGGTGTCCATCTCCAACGCCAGGCTCCCGAGCTCGTCGCGTCGAGTGAGGCGCAAGCGCTTGCTGAAATCGCCGGCGCCCACGGCCTTGGCCATGGCGGCCAGCTTTCGGATCGGCTTGAACAGCCCGTAGTGCGCGGCGCCCAGCATGATTGCGCCGAGACCGCATGCCACCAGGAGCGCGAGCGTGAGGTTCGAGCGCTGGGTGCTGAGCACTGCGTACGTCACGCAGCCCACCGCGAACGGGACTGACAGCCACAGCATGAATCTCTTTTCCAGATCCAGGCGGCCATTGCGCGCGGTCAGAACGTTGGACACGGTTCAGGTAGTAGCACCGATCGGCGCTTTGGACATCCGACCTACCACAATGAGTTGAAACACGGGTGGAGGATCATAGCTGCATTGGGCATGAGCGCCCTGTCGGAGCGTTTCCGACTCTCGAAGTGGGCAAACGACTGAGCAATTGTCCGCAGTCGCACCGGGCGAGCGCATTGTCACCGTGCAAAGCGCCGTTGTTCAGTGAGGGTCAGCGCCTTGATTCGCGCGCTGTACGCGAATGCGCGAAGCCCGGAGCGGCCTCTTGCGACTCGGTGTCGAGCGTCGCCTGCAAGAGCTGCAGCGCGGTGGCTGGATCGTCGGCCCACTGGAAGAGCGCCAAGTCTTCGCGAGCAATCACCCCGTGCCGGACCAGGGCCTCGAAGTTGATGATTTCGTTCCAGTAGCTGGTTCCGTAGAGCACGATCGGGATGCGCCGCTCGAGCTTATTGGTTTGTGCAAGCGTCAGGATTTCGGTCAGCTCGTCGAGCGTGCCGAATCCGCCTGGGAAGACCACCAGCGCACGCGCCAGGTGTGCAAACCACAGCTTGCGCATGAAGAAGTAGTGGAACTCGAAGTTGAGCTCGCGCGTGATGTACGGGTTGGGGCGTTGCTCGTGCGGCAAGCCGATGTTGAAGCCGATGGTGCGGCCGCCCGCGTCCGAAGCGCCTCGATTGGCGGCTTCCATGATGCCGCCGCCACCGCCCGTGCAGACGAGGTAGCGATGGGCATGCGACGGCAAGCCTTTGGACCACGCGGTCAGCTGGTGCGCCAGCTCGCGCGCTTCATGGTAGTAGCGACCTAGGGGGCCGTCTTCGCTCAAGCGCGCCGAGCCGAAGAACACGATGGTGTCGTGCACGTGCTCGCGTCTGAGTGTCGTGAACGGCTCGACGTACTCGGCCAAGATGCGCAGGGGCCGCGCTTCGTCGCTGGCCAAGAAGCGTGGATCCTCGTACGCGAGTGGCTGTGGTGCTGGGTCAGGGAGCTTCATGGTCTTCACGCGCCTTTATTGGTGCTGCGCGTGTTGCGCGTCTTGCGCGCGCGCAAAGTCGACGAAGCCGCGCTCGACGTCGGTGGACACGAGGCGCACGTGCAGCCGGTCGCCCACGTCGAGCTGTTCGAAGCCGCGCATCAAGCGGCCCTCTGCTGCCGGCTTGTCGATGCGCACCCAGGTGCCCTTGGCCGAGGCGCCGGTCACGATCGCGTCGAAGAGCTCGCCGATGCGTGAGCGCAGCAGCAACGCGGCGGCAGACTTGCGCACCTGACGCTCGACCTTCGTCGCGCCGTCCTCTTGCTGCGAGCAGTGCAGCGCCAGTGCGTGCAGCTGGTCGAGCGCGTAGGGCACGGGTTGTCCGGCGAGCGCTGCCTTTACGAGACGCTGCGTGATCAGGTCCGGGAAGCGACGGTTGGGGGCCGTGGAATGGGTGTAGTCACTGACCGCGAGGCCGAAGTGTCCCTCGGCGCTTTGCTCAGGAAGCTCCAGCACGTATTCCCCACGCCCGAGCAGCTTGATCACAGAGAGCGAAAGGTCGGCGAAACGCAGTGGATCGGCTTGCCGTCGTTTGGCGAGAAACGCTTCGAGGGCTGGTGCGCTGGCTTGGCTTGGCAGTGGCTCTCCGAGCGCAGCCGCCAGTGCGACGATGCGATCCCAGCGTTCGGGTGAGCGCAGCACGCGTCGCAGGGAAGGGAAGCGCTGCTCGACCAGGTACTTCACCGTGGCGCTGTTGGCGGCGATCATGAAGTCCTCGATCAAGCCCTTGGCGCGATTGCTTTCTTCTGCGCGCAGGTCGGTGAGCGTGTCGCCGTCGAACACCGGCCGAGCTTCGATGGTCTGCAGGCTCAACGCGCCGTGCCGATGTCGCAACGCTTTCATCGACTGAGCCACTCGGTCCTGCAGGCGCAGCAGCTCGTCCAGGCCTGGGACGGCAGTGACGCGCGCGGGTATCGGTGCCTGCCCGTCGAGCCACGCGGCGAGGCTGTTGTATGCGAGCTTGGCGTGATTACGAACGTGCGCACGATACAGCCGCGATTGCGTCACGCTGCCATCGGCCGCCACGAGCATCTCCACCACCACCGCCAGGCGCTCTTGGTTCTCACCGAGCGAGGTGAGATCGGTGGACAGCTTTTCGGGCAGCATCGGGAAGATGCGAGCGGCGGTGTAGACGGACGTGGTGTTGGTTCGCGCGTGATCATCGATCGCGCTCGCCTGTTTCACGGCGGCATCCACGTCGGCGATGGCGACCCAGAGCTTCACGCTGCCGTCTGGCTGTGCTTGGGCCACCGAGAGCTGATCGAGATCGCGCGAGTCGTCGTTGTCGATGGAAGCCCAAAGCAGCTCGCGAAGGTCGACGATCTTGGGATCGGTATCGGACGCGGCCGAGTTGAGCGCATTGCTTTCGGCGATGGCTGCCTTGGAGAACTCGGGCACCAGACCACGCTCGGTCATGGCTCTTACCGCGATGTTGTCGAGCAGTGCCGCGGCGTGAAGCTCTTGCTGGGTCATGGCGTAACACTACTCCCGGTGCGTCGATGAGGTAAACCGCCGTTACTGGCATCACTCGGCTGCTTGAGCGTCGTCACGATGGAGTCGGCTCGCAGGCGGTGCCATCACGTGCGGCGCAGTCAAAGCGGCCCGTGGCGGTGCGCGTTTGTCGTGATGGGACGGCTTGGCGTGCCGTAGCGTTTTTGTCCCACTGGGTGCCTCGGTGTTCGCAACGGTCTCTGACGGTTTCTCCCGAAACTTCGGCTTGGCCCTCGTCTTGCAATGGCGTCTTGCTTGCCGAGCACACGCAACTTCGCGGGTGCCGGCAGCATGGGTGACCTATGTCGAACCAGAATCAACCGAATCAGAACAAACCGAAGCCCCAACCGATGCAGCCGAAGCCCGCGCCTGCTGCAGTCGAAGCGCCGAAGCCGGATGCGAGCCAGCCGGCCCAGCACACGCAGCCAGACAAGCCCAAGTCGCCGGCCCAGCCGAGCCACGCGACCCACTCCTGAGCGCAGGAGTCCAAGCCCGCAGTGTGACCAAGCGCGCCGGGGGCGCCGGTCACACTGCGGACAGTTCGAGCGCACAGCGCCAGCTGAACGTGTGAATGACAGCGGCAATGGTCGGGAGTTGCCCGCGCCAATGCAGTCCGACAACAGAGGATTTTGACCATGACTTACTCCACGAGATGGTTGCTGGGTGGTGTGCTAGCGATGATCAGCGCGTGCAGCGCGGCTGCCGGAGCTCCTCCTGCTCGACATCCACCAGGCGGATTCGACTTGGCGGCACGGGCGGTGACCACGTCTGGCAGTCCCTACGGGGAGGCCTACGGCGGCATGCAGCTGCATCAGCGGAGCCCACTGGGCCATCCCGAGCTCGAGGGCTTCCTGAAGCCGACGCCGGCTGACGTACCGCGGCTGGCCGCCGCCCGGCAGGCGGCAGCGTCGCAGGGTGCCACTGCATCGTCGCATCACGCGCTGACGGCTCAGCCAGCCGTCGTCGCAGTGCAAACGCCGGACGACGTCCGGCTCGCTGCCGCCGTGACGAAGCCTGTCGCTGCAAGCTCCGATGCACAACGCTACGCGACGCGCGAGCTGCAGTCGCAGAAGCAGCAAGAGTTCCGCGGAGGTGACGTGGTCGTGATCGGCGTGAGCACGCTGGTGATCGTGCTACTGATCGTGCTGCTAATCGTTCTACTGATCAGGTGAGCGGATGACGCGATGGGTGCGGGAGGCAGCGCTGCGCGCTGGCGCGCTGGCGATGCTCTGTACGGGGCTAGGTGCCTGCGCGCAGTACACCGGGACCGGCCGCGAGCTCACGGCCGGCGCACTGGTGTCAGAGCGCGGTTGGCTTTCCGTCTCGCAGGTGCCGCTCTTGCGTCAGCACTCGGAGCACGACTGCGGGCCCACGGCACTCGCGATGGTGCTCGGCTACTGGCAACGACGCGCAGGCGTCGCGACCACCCCGCCGGTCAGCGCCGGCAGCGATCGGCGCTACTCAGCCGCGGAGCTGCGTGACCAGGCGCGCGCGCTTGGCTTCTCCGCGTTCGTGGTGGCGGGCACGCTGCAGGACTTGGTGCACGAGCTGCAGCAGCAGCGGCCCGTGATCGTGGGTATGGCCAAGCCTACGGTGCACGGTGCGGTTGCGCACTACGAGGTCGTGGTCGCAATACATGCTGCGAGCCAACGCATCGCAACGCTCGATCCGGCCCTTGGCTGGCGACAAAATTCGTTGCGGGGCTTCCTGCAAGAATGGGTTCCCGCCGGGCAGCTCTTGCTCGTGGTGTTGGGTCCGGCCGCAGCGACCGGCGTGCCGGCACGCTGAACGCACCATCGAGCTTCAGGCGTGCTCCAGGTCTGACCCTCACCCGCACACTCCTTTGGCACAGGCCTCGGTCGTCTTGCACTGCACGGCACAGCCGCCGCAATTGCTCTTGTCGGTCGTGGTGTCGACGCATGCGCCGCCGCAAGCCGACAGACCGGTGCTGCACGTGATGGCGCACTGCCCCGCGGTGCAGGTTGCGCTGCCACCGCTCGGGACCGCGCACGCCTTGGCGCACTGTCCGCAGTTGAGCAGGTCGCCGCTCAGATCCACGCACTTGAGGCCGCACGGCGTGAGCCCCGCGGGGCAGGAGAATCCGCATGCTCCGGCATTGCAGGTTGCCGTTGCACCTGCGGGCGGTACGCACGCGATGCCGCAGCCGCCGCAGTTGGTCAGATCGCTGCTCGTATGGACGCAGGCATTTTGGCAGTTGGTCGTACCGCTTGCGCAACTCAAGCTACACACGCCTTGCGAGCAGGTGTCGATGGCGGGGCACTGGGTGGTGCAGCTGCCGCAGTTGGCGATGTCGGAGGCGAGGTCGACGCACAGCCCGTTGCAGGCAGTGTAGCCGGCGTTGCATGCGATCGCGCACTTTCCGCTGCTGCACAGCCCGCTGCCGTGGGCAGGCGTAGGGCAGACGTTGTTGCAGGCGCCACAGCGCGCGGGGTCATTGTCGAGTCGCAGACATTGACTTGCGCAGGCCGAATAGCCTTGGTCGCAGACGATACTGCACTGGCCTTTCGAACAGACCGCGCCGCCGTTGACTGGTACCACACAAGGCTGGTTGCATGCACCGCAATCCACGACGTTGGCGCTGACATCGACGCAGGCAGAAGAACAGGCGGTCGTCCCGGCAGGGCACAGCGTGACACAGCTGCCGTTGGAGCATGCATCGGTGCGGCCGCACACGTTGTCGCAGCCACCACAGTGCTGCGGGTTGGTGTGCGGATCGACGCAAGCCTTGCCGCACTTTGCGAAACCCGGCTGGCAGGCGAAGGAGCAAGCGCCCTGCGAACAGACGGGTAGGCCGAACGCAGGTACGTCGCATTGCTTGCCGCATTTGCCGCAGTTCAGCACGTCCGTGGTGGTGTCCACACACGCGCCTGCGCACGCGGACGACCCGACGTCACAGACCGTGTGGCAGACGCCGCCGCTGCAGGCGCCCTGGCCATGCGCGACCTGCACACAGGGCTGATCGCACCCGCCGCAGTTGTTGCGGTCGGTCGCGAGATCGGCGCAGGTGCCGCCGCATTCGGTCGTGGTGCTCGGACAGTTGCTCACGCACGCGCCGGCGACGCACACCTTGCCCACTGCGCAGGCGTGTGCGCACGCACCACAGTTCGCCACGTCTCGCGCGAGAGCGACGCACGCCCCATTGCAAGAAGTGAAGTCTGCGTCGCAGGTCACGACGCACGCGCCGCCTTGGCAAGTGTTGGTGGCGTTGGGCGTCGCAGCGCAAGCGTGTCCGCACGCGCCGCAGCTGGTGTCATCGGCGTTCAGATCGAGGCAGGCCGAGCCGCAACGCGCTAGCTGTCCGGAGCACACGAAATTGCACGCGCCCTTCACGCACACCGGATCCGCTCCGGTGATCGCCGTGCACGGGCTGCGGCAGCCGCCGCAGTGCTGACTGTTCGACCCGAGGTCGACGCAGTGGCCGTCGCACGCTGCGAGGCCGGAGGTGCAAGTCAACGTGGGTGGAGTTGAGTTGCCTGCGTCGGTCGAGCCGCCGCTCACGAGCGGGCTCGCGGTGGAGCCTGCATCGATCGATTGAAGTGGTGGCTGTGCGTCCGCTGCGGTCGTGTCGATGCTCGCGCCTGCGCCGCCAGTGGTGCTCGCGTCGGGATTGGCGCTGGCGCCTGCGTCGTGGGTCGCCGCCGGCGCGCGGGTGCACACCTGCTCGCTCGTGCACAGGTAGCCTGGCAGGCACTCGCCCACGCTCGAACAGCGTTTGCCGGCGAGTTGCATGCTCAGGCTACTGCTACAGGCTAGAAGCCAAAAGCAGAACGGCGCGAGCACCGTCATGGTACCGATTCGAGTGACGCTGTGCAGGGACATCGGTCAGTACCTTCCGTGTACGGTCAGTCGGCAGCTCGCGAGGCCGAAGCTCAGGGCCAGCTGCGTCATCGGGCCTTTGGTCGAGCCGCGCGCGTCGCTGTCGGTGCGAGCGTTCGCGCCGATGATCACCAGCGTCAGTCCGCCGAGCACGACCACGCCGCCGGTCGCCGCAAGCACGCGCGCCAACGTTTGACGGGACTCCATGGTTTGCAGGGCGTCCGCGTACTTGATCTGTTCGGTCTGTGCGCGCGCGCTGGTCTGTGCGCTCAGCCGTAACTCTTCGAATACCAACGCGCCGCCCAGCGCGGCGGCACCCGCCGCAAGCGTGACTACGCCGGCCGTGGTGAACGCGGAACCGCGCCTGTTCGGGTTCGTGTCCGGATCGTGCGGCGGGCCGCGCTTCACGGACCACGGTGGGGCGCGAGCGAACCGGTTGGCAGGCAGGGCGCCGTTGGAATCGTGCGGTTCGCTGTCGGCGTCGAGCACACTGGCGCGTGCGCTCGGCACCGGTAGCTCTGCTGACGCACTCGGACTCGCAGGCTCGACATCGGCGCTCGCGTCGGGGGACGCGGCGGGAAGCGCTTCGCGTTCCGAGTCTCGTCTCGCAAGCTGCCGGGATAGATACGCGATTCGACGCAGCACGAGCTGCTCATCGTTGGGATGCCCGGCACGAGCCAGGTAGCTGCGGTAGCTGTCCAGTGCGAGCGCGGGTTCTTGCAGGGCTTCGTAGGCGCGCGCGACGTTGTAGGCGATTGCGGGGCTCGGCTGCAGCTTGTCCGCCTCCATGAACAGCTTGATCGCGTCTTCGTAGTGCTTGTGCGCGAA
>JADGRE010000119.1 GCA_017881185.1 Pseudomonadota bacterium | reverse complement strand
GCAGGGCAAGGCGCGACGAGGAGCAATAGCCAGCGCTATTGTGACGAGGAGCAACGCAGCCATGCGCGTTCGGGACAAGCGAGAACGCGTCAAAACCCCGCGGCCAGACCACTAGGCAAGCGCGCGCTGCGTGTCTTCAGGGCTTGTGCGCGGGCTTGGCCGTGGTCGCAGGCGTGGCTGCAGGCTTGGGATGATCGTGCGGATGCGGGTGAGCGGGCGCATGAGCAGGCGCGTGAGGATGAAGAGGTCCGTGTGCAGGCGCATGAGGGTGTGAAGGCTTGCGCAGCCGCGGGGCTTTGCGCGTGCCGAGATCTTTCTCCATGACCTTCAGCGCTTTGTCGAGCCCGTCCATCACTTCGTCTTTTTGCAACCTGCGCGCGAGCTCGAACAGCTTCTCCAAGCGCGGGTAGTGATAACCGTTGAGCGCCATCGCACCCACCAGCAGCGGCAACGACGCAAACATGTTCTGCGAACTCAGGCCGAACACCAAGCCCAAGAGCGCGAGCGCTGCACTGAACGCGAGCCCCACGAAGTACGGCGTGCGAGACGCAGTCAGCACCACGATCAGGCGCTGCTCGATCTTGTGCAGCGCTGACAGGTCGCGCAGCTTCTCGAGATCAGGCTCGCGCGCGCCTATCGGCGTGGCCAGCGTGCGCAGATCGGGCTCGTCGCGCATGAGCTTGTGGATGTCTTGGTTCGACAACAGCTTGCGCGGCACCAGCACGCACCCAGCCGCGAGCGCCAAGCCAAGGACGCAGAACGCCAGCGACTTCAGCTGCGAGACTTCGCCAGGCAGCGACTGGCTCGTGGCGACGGACACGATGATCGCATACACGCCGATGGACGCCGTCAGGACCAGCCACACGATGGTGAGCTGCTCCTGCTTGGGGCGGACCATCTCGTCGAAAGTCGGAGGCGTCGACACGCTAAGCCTTTCGCGAGTGGCGCCCGCTGACGCAACTCGCCATCTTATCAGCATACGGCTGCGCGCGGCTTGGATGGAAGAGCGCCCGCGAGCGGCACTTGCGTACCACACGTAGGCAACGGTCGTAATGCGCTTCGTGACGGGCGCGGCTCGAAGAGGGCTCAAAGAGAAACGGCGAGCCCCCGCATCGGGTGGCTCGCCGTTTCGTGGTGATGCGTCACACGCGTCACGCCACAGGTGCGCGCATCACCTCGAGGCCTCTCGTGTGGAGTGGCCGTGGCGTAGAGAGCGTAGCGCCGAGAGCCGAAGGCTGCTCGGTGGACGCGTCTCTACCCATGCCGAGAGCCGAAGGCTGCTCAGCCGGTATAGGATTACCCGGTCGTGCCCTTCCGTGAGAGGCCATATGTACTGTGCATGTCCTGCATCCTCCCCCGGCCGCAGCCGGCGCCCCGTGAAGGTAGAGGGGCGTTCCAAGGTGGGGGAGCCGAAGCCCCCGCATCCACACGGATGCCGCGTTTCAGACCATTCCGAACGAGCGGCCGCGTCCGCGTTACCCACAGGATAACGTGTGTGGTGGCGCGCGCAACGGGGCGCAGCGTCCTGCCGGCGGTTGCATCGTTGGTTTCGGCGGGCCGAGCTCGCCCGGCTGGTTAGCCGGCTTTGCGATTGAGCGGCGTCGCCGCTGCCGTTTTAGTCCAGGAATGAAAGTAGGGGTCACGGAGCTTGAGCAGCCTGCGCATCACGTTGTGCAGATCGGCTGGAAGCTCGAGTTCGGGCGACCGACGAAAGCCTCGGGCATACAAGGCCCACTCGAGCTCGAGTTGCATGCTGCCAAAGACTTGTCTCACGCCGTGTCGGTCCAAGATGTCGAGGACTTCGTCGACTTGGGTCTGGACGACCAACGATTCACCGTGCGCGTACGGATAGAAGTTCTGGACGCCCGCGCTACGGGCCAAGGTGTAGCCGAAGGGGTAGATGATGAAGACGGCTTGTCCGGGCGTCGTGTGCTTGCGGACGTACTGGCTGAGGTCCGCTTGCAGCGTCTGCAAGCGCGAGTCGTGGATGGCGAAGCGCTTGCGCTCGTTGGTCGGCAGCAGAGGGTCTGCCCACGACGACGCGATTGCCAACAGCAGCCAGAGCACGACACCGGTAGGTGCGACCAGGAAGCTTGCGCTGACTCGGCTGCGCTGAGCCGCGTCTTCGACGCTCGCGCGGGTGGTCACGCGCTCGCGCCACACGGCCACCAGATCGAGCGCCAACAACGAAAGCGAGAACGTCCACGCCGAGAAGAGAGCCGACAGCACGTCCGGATGAGAGCGACCCACGTAGTACATCGAGGCCCCTGCTCCGAACACGCCGCTCCACACCAGCAGCGCGCCCCGCAGACGTTGCTGCCCGTCCTGGGGCTCGCTGGCGGATTCGCGCAGCGTGTAGCCTCGAAACAACGCGGCCATGAACGTCGCGTAGATGACGAGGTGCAGGCCGCTCGGCGGCATCTCCATCATCATGAAACCCGCCAGGGCAAAGATGCGTGCATAGCGCGTCAGCGCGGACCACTGGGGCCAGCTGCCGGTGACCGAGATGGCGGCGATGGAGTACAACGCAGCGATCAACAGCGCCGCGCCCGCGAAGCGAGCCGTGTGCTTGAAGAGCCAGCTAGGCCGACGCCAGTCGACAGCTGGATTGCTCATGACGACCGCCGCCCACGAGGCGACGCAAGCAGGCAGCCCAAAATCCAGATTGTTCCAGAGACAAAAAGCAGCGCCCAAGGCAACGGCCGCTTGTCGCGAACGTGAGGGCCGCTTCAACATGGCCGCGGTGCCGGCGACCAGCAACCACGGGCCGACATAACGCAGGGGGCCCACCGCGTAGTAAGTGTAGACATGCTCTCGCTGAGCTCCTGGGCTCGCGCCGGCGAACAAGCTCGCTGCGACGAACGGCAAGAACCCGCACAGGGCCAGCCATGCGTTGCCGATGAAGATTCGCAAGGTCGCGAATACGGCGAGGAACCCGAGGCCGGAGAGCACCACCATGCCGACGCTGAAGCGCGTCACAGTGAAGGCGCCGTGAGCGAAGAAGGGCGCCATCAACAGCGACAAGAAGTTCTGGTACTGCGGGAAGAAGTCGACCAGCGGAAAGCGTCCATTCAAGACGGCGGCGAACTCTTCGTGCGTGAACGGCAGGTGATAGACGACGATCTTTGACGCTGCGAGCAGGTTGCCATCCGTGAAGACAGCCGAGCTCAGTTGCGAGACGAGGCACGCACAGCCCAGCAGCGCCGGCAGAAGCTCCTCGAACAGGAAGCTCAGCCGATGGACGCGTCGCGGACGGTGTTTGAGCCATGAATGGAGAAGCACACCAACGGTGGATGCAGCCAGCACCACGACTGAGGTCGACCTCATGTTGCGGTCGTCGAAGTAGCGGGTCATCGTCGCTTGTTGGCGGTACCACAGGAGCACCACCTGCACGACGAAGTGCAGCTGGACACCCAAGCCGAGCGCGACGATGAGTTGTCGAGCGGTGCCCGACACGCCGTAGCGACCCTCGAGCCACCGGCGCGAGCCGTGGTACATGGCGACGAAGGTCAGCGGCGCAACCACGATGGCCAGCAGATAGCGCAGTTGCTCGAGCGCCTCGGGCTTGCAGGCGCTCACGGTGTTCGCGAGAAACAGCCGCCGAAGAGCGACCGAGTCTACGGGGTGCACCAGGACCGGTGCCAAGAACACCACCGCACACCAAACTGCCAAATGGGCAACGCCCGCGCAGCACCAGAGCGTGGCAAGTCGTGCCGTGGAAGAAGAAACCGGGCGAGTCAACGACACAGACCGTGCTCCGATCGCCGCGAGTGCGGGGTTGTTCGTTCAGGTGACGAGAACCGGGGATGCGTCTACCACGTCGTCGGCACTCTAGCGCTGCGTTCGTCGCGCGCTGGTGCATCGGTCGAGTGGGGGTTGTGGCCTAACGCCACGCGTGCATCAGCTGGAACGCCGAGACGCTTCTTGTGCACGCTTGGGACGCCGTACCCGGGAACGTACCCGGCTCTGTCTGCGTTGGCTGGCTACCGTCCGAGCCGGCGACAGACGGATAAGTGATGTGATTACGTGGAGTTGCCGTCACGTTGGAGACGGCGTGAGTCTCCGGGATCTGAGCGCACGAGCTCAGACGTTGAAGCGGAAGTGCACGGGTAAGGGCGCGGGATTGTTGGGGAGCGCTGCTGACGGCGGCGGAACGTACCCGGGTTGTTACCCGGTTTTGTCATGGCGGCCACGATGCTCCGGTTCGGCGCCGCACTCCCGGGAGGCTGCGCGAGCCGCGCATGTGGGGCGATCGCTACGCCTGGGTGGCTTCCGCAAATTCTGCATCGGATGGGTCCGCGACGCGCAGCCACGCTCCAGCGATTTTGACTCGTCGGTCCGCGCAATACGCGACGATGGCAAGTCGGAGCCCCCGCTCTTGCCGCCGCCGGGCACGCCCCAGCGGACTTTGAGACACTTGCCGCCCGCTGGCGTTCGTGGCGCCTTCATCGGCGAGATCGACGCTCCGAGCTTGCTTTGGCAGTCACCGGTGTTGAAGTAGCTGCAAAGAAACGCCTGAAGGGATCGCTTGTCGGCTTCATATTCCGCAGGCGTCATCTGGGCCCGTATCTTGTCCAGACACGGACGAGCTGACCCGACGACCTCCCACTTGATCGACTCTGGCGTGTGCACGCGCGCCTCTCATCACTACCAGGCGGCGCCGGGTTCGGCGTCAGCGTGTGCGAACGCCGTCTCTGCGTCGCCGCTCGCTTCTTCTTCGAGCCATGGATCTTGCGCCATGACTTGCTGCATCGCGATGCGCAGGTCCACCTTCTGCGCGGGATGAGACTGGCCCAACCCAGCGTCCCACGCGATCTGCCAACCGATGTTCTTGTGCGAATACTCAGACAGTGCGCGCGCCGACGTCTTTCTTGCCCACCGCCCGATTCGGTCAGCGAGCGCCAACTGCGCTTCGGTCAGGTGGTGGCGTGTTGGTTCCTGCAACAGACAAACGGGCTTGGTCACGCCATCGTCCGCCTCGTCCTGTTGCGCCAGGCCAGCGTCTTCCAGCGCTTGAACGATACGCCGGTCGTACTTCGCGACCACCGGTCCGGCCGGCAGAGCGATGTACGTGGCTCCGGTGACGGGCTTGCCGTCCATCGTGAGCACCACCCACCCGCGCTTGCCGACCGACTGCAACCAGACTTCGTCTTTCGTGCCCCTGTCGAAATGGTCGGCGAGCGAGTGAACTTGTTCGCCCGATTCGAGCGCGCTCTCAACGGCATCACGCACGCTGCGGCCCAAACACTCGTCTATGAAATACTGAAATGGCGGCTGGAGCTTACGCGGCATCGGCCTTGGGCCGCGAGCGGAGCGCCTCTTCGATCTGCTCTTTGCTCAACACGTAGTCTGCTGCAAGTGCATCGATGGAATCACCGGCATCGAAACGCTCGACGATCATCTCCACGGGGACGCTTGTACCCGTGACGACGGGCCGGCCAAAGCGAATCGCAGGATCGATCACGATCAAGCGGCGCTCGCCGTCCAGGTACAAACGCGCTGCGCGGCCGTCGCGGCCGTAGACCACCTGTCGCAAATACTGCTCCAGGACTTCGCGCATCGCGGTCTGTCCGTCTTGACTGGCGTTGATGAGCTTGCCGAACTTGTCGACGAACAGGTGAACGCCGTCTGTCTTGAACTCGACGGTGGCGAGTGGGTGCTTGACCTTGAGCTGCTCCTCGACGAAGCGCACAGCCTTGCGAATGGCTTCCAGTTGCAGCTGATGCATCTTTCGCAGCGCGCGAAGCGCGTGCGCTTCCACCAAGTTCGTGAAGGACCAGTGGTTGCCCGCGAGTTGGATGATGGGGGGCGTGCCCCGGCGCCGCGAAGTCGCAGGTGCGCCGTGACTCCACGCATGCAGCGCGCCGAAGCTGATGCCGGTGAGGCGGGTCGCTTCACGGAGGGTGTACGCGGGGGCGTCGATAAGCGGGGGTCGCTTTGGCGTCGGCACGGCGTTCCTCCTTCAGCTTTTCTAGACTAGCACGCGAGCGTTTCCCATCTCGCATGCCTGAAGGCAAGTGGCTCGCCGTGTCCTCCTGACCCGGCCATGACGAGTGCTCAAGCTCAGTATGCC
Source organism: Pseudomonadota bacterium (assembly GCA_017881185.1). GTDB lineage: Bacteria > Myxococcota_A > Polyangia > Polyangiales > JAFGIB01 > JADGRF01. The sequence continues at coordinate 11,734 of JADGRE010000119.1, read as the reverse complement.
GAGCCGTGGGCGTCGTGAGGACTGCACCCGCGAAGCTCAGCGATTCCAGCTACTTACCGTGGTGTTTCAGACCGTGTGAGTCCCGGCGACGCGACGGGAGCCCGCTACACGTTGAACCTGAAGTGCACGACGTCGCCGTCTCTCACGACGTACTCTTTGCCTTCAGTGCCGAGCTTACCCGCTGCGCGACACGCGGCTTCGCTGCCGTACTTGATCAGGTCTTCCCACCAGATGACTTCGGCTTTGATGAAGCCGCGCTCGAAGTCGGTGTGGATCTTGCCGGCGGCGCGCGGGGCTTTGTCGCCCTTCTGGATGGTCCAGGCGCGCACTTCGACTTCGCCCACGGTGAAGTAGGTGATCATGTTGAGGGCGGCATAGCCCTTGCGGATGACGTCGTTGAGGCTCGGCTCGCTGAGGCCGACCGAGGCGAGGAAGTCGGGGCGCTCTTCGGCGGGCAGCTGCATGATCTCGGCTTCGATGGCGGCGCAGATCACGGCGACGCCCGCGCCTTCGCGCTCGGCGACATCGCGGACCTTTTGCACGAGCGGGTCGGTGTCGCGCGTGGCGAGTTGGTCTTCTTTGACGTTGGCCACGTAGAACATCGGCTTGGCGGTGAGCAGGCCGAGCTCGGCGAGCACGGCGGCTTCGCGCTCGTCTTCGGGCTTCACCAGGATGGCGCGGCGGCCTTTGTCGAACGCGGCGGCCAGGCGCTCGCAGACGGCGACCATGGTGGCGGCTTCTTTGTCGCCGCCCCGGACGCCCTTGCGGGCCTTTTCCAAGCGCTTTTCGACGGTGTCGAGGTCGCGCAGGATGAGCTCGGTGTTGATGGTCTCGATGTCGGAGGCAGGGTCGACGCGGCCGTCGACGTGCACGACGTTGGGGTCTTCGAAGCAGCGCACCACGTGGGCGATGGCGTCGCAGTCGCGGATGTTCGACAAAAAGGCGTTGCCGCGGCCTTCGCCCTTGGAGGCGCCTTTGACCAGGCCGGCGATGTCGACGAAGTCGACCGTGGCGGGCACCGTGTTCTTGGGTTTGGCGTACTTGACCAGCGCGTCGAAGCGCGGGTCGGGCACGGGTACGACTCCCACGTTGGGGTCGATGGTGCAGAAGGGGTAGTTCGCGGCTTCGGCCTGCTTGGACGAGAGCGCGTTGAAGAGCGTGGACTTGCCGACGTTGGGCAGACCGACAATTCCGACAGAGAGGCTCATGGCCCGCGGCTCTTAGCGCGCAGCGGGGTCCAAGGCAACCGCCGCCGTCAGTGCGCGTGCCGTGGTCCCGTAGCTGCGCAGCCTTCGTACCTGGCTCTGTCACAGCGGGGCGTTACGCAGTATTCTGCCGCGCGACATGGGCCTTTCGAAGCGTGGCTTGGCTTTTCTCATGGGGTGTTTGTGGCTGCCGGCGACGGGCGTGCTCGCGCAAACTGGCGTGACCACGGTGCCTGCGGTGGTTCCGCCGCAGTCCACGGAACCCGCGAAACCGCCGGTGCTCGTGGCGCCGAAGTTGAAGCAGTTCGTGGAGGCGACCTATCCGCCCGACGCGCTCGCACAAGGGCTCACGGCGCAGGTGGTGGTCGAGCTGGTGTTGGTCATCGCGCCGGACGGCACGGTCGGCGACGCCCAGGTGAAGACGCCGGTCGGCAACGGCTTCGATGAAGCCGCGCTCGAAGCCGGTCGCAAGATGACCTTCGAGCCTGCGACGCGCGATGGACAACCGGTGCCTGCGCGCGTGGTGTTTCCCTACGTGTTCGAGGTGAAGGAAGCGCCCAAGCCCGTGGAAGTCGAGGCGCCACCGAAGCCGGGTCAGCTGGAAGGCACCGCGCGGGGTGCGGATGACAAGCAACCGCTTGCAGCTGTCGACGTGTTGCTCGAGTCGCTCGACTTGGACCCGAAGGTCACGCGTCATGCGGTGACCGACAGCGCGGGGCACTTCGTGTTCGACGGGCTGGTGGCGGGCGGCTACCGCGTGCACCTGTCGAAGGTGGAGTGGATCTCGCAGGACGCCGACGAGACCGTGGCTGCGGGCGAAGCGACGAGCGTGGTGTATCGCTTGCAGCCGACGCCCGACACCGAAGCGTTCCATGCCGTGGCGCGTGTGGCACCGCCGCCGCGCGAGGTCACCCGTCGCACCATCGGTCGCGAAGAGCTCACGCGCATCCCCGGCACGCGCGGTGACGCGTTGCGCGCGGTGGAGCTGTTGCCCGGTGTCGCGCGTCCGCCGTTTGGCTCGGGCGTGATCATCGTGCGTGGCAGCGCGCCCAACGACACCCAAGTCTTGCTCGACGGCATCCCAGTGCCGCTGCTCTATCACTTCGGTGGGCTCACGAGCTTCATCAACTCGCGCTTGCTCGAGAGCGTCGATTTCTATCCAGGCAACTTCTCGGTGCGCTACGGCCGCCGTCGCGGCGGCATCATCGAAGCCACCGTCGCGGACCCACCACGCGACCAGCTGCATGCCGTGGCCGATCTCAACTTCATCGACGGCTCGGCCATCGTCGAAGGTCCGATCACCTCGAAGTGGGAGTTCGCTGCGGCCGCGCGTCGTTCGTGGATCGACTTCGTCTTCGATCAGATCGTGTCGTCCACGAGCGTGAGCGCGCTGGCTGCGCCGGTGTATTACGACTACCAGGCGGTCACCACCTACCGACCCACCGATCGCGACAAGCTGCGCTTGATGGTCTACGGCAGCTCCGACGCATTTCGTTTGTTGCTGAAGGAACCGTCCGATACGGACTCCGCCGTCAGCGGCAACTTCAAGCTCGGCACGCAGTTTCACCGCGTGCACGCCTCGTGGTCGCACAAGGTCAGCGACCGCGTCGATCATGATCTCGAAGTGGCCGTGGGTCACTTCAACTTCGACCTGGGCTTGGGCTCGGCGTTCGACTTCGCGCTCTCGGGTACCGACATCTACGTGCGCAGCGAGTGGCGCGCGCGCATGAGCGACAACGTGCGCTTGATCGGCGGCCTCGACCTGGCGGCCGTTCCCGGCACGGTGACCTACAGCGGTCCGCCGGTGACGCAGCAGGAAGGCAATCCGGACAACGGGTCCAATGCCACGCCGCTGTCGAACCGCTCGCGCGTCACGGCCAACGATCGCTTCACGGTGGTGGATCCGGCCGTGTATCTGGAGACCGACCTCGACATTCATCCGGTGCGCGTAGAGCTCGGCTCGCGTCTGGACTACTTCAGCGAGATCGACGCGTTCTCGTTCGACCCGCGCGCCTCTGCGCACTATTCGATCGACGACAAGACGCGCTTGAAGGGCGGCCTCGGCCTGTTCGCGCAGCCGCCGCAATACCAGGAGTCGTCGTTCGCGTTCGGTAATCCGCACTTGGGCCCCACGCACACCGCGCACGTCGACGTCGGCGTGGAGCGCGACCTCGGCGAGAGCGTTCACCTGGGCGTCGAGGGTTTCTACAAGTACCTGTGGGACCGCATCATCGGCACGCAGTTCGGTGAGTTTCCGCAGTTCATCAACGGCGGTCGCGGCCGCGTGTTCGGTCTCGAGGTTTCGGCGAAGGTGAACCCCACGGGCCGCTTCTTCGGCTACCTCTCGTACACGCTGTCGCGCTCCGAGCGTCAGGACCGCCACGAGGGCTACAAGCTCTTCGACTTCGATCAGCCGCACATCCTCACGCTCTCGGGTGTGTATCGCTTGGGTCGCGGCTGGGAAGCAGGTGCCACCTTCCGCTTGGTGTCCGGCAACCCCACCACTCCGGTCATCGGCGCGGTCTACAACAAGGACAGCGGGCAGTACTCGCCGGTGTTCGGGAGCCTCAACAGCGTGCGCAGCTCGCTGTTCCACCGCCTGGACGTGCGCATCGAGAAGGCCTGGAGCCTCAACCCAGGCAAGATCGCGCTCTACCTCGACGTGCAGAACATCTACAACCACACCAACTCCGAGGGCATCGTCTACGACTTCGAGTACCGTCGCAGCATGAGCATCTCGGGCTTGCCTATCTTTCCGAACCTCGGCTTGAGAGGGGAGCTGTGATGCCGCAAGTCAGAACAGCCCGTTCGTTGCTCGGTTTGATGCTCTGTACGCTGCTGCTCGCGGCCTGCAACGATACGTTGCCGAAGGCCACGGCCATCACGCACATGCGCGTGCTCGGTGCGCGCACGGCTGTGGTCGGCGATGCCGGGCGCAGCACGCCCAAGCCCGGCGAGAAGGCCACGCTCAGCTGGACCATGGCGTTCCCGAGCGTGGAAGAGCCCGCGAGCGAGCTGTCGTCGCTCTTCATCAGCTGCACGGCGCCCACGCGCTTCACCGGCATTCCCACCTGTCAGGAGTTCATCGACGCGGTGCAGAGCCCCGCGGGCGGCGCCAGCGTCGCGTTGCCCATGAAGGGTGGCAGCTGCAAGGGCTTCGAGGGCAAGTCGTTCATTCAGGGCACCATTGGCGAGAGCTGCGTGAAGAACACGCCGAAGCTCACCGTGGCCATCGAGCCCGACTCCAAGGTGCGCGCGAAGCTGGTGATGGGCATCATCTGTCGCAACGGCACGCCGTTCGTGAACCCCGCAACCGCGGGGCTGTTCGGTTGCGCGCCCAGTGCGGGTGCAAAGGCGAGCGACGTCGAGACCCTCGGTGTGTACGGCACGATTCCGATCGAGCACAGCAAGAGCGACGACAACCAGAACCCCGACATCGGCCTCGCGACCTTCATCATCGGGTCGGGCAGTGGCACAGACCTCGATGGCGTCGCGCCGTGGGCCGAGACCAAGCCGGCCGACGTGCCAGCGACCGACGACGATTGCAAAGACGCTGCCATGCAGAAGTTGCTGCTGACGCTCGATGGCGAGAAGGACACGATCCGCGTCGAGTATCCCGCGAGCCCGCGCGAGCTGCATCAAGGCGAGGCCGAGACGCTCGAGTTCTCGGTGTACTCAACCGCGGGCGCGCTCTCGCGGCGCTTCACCTTGTTCGCGCCCGAGCACCCGGCGGTCGACGGCAAGGTGCAAGACGAGCTGACCTGGCAGCTGTCGAAAGACGAGAAGGCAGCGGTGGGCCCCAACGGCAAGCTCGTGCGCTTCTGGGTCACCGTGCTCGACCACAACGGTGGCTTCGACTCCACGATGCGTGCGGCTTGCGTGCTGCGCTGAGCGAGCGCTTGGAACGCGCGGCGCGGCATGCCAGCATGCCGCCGTCTTTCGCGTCCGGAGATGCTCATGCAAAAGTCATCGTTCGTGGTGGTGTCGTTCGTGTTGTTCGTAGTTGCTGCCAGCAGCGCTCGCGCAGACTCGGTGTTCATGACCGCCAAGGCTGCCAAGCAGGGCGCCATCAAGGGCGGCGCAATGCAGAAGGGTCACGAAGGCGCGATCGAGTGTCTCAGCTTCACCTCTGAAGTGATCTCGCCGCGCGATGCGAGCAGCGGCATGGCCACGGGCAAGCGTCAGTACAAGCCCATCACCTGCATCAAGCGCGTCGATCAGGCTTCACCACTCTTGTTCAACGCGCTGGTCAACAACGAGACCCTGACCGAGGTCAACATCCGCGTGTCCGGAACCGACAAGATGGGCAAGGGCGTCGATGTGTACAGCGTGCAGTTGAAGAACGCCGCCCTCAGCGGCGTGCGGCAGTACCTCGATGACAAGGGTGCGCTGCTCGAGGAAGTCACGCTGACTTTCAGCGCCATCACGCTGACCTGGCTCGAGGGCGGCATCACTGGGCAGGACAGTCTTCAGCCGAAGAACTGAGCCTACGCACAACCCAGCGGCGCATGCGGGATGGCCGCGATTGACACGCGCGCCCGGAGCTTCTAACAAGCTGGTGAATTGCGGCTGGGTAGGAGGGCGTATGGTGCAGCTGGGCTTTGGTAAGGTCGTTCATCGTGCGCTGCCAGGGCTCGCGCTCGGGCTCGCGCTGTGCCTCGCCACTGCCGCCTGCGGCTCGAACAAGAGCGCGCCCGCGCTGCCGGACAGCGATGCGGCTGCTGCTGATGGCGGCGGCGACGCCGGAGCAGCGCCGAGCGCTCGCGTCTACGTGAGCGTCGCGGCCGACAACCAGGTCGCGGTCATCGACGAGCAGCGCCAGAAGCTGCTGAAGAAGGTCGACGTGGGCATGGGGCCGGCGATCCTCCTTGCCACGCCCGACCAGAAGAAGCTGTACACGGCGAACTGGGCGGACAACAGCGTCTCGGCGATTGTGGTCGACACGTTGGCCGTGAAGAACATCAAGGTCAGCTCGCGCCCGTACGTCATCGCCACCGATCCAGCGGGCAAGTACCTGTACGCGGGGCTGCAGGCCAACCAGATCGACGTCATCGACATCGCCACCGACAAGATTGCGCGTTCCATCACCACGCCCGATCAGCCCGCGTCGATCATCGTGAGTCCGGACGGCAAGACGCTCTACGTCGCGACCTTCAGCGTGCTCGGTGGGCTGGGCGGCACGGTACGCGCGATCTCCGCCGACAAGGGTGCGGTGACGCACGCGTCGATCGCCGTCGGCTCGGTGCCGGCATGGATCAGCATGTCGCCCGATGGCGACAAGGTGTTCACGCTCAACTTCCTGTCGGACGACATCTCGGTCGTGGACACGGCCGCTTGGAAGGTGACGGCGACCGTCTCCACCGGTGCCGGCAGCCAGGCGATCATCGGCAACGTCACGCCCGACGGCAAAACGCTCTACGTGACGAACCACGGCACGCACGAGCTGATGGCCATCGACGTGAAGACCAACAAGGTGGCTCAGACCATCCCGCTGCCGGGGCGTCCGGTGGGCGTCAGCTTCAACAGCGACGGCAGTCGCGTGTACGTGGCCGACTTCGGGCCGCAGTCGCTCAACTATCCAGCTGACACCAACTACTTGCTCACCGGCAAGCTGACGCCGCACGGCAACGGTCAGCTCGACGTGTTCGACACCAAGACGGGCAAGCGTATCGGCAAGGCGCTCATGCTCGGCCCCGGCCCGACCAGCGTGGTGGTCTTGCCCTAACGGGCCGCAGCCAGTCCGAGAACGGTTCGGTATTCGTCGAGGTAGCGTGTGCGCTCGAGTGGCAGCGCGCCGAAGTCGCAGCGTTTCTCTTTGCAGTACGCGCCGTGTGACAGCTCGTTCAAGACCCAGTGGGGCAGGTCGAAGTGACGCATGAGCGGCAGCTTGCGCGCCTGGCCGTCGACGAGCACGAGCAAGAAGTTCTCGTACAAGCGTGAGGCGCTCGCGCTCTCGGGAAGCACGCCGCGGCCCGCGTAGCCGAGATGCTTGTAGTCGCTGGTGCCGCCGGGCAAGGGCGGCAAGTGATCGGCCACGAGCACGATGATGCCGTGCGGGTCGAGCGCGCGCAGGCCTTGGACGAACGCGTCGAGCGCTTCGGTGCGCTGGCGCATTTGGTTGCTGAGCTTGCGCAGGTCTTCGCTGTCGGGGGAGATCGTGATGGTGCTCGGGTGTTTCTTCTCGTCGATGTCGAAGGGCCAGTGGCCGTAGATGGTGAGCACGTAGTTCAGGAAGGGTTTGCCCGCCTGCACCAGCTTCTTCACCTTCGCGAGGTTCTGCGGGAACAGATCGGCGTCGTGCAGGTAGTACTGGCCGCGCATGGCGATCGATTCTCGACCGGGCTGGCAGTAGCGATCTCCGAAGATGCGCTCTTTGAAGCCGAGGCCCGGATACGCGCGGCGCGTGTTGAAGAACACCGGTCCGTGCGGGAAGGTGAGCACGGTGTGGTAGCCCGCGTCGCTCAGGATGCGCGGCAGACAATAGGTGGGCGCACCCGAGAAGGTCAGGAACTCGAGGCCGTACAGTCGCAAGGAAGGCACGCCGCATAGCACTTCGAACTCGGCGCGCGCTGTCTCGCCACCGAACACCGGCGATACCGACGAGCTGATGTACGGGTCGGCCCACTGCGTGAAGCGCGGCGCGAGCGGCGGCTGCGAGAAGCTGACGCCGCGCAACAGGCGCACGTCGATGAAGCTCTCCATCACCACCACGTGCACGTTGCGGCCGTCGAGCTGTGAGAGCAGCGCCGGCTGCAGGCGCAGTGACGACTGCTGCAGAGGCGTGAAACCCGATAGACCCTGCGAGAAGCCGCGTCGGCGGATCTCGCGCATGAAGAGCGTGTACAGGCGGCCCCAGTGGTCGGCGGTGAGCCCATCGGTCCATTCTTCGTCGAAGGTGAGCGAGTCGATGGCGTGGTATGCGCGCGCCGGTGCCGCGAGCACGAGCGTTACCGCCACGATGACTGGAGCTGCCAGTAGCAGCACCGTGCGACGTGCGAGCCGGCGGTGATCGAGCACGGCCAACCACGCGACCGCCGGCAGCGCGACCAGCGCCGTGACGAGCACTTTGCGCAGCGGGCTGAGCGAGACGTACAGGTCCGGCAGCATCGAGAAGTCGACGAAGTTCGGCACGCCGCCCAGGCGCAGGTAGTACTCGTCGTGCACGCCGTAGATCCACACGATGGGCAACGCGGCCGCAAGCGAGCTCCACCAGCGATCGCGCAGCGGCGCCCGCAGCAGCATGAACACGTACAGAATGAGCGGGGCCTCGGTGAAGGCTTGCGTTTGCTCTGGGTCGATGGTGCGCCGCGCCATGATGAGCCCGTAGACGAGCAGCAGCGCGAGCAGGACGAGGCCGTGCAAGAGCGGGTGGCGGCGATCGAAGCGGCCGAAGCGGTCGAGGCGGTTGAGTGAGGCGTGAAACCAGCGGCGCTGCATGCGGCCGGTCAGCTTAGCATTCATCGCAACCTGCTGGGGCGCTTGGGGTCGGCAGGTCGCTCTCGGGCTCGGCAGAGCGTGCTCGGCACTACCGCAGCGGCTTCGCAAGCAGCGCATCGCGCCTGCGAAACGAGCCCGAGAGCGACCTGCCCTCCCAACACGCCCCGGCAGGTTGCGATGCCGATTCCCCGTTCGCCAGCACCTCTCCTGCATGCCAATTCGAGGTTGGCGGCGCCACATCTCCGGGGTTAAGTGAAGGCCGCCTGGCACAGGAGCGCCGCCATGAAGCTCACCCGTTACACCGCCCCCAGCAGCACGCAGTTGCTCCATCACATCTTCGACCGGCCTGAGCTGGTGTCGGCCGTGCGCGACTTGACACCCGTGGCGCTGGGCAAGCTCATCGACCACGTGGGGCTCGAGGACGCGGGCGAGCTGGTGGCGTTGGCTACGCTGCCGCAGCTCGAGCGCATCTTCGATGACGACTTGTGGCGTGCCGAGCAGCCGGGCATCGGCGAGCGCTTCGACGCGCAGCGCTTTGCGCTGTGGCTCGGGGCCATGCTCGAAGCGGGTGAGACCTACTGCGCCAAGCGCTTGTCGGAGCTGCCGCGTGATCTGGTGACACTTGCGGTGCATCGCCTGGTGCTCGTGCTCGACATCGAGGCGCTCGCCATGCAGGCCTCCGAGAGCAGCGAAGACTTCGAGCCGGTCGAAAAGGCGCTCGAAGACAGCTTGTGCGACGAGTGGGACGAGTTCCGCTTGATCGCCCGCGACCCGCGTGCGTGGGACACCGTGCTCGCGGCGCTGCTCACGCTCGATCGCGATCACAGCGACGAGCTGCGCGAGATCTTGGAGCGCTGTGCGTTCATGAGCTCGCAGTACATCGAGGAGCACGGTGGGCTCTACGCAGTGCTCACTGCAGAAGAAAGCCTGGAAGACGACGTGGCCGGCGAGCGCCAGGATCGCCGCGCCGCGTCCGGTTTCGTGAGCCCGGCGGATGCGCGTGCGTTCTTGGCCGGCATCGCCGTGGCAAGCGAGAGCGAGCTGCACGCCGACGCCCGCGACCCGATGACCCGCGCGTACTTCCGAGAGCTGGGGCCAGAGGTGCAGGTAGCGCAAGCGGCTTCGTCGCGGGCCAAGCACACATCCGATCCCGCGCAACCCCAGGCGCTCGCTACGCAAGCAGCGCATCGTGAGCTGATGCGTTTGCTCCAGAGCGCGCAGGTGCTGCCCAAAGCGGCCCCACACAGCGCGGCGCGCTTGGGTCACGGAGGCTCGCGCCATGTCACGGTGCTGAACGCCGGGAGCAGCGACGAGCGCCCGTCGCTCGCGCTGGAGCGCGCGTTGGTCGAGCTTGCGGCGTCCGCGCGCGACATCGCGGAGCTTCGCAAAGAGGAGCTGAGCTACCTCGCCAACGTGCTGATCTCGGGCTGCAGCGTGGGCGGCCGAAAATTGCGTCCGGTGGAAGCGCTCGAGGCGGCCATCGCGTTCACCAACCTGGGCCTTGAGCTGGAAGCATCGTCTCTCGAACGACCGGACTTCGCCGCGCTGCTGCAACGCAAGGCTGCCGATCGACTCTTCCGCATTGGCTTTCGCGCCCTGCAAGACGAAGTGGTGCAACCGGCGCGCGATGCCTTGAGCACGCTCGTGGAGCGGGATCTCGGCCGCAGCACCGGTGAGCTGCAACGCTTGCAGGCCGCCGTCGAGCACGGCGCGACCGATCTACTGCGCGAAGAGCTGAGCGCGGCCGAGCTGGGCTGCGACGAGGCGCTGTGGCAGGGGCTGCTGGCGCTGTGCGAGGTGTGTCCGGCGCTGATCGAAGCCGTGCCTCACGGCAAGCACAAAGTCGAAGAACACGCGCGCTTCATCGCCCATCGCACGCAGCTGCAGAGCGCGCGCGAGTTGCTCGGCAAGCCGTTCGAGTTGTGAGCAGCAGTCCAGCGCGCGGCCGAGCTCAGAGCATGGGCACGTGTAGCTTGAGCAGCATCGACAGCGCCCCCACCAGCAACACGTACTCGGCGAACGCCCGCTGATCGGGCTCTTGCGCGCTCGGCGTGGCGAAGGCGCGATAGCCTGCCACGCCTGCGAGCACGAGCAGCAGCGTGTCGTGCGTGAAGTACCAGGCCACGCCCAGCACGCAGGTGACGATGATGCGCTGTCGCTTGTCGAGCGCATGGAAGCCGCGTGCGCCATCGAGCTGCCAGACCGGCAGCAAGTTGAATAGGTTCAAGTACGCGCCGCTCTGTGCGAGGCCGCCCCAGATGCCGGCGCCCGTGGTGCGGTACAGCATGGCGCAAACCAGCGCAGCGCCGAGGCCCCACATGGGGCCGGCCAGACCCACGCGCGCGTCTTCGGCGGGCGTGCTCGGGTACTGGTGCAAACGCACGTAGGCGCCGAAGCCCGGCACGAACATGGGCGCCGAAGCCGCGATGCCCAGGCGATGCAACGCAGCCACGTGCCCCATCTCGTGCACGTAGATGCTGAGCACGAAGCCGATCGCAAACTTCCAGCCCCAGAGCGTGAAGTACACGCCCATGGTCAGCAGCATCGACAGGAGCGTCTGCAGCTTGGTGAGGCCGAGAAACAGGAACTTGAGCTTGGTCAGGAAGAATAGCGCGAAGGTCTTGAACTTCCACAAGAGCACGCCCAGCGCCGACAGTCCGCCCATGCGTTTCTGTAGGCCTTCGGCCTTGGGCTTGCTCTGGCTCGTGCTGGCCGCGGCCGGTGCACTCTGCAATGCAGCCGACAGCTGCAAGGTCTTGTCGCGCAGCTGGCTGTACTGGCGCGACTGCGGCGGTAGCAGCGCCAGCGCCGAGCGCCAGGACGACAGCTCTGCGGTCAGGTCGCCGGCGCGCTCCGCTTGCTGGGCTTGCTCCGAAAGGCGCTTGAGCTCCGCGCTGTGCACGAGCTTCTGGCAGCTGGGGCAGGCGAGTGCGCCGTCGGGAAATTGCGAGCCGCAGCCCGTGCAGGTCTGGCCGGTGGAGGAGGTCATACTGCTTCAGTCCGCGCTCGCTGCGGCGGTGGGTTCGGCCGGGCTCGGCACTGCGATGGCTGACGCAGGTGCTTGCAGCGTGAACGGGCCTTGCACCGCGAGC
>JADGRE010000018.1 GCA_017881185.1 Pseudomonadota bacterium | reverse complement strand
GCGCAGAGCGGCGTACCGTTCGCGTGCAAGGCTGGCGCCTGCGGAACCTGCGCAACCGAAGTCATCGCGGGCCGCGGGCACATGGACCCGCAGAGCGCGCGTGAGCTGTGCACGCTCGGCAGCGTTGGGCTCGACGCCGACAAGTACCGGCTGCCGTGCTTGAGCGATGTGCACGGCGACATCGTGTTCGGTGCCTCGGCGCGCGGCGCCGGCGCAGCGTTGCCCACGCGCGAGGTCGTGGTCGAGAGCTGGCGGCCGCTCAACCTCAGCGTGTGCGAGGTGCGCTTCTTCGTGGAAGGCGGCCCCTTCGAGTTTCAGCCCGGGCAATACGTGATCATGCACGTCCCCAATCGCCAAGACGGCAAGATCGTGCGCCGCAGCTACTCGATCAGCACGCCGCCCTCGGAGCGCCGGCACTTCGAAGTGTGCGTGCGCGCGGTGGCCGGCGGCCATGCCAGCAACTACGTGCACCGGCTGCGGCCCGGTCGCAAGCTGCAAGTCGAAGGCCCATTCGGCGACTTCGTGCTGGACGAGAGCAGCAAGCGCGACATCTTGATGATCGCGACCGGCACCGGCATCTCGCCGATCCGTTCCATGCTCACGCATCTGTTGTACTTCCGCAGCGACCGCCGGGTGCGCTTGCTCTTCGGTCTGCGTAACGAAGCAGATCTCTTCTACACCGATCTGTTGCGCGGGCTGTCCGCGCACTACCCCAGCTTCGAGGCGTTGATCACGCTGTCACAGCCTAGCAACTGGACGGGACACAAGGGGCGCGTGACCGATCTCATCGACCGCTACGTGACGGCCGCCGACAGCAGCAACACCGACGTGTACATGTGCGGTAGCCACGGGATGATCCACGACGCCAGCGCGAAGCTGCTGGCACTCGGCTTCCCGGCGGCGGCGTTGAAGCACGAGAACTTCTACTGAAGAGAGCGGCAAGCAGAGCGAGCCATTTGACACCCCGAGGCCGGCGCGTATTATCAGACGCATGATAAACAACGGCAACCGCTGGGGGGTCTTGGTCTTGGCTCTCGTTGCTGGGTGCGCTCAGGCGCGCGCGGGTACCCCGGCGCCGCTGCAAGGCGTGGTCGAATACGATGACCGGGTCATCGGCTTCGAGTTGGGTGGGCGCGTGCTGCAAGTGGGCGTCGAGCGCGGCCAGGACGTGAACGCCGGGGCGACGCTGGCGCGGCTCGATGACGGCATGGAGCAGCCGCTGCGCGATCTGCGCGCGGCAGACCTCGCCACGGCCGAGGCGCAGCTGCGCTTGCTCAAGGCGGGCGCGCGCGGTGAAGACTTGCGCGCCGCGGGCGCGGAGATTTCTGCGCTGCAGTCACAGGAAGCCATCCTGCAGAAGAACCTCGCGCGTCAGCAGACGCTGGTGAATCAGAACGCGCTCGCGCAGAGCGTGGTCGACGACACCTCGGCTCAACTGCAAGGCGCGAGCGAGCGCAAGCGCGCGCTCGAGGAACGCTTGAAGGCACTGCGCAGTGGTGCACGCGGCGAAGAGATCGCTGCCGCCGTCGCGCGTGTACAGGCAGCCAGCGCGTCACTCGCGGCCGAGGAGGCGAGACTCGCGCGCTACACACTGGTCAACCCAGCGGCCGGCAATGTCATCGACGTGCACGTGAAGGTCGGCGAGATGGTCGCGCCTGGTGCGCCGGCGATCACGGTGGCCGATCTGTCGCATCCGTACGTGGACGTATTCGTGCCGCAGGCGCGCATCAGTCAGATTCAGGTCGGCATGCCGCTGCAAGTGCGCGTCGACGGTGTGGCCAAAGCGCTCTCCTGCAAGGTCGAGCACGTGTTCCCCAAGACCGAGTTCACGCCCCGCTTTCTGTTCAGCGAGGGTGAGCGACCGAACCTGGTGCTGCGCGTGCGCGTGCGGGTCGACGACCCACAGCACCTGCTGCACGGTGGCGTGCCGGCCTTCATCTCGCTCCCCGACGAGCCAAAGGCCGCGTCGTGAGCGCGCCCTCCGCAGCGCCCGTCATTGTGGCCGAACACTTGAGCCGTCGCTTCGGTGACTTGTGGGCCGTGCGCGACGTGTCGCTCACCGTGCAGCGTGGCGAGATCTTCGGCGTGCTCGGACCCAACGGTGCAGGCAAGTCCACGACCATCCGCATGCTGTGCGGCATCCTCGATCCAACCGGCGGCAAAGGCAGCGTGGTTGGCTTCGACATCGCCAGGCAGAGCGAGCAGATCAAGAAGAACATCGGCTACATGACGCAGCGCTTCAGTCTCTACGAAGACATGACCGTGGAAGAGAACATGCGCTTCTACGCCAGCATCTACGGCATGAGCGGCCGCGCGCGCAAAGAGCGCATCGAGACGGTGCTCAGCGAGATCGGGTTGATCGATCGCCGCAAACAAATCGCCGGCACGCTCTCGGGTGGCTGGAAGCAGCGCGTGGCGCTGGCGTCTTCGACCATCCACAACCCTCCCCTGCTCTTTCTCGACGAGCCGACCGCGGGCGTCGACCCGGTCAGTCGGCGGCATTTCTGGGATCAGATCCATCGCATCGCAGATCTCGGCACCACCGTGCTCGTGACCACGCACTACATGGACGAGGCCGAGCGCTGTCATCGCCTCGCGTTCATCTTCCGCGGAACGCTGCTCGCCACCGGCACACCGACCGAGGTCGTGGCGGCGCGCGGGCTGCGCGTGAGCGAGCTCGAGACCGAGCGCACCATCGAGGCGGGCGAGCTCTTGCGCAAGGCGCCAGGGGTCGAGGAGGTCAACCACTTCGGTCACATCATGCGCGTCGCCACGCGCTCCGTGGACGACCCCGAGCGCCTGCTCCGCGGGATGCTCGACGCCGCAAACATCGGCGTGCACCGCTTCCAGGTCGGCCGACCCAACGTGGAAGACGCGTTCGTGTCGATGGTGCGTGAAGACGACGCCGTCCGGGCCGGCAAGCAAGAGGCCGCATGAGACGCCTGCTCGCCATCGCGTGGAAAGAGCTGGTGCAGCTGCGCCGCGATCGCATGACTTTCGGCATGATGGTCGGCATCCCGGTGATCCAGCTCTTGGTGTTCGGCTACGCCATCAACACCGATGTTCGCCACATGCCGATGGTGGTCTACGACCAAGACCACAGCGCCGAGTCGCGCGATCTGGTGGAGCGCCTGGTGATCACGGGCTTCTACGACGTGGTCGGTTACGTGCACAACTACGAAGACATCGCGCGCGAGATGCGCGCGGGACACACGCACGTGGCCGTGGTGATCCCGCCGCGCTTCGGCGAAGCTTTGCGCGCCGGCATGAGCGCGCGCGCACAGCTGGTGGTCGACGGCTCCGATCCGCAGACGGTCGCCAGCGCCACCAACACGGCGTTGTCGCTCGGGGCAGCCTACGCGCTCGAAGTCGCGAGCGAACGCCTGGAGAAGACGGGCCGCGGCATGACCCCTGCAGCGCTCTCGATCGAGCCCACCACCTGGTACAACCCGGAGCTCAAGACCGCGATCTTCGTGGTGCCTGGCCTGGTCGGCGTAATTCTGACCATGACCATGCTCATGTTCACCGCCATGGCCATCGTGCGCGAGCGCGAGCGCGGCACGCTCGAACAGCTGATCGTGTCGCCGGTGGGCCGCGTGGAGCTGGTGATCGGCAAGATCGTTCCGTACATCATCATCGGCTACGTGCAGATGACCTTGATCTTGACCATCGGACGCAAGGTGTTCCACGTGCCGCTGCAAGGGTCGCTACCCCTCTTGTACGCCCTGGCCTCTGCGTTCATCGCGGCAAACCTGGCGCTCGGTTTGTTCGTCTCCACCATCGCCAAGACGCAGCAGCAAGCCATGCAGATGTCGTTCTTCTGGATGTTGCCGAACATCCTGCTCAGCGGCTTCGCGTTCCCGTACGAAGGCATGCCGCTGCCGGCGCAGTGGATCTCGCAGGTGCTCCCGCTCACGCACTTCCTGCGCATCGTGCGCGGCATCACGCTCAAGGGCGCCGTATTCGCCGAAGTGGAAGGCGAGTTCCTGCGCCTCTTGCTGATCTTGTTCGTGACGGTGGTGCTGGCCTCCGTGCGCTTCCGAAAGAAGTTGGGCTAGGCCATGGCGCGCCCCGCAAGCGACATTTCGCCCCGCATCGTGCACGCCGCACGTGCACGCTTCCTACTCGAAGGCGTCGACGGGGCGTCGCTGCGACAGATCGCCAACGACGCCGGCACCAGCATCGGCATGGTCTACTACTACTTCAAGACGAAGGACGACCTGTTCCTGGCGGTGGTCGAGGAGGTGTACGCGGCCATCTTGGTCGACGTCAGCGCAGCACTGCGCGCCGAGCTGCCGCCCGAGGCGCGCGTGCACAAGCTCTACGAACGCATCGCCAAGATGAGCGAGCTGGAGTTCAACGTCATTCGCTTAATCTTCCGCGAGGCACTGGTGTCGTCGGCGCGCCTGGAGCGCTTGGTCGCGCGCTTCCAGACAGGCCACATCCCGCTGGTCGTGCAGATGCTCGCCGACGGCATCGCGCAGCAGCGCTTCCGCCGTGACTTGCATCCACTGGCCATTCTCGCCGCGACCTTCACGCTGGGCATGATCCCGCAGCTCTTGCATCGGCTGGTGTCGGCGTCGGCGCTGCCGATGGCGAGCGCCCTGCCCACCCGCATGGACGCAGCCGACGCGCTCTGCGACGTGTTGCTACACGGCGTTGCAGGCCCAGCGTTGCGCGACAAGCCGAAGTCTCGCAAGCGTTAGGCAGTTTCGCCGACTTCGTCAGGCAGCTGACCGCGCGTCTCTTGCGCGAAGCCCAACGCCACGAACACTACGCCGAGCAGCGGGACCGCAGCCACCCAACGGATGATCGCCACCGGGCTGGCGCCGGTGCGCAAGATGACGCCGATCACGAAGGGAAAGCCTGCGGTGACGATGCGTCCGATGTTGTAGCAAAACCCCGAGCCGGTGCCGCGCAAACGCATGGGAAAGAGCTCGGGCAAGTAGAAGGTGAACGAGCCGAACACACCGAACACGGTCACACCGACCCAAAACAGCATGTACAGACGCGTCATGGGGGCGAGGTCCGGGCCGAAGGTGAGCACGATCGCCAACGCGCTGAGCAGGTAGTAAGCTGCAAACATGGGCCGCCGCCCCAGACGCGTGGCGATGGGAACCGTGAGCAGCGTGCCGATCAAGCCTCCGAGGTTGAACGCGGTGGAGCCGATGGTCTGGAAGTGCGTCTTGAGCTTCGGCAGGTCTTCGGGTCGCGGCGCGGTGTCGGCGGCGAGGAAGCTCGCGATCACGGGGATGAACACCGAACAGCTCCACCAGGTGATGAGCGCAATGATCGCCATCGCGATGCCGCCCAGCGTGCGCTTGCGCAGCTCGGGCGTGAAGAGCTCGGAGATGGTGGGTGTGTGCTCGGCAGCTTGCCAGTGATCGGGCTCCTTCACTTTCAAGCGAATCAGGAACGCCACGAGCGCGGGCACGAGGCCGGTGAGAAAGACCGCGCGCCACGAGGTCTGAGGGTTCTTCGCGATCACGTCGAGCTGACGCGTGAAGAGATCGTTCACGTAGGTGGCGAGGAACAAGCCCATGGGCGCCGAGGTGTAGAGCAAGGCGCCGCCAATCACCCGCTTCTTGGGCGGCATGGTCTCGGCGACCAGTGACGCGCCCGCGGCCCATTCGCCGCCGATGCCCAGGCTCGCAAACAGGCGAAAGAACGCCAACACCCAGATGTTGGGCGCGAACGCACACGCCGCAGTGGACAGCGCGTAGGTGAGCATCGTGAACAGCAAGGTGCGCGTGCGCCCGATGCGATCGGTGAGCTTGCCGAACAAGATCCCGCCCGCCGCCCAGCCGAGCAGCAAGAGCGAGCTGAGCGATGCCGTCCAGAACAGGATCTCTTGCTTGGCTCCCGGCGCAGTCGGCGAGATGTGCAGGAGGCTCGGGATGCACAGCGGCGCGACGAAGTTGAAGAGCAGTCCGTCGAAGACATCGAAGCCCCAACCGAGCCACGCCGCAAAGAGCACGAGCCACTGGTAACGCGTGAGTCCGAACATGGGGCAGCGAGCTTTCCACGCCAGCAAGCAGGCGTCTACAGCGCAGTGGGCAGCGGCCCCGCGCTTGGCAAGCTGCGCGTCTTCTGGCACCTAGCACGCATGGCCCGCACCCCTGTGTTCTCGGCCTTGCGCCGTGCACTGCTGCTAGCGGCTGCGGCCGAGCAACGTGGCGTTGGCGCCGCCGAGCAGGTGCTGGCGCACGCGCAGCGCGAGCAAGCGCGGGCGACGCTTGGGCGCAGGCGTTTCTTGCACATGGCAGGCGTGAGCGCGAGCTCGGTGCTGTTGGCGGGCTTCGGCGCCTGGGGCTGCTACAAGACACCCACGAGTGCGCAGCCGCGCATCGCCATCATCGGCGCGGGCATGGCGGGCCTGTTGTGCGCGCACCGCCTCACGCAGGCCGGTGTGGACGTGCAGATCTTCGACGCGAGCACGCGTGTTGGCGGTCGCATGTGGAGCGTGCGCGACAAGCTCGTGCAAGGCCAAGTCGCCGAGCTCGGCGGTGAGCTGATCGACAGCGGCCATCGCACGCTGCAGCGCCTGGCCGTGGAGCTCGGGCTCACACTCGATGATTTGCAAGCCGGCTCCGCGCAGGTGCGCGCGCAGACCTTCTACTTCGGCGGCCGCGTGCTGAGCGAGCTGGAGATCGTCAACGCCTTCGTTCCGGTCGCGCGACGCCTTTCGGCAGACGCCGCCGCGCTCGCTACCGACCCGCGCGCATTTGCCCGCATCGACGCCACCAACGTGGCCGCCTACCTCGACGCCCTACCCGAGCTCGATGCCACGCTCGAGCAGTTGCTGCTGTCGGCGTATCGGGGCGAGTTCGGCCTGGAGCCCCAGGAGCAGTCCGCGTGGAATCTCGTCTCCATGCTCGGCAACGTGCCGGCGCAGCCTTTCCAAGTGTTCGGTGAGTCCGACGAGCGCTTTCGCACGCGCGGCGGCAACGATCAATTTCCATCACGCCTGGCGGCCAAGCTCACGCGTCAGCTGCAGCTCGATCAACGCCTCGTGCGCGTGCGCGGCACCGGCACCACCGGCTACCAGGCCGCGTTCGAGCACGCGGGCACCACCACGGAGCTCAGCTTCGACAAGCTGGTCTTCGCGTTGCCGTGGACGCAGCTGCGCCAGGTACAACTCGACGTGGAGCTCCCGCCGCAGAAGCGCACGATGATCGTCCAGCTGGGCTACGGCACGAACTCCAAGTTGGTGGGACAATTTCGCTCGCGCGTGTGGCGCAGCGAGCACGCAGCCAGCGGCTACGTCATCACCGACTTGTCGCCGCAAGCGCTCTGGGATAGCTCGTGGCGGCAGCCGGGCGACGCGGGCCTATTGACCAGCTTCGTAGGCGGCAAGCACGGCTTCGCGCTTGCGGCAGGCAGCGCCGAAGAGCGCATGCTCGGCGAGCTCGACGACATCGAGCGCATCTTCCCGCACACCAAGACGGCGTATCTGCCCGGCAGCGCGCTGCGCATGACCTGGCCCACGGCGCCGCACTTCTACGGCAGCTACGCGTGCTATCGGCCCGGCCAAGCCGCGTGGTCGGGCAGCGAAGGCGCGCGCGTGGGTCACCTGCATTTCTGCGGTGAGCACACCAGCGCGAGCTTTCAGGGCTACATGGAAGGCGCCGCCGAGAGCGGCGAGCGTGTGGCGCGAGAGATCCTCGCGGATCTCGGCCACAAGTGATCACGCCAGCGGAAATGGCTGCTTGCCCGTGAGCTTCGGCTCAGGCAACGCGGCGTCCTCGGGCTTCTGCGCGTGCGCGATGTCGAAGCTCGCGCTGCCACGAATGCCAGGGCTCTTGCTGCCAAGCGGCTCGAAGCTGCGTTCGATCGTGACGAGTGTGGCGCTGATCTTGTCCGCCGTGACGCTGGCTAGACCATAGCCGGTGGCGCGTGAGTCGGCGTAGCGCAGGTGCGAATTGATCTTCGGATCGCGCGCTGCGGCGGTTTTCGCAAGGTCGTTCGTGTCAGCTGCAACGTTTGCCGCATGGCTGCCGTAGCGAATCAAGGTGTTCAGGTTCACCACCGTCTTGTCCTGCCCGCCGAGCTTGGTCGCGTCGTAGGTGATGAGGCGCTTGACTTGTTCGGCGGCCATGGCGATCGACGCGGGGATCGCACCGCTGAGCGCAGCCGCGACCTCGGCGAACTGCGAACGCGAAGAGATGCCGGCGGCACACAGATCGACCATGACGGGCTTGGGAGTCATCGCGTCGTAGTCGTCGAAGATCACGCCGGCAAAGTGTGCGTGATGATCGCCGGAGAACGACACGACGTTGGCAATGGCCGAGTCGCGTAGGAACTTCATCAGCTCCTTGCGCTCGGTGTTGTAGCCGTCCCAGGCGTCGGGCGAGAGCAACAAGTCGGCTGGGATCAGCTGCTGATCCTTGGTGTCGAGCAGGATGCGCAGCATCGGCACCGAGTTGCCCCAGACCTTCCAGGTCGCCGTCGAGCCCTGCATCACGGCCTTCCACCAGGTCTTCTGCTTGGGTCCGAGCATGGTGCCCGGATCGCTGTCCTTACGCAGATTCTTGAACCCCGCCACCTTGTCTGGCGGGTTGCCGCCCATGGCGGTCTTGCCTTCGTCCATGATGTTGACGGGGTCCTTGGGCAGCGCCGCGCGCGGCGAGAAGATCAGCGCGTTGCCGTTGGTAACTTCTTCCGGCATGGCGTGATCGCTGCGATACGAGCGGTTGTCGGTGAGCACGAGATCCACGTGCTTTCCCCAACGCAGGTTGCGATAGATGGAGATCGCGGAGATGGCCTTGACGTTGTTGGGCTCGGTGACCTCGACCATCTCGGTGTACTTGGTGTCGGTCACGTGCACGGCTTCGAAGTCCTTGGCGTCGGGCTTCACGCCGTCGACGCTCGTGGCTTCGCTCAGCACCGCGGGCACGAACTCGAACCAGGCCTGGCTCGCTGCCACGCGCCGGGTCTGCGAAGGCTCGTCGGTGCTGGCAGTACGGTCGTAGTTGGCCTGCGTCTGCCAGCAGTCGTCGGTGAACTCGTGGTCGTCCCACATCGAGATGAACGGCCAGCGCGCACGAGCATCCTGCAAGTCGGCGTCGAGCAAGTACGACTTGTACAGGTGACGGTAGTCGTCGACGCTCTCTGCGAAGTTGGTGCCGTCCTTGGCCTTGCGACCACCCGACGGGAATGGCGGAACCACGCGCGGCTTGCCGGCCGAATCGAGCAGCATCACCGGCTTGAGATCATCGTCGATCGGCATCTGGAAGTCGGCGGCGCGGGTCTCGTAGATGAAGTCACCGATGTGCAGCACAAAGTGCAGCTGGTCGGCCTCGGCAGCGGCCGCGTCGTCGTTCAACAGCTGGCGGTACGCGCTGTAGTAGTTCGCCGCGTAGTCCTGACACGACACCCACGCAAAGCGCACGGGCACGTCGGCGTCGGCCTTGGGCGCGGTGCGCGTGCGACCGACACGACTTTCGTCAGCGCCGGCGACGAAGCGGTAGTAATAGATGGTGTTGGCCGACAGCTGGTCGACCAGCACGCGCACGGTGAAGTCACTGGCCGAGCTCGCTTGCACGGTCTTGCTGACCACGAGCATGTCGAAGGTCTTGGTGTCGGACACCTCGAGCGTGAGCTCGATCGGCTCGGTGCTCTTGTCTTTCGCCGCCACGCGCGTCCACAGCATGACCGAACCCGGCTCCGGGTCGCCCGACGCGACGCCTTGCGGAAAACCGTACAGCCCCGCAGCCACCGCCGCCTTGTTGCTGCTAGTGCCGCAACCGACCAGACCGCTCACGCTCGCGCTGGCGATGAAGCAACCCGCACTCTTCAAGAAGTCGCGACGTTTCATGGCAAGATCCCCTGTTTGACCGACGCACCGGTACGACCCGCACCGGCAGGCCGCGCGAGACTAGCAGGAATCGAAGCGTCTTCCGATCGCTTGCGACGCAGCACAGCGCAGCGCAGGCAGCGCTCAGAGGCAGGCGCCTTGCGAGGCGACCTGCACGCCCGCATCCATCGCATCGCAGCCATTGCGGTAGGTCTTGCCGTCACTGCCACAGACGAGCTCGGTCTCCGCGCACTCTGCCGCATGCACGAACTCGTCGCTGTCGTCGTTGCGGGCACCGGGCGCGGCGTCGTCGTCGTCGTACCCTGCACCGGCATCGTCGGCCAAACCCGCCGCGCCGAGCGAGACCCGCGCCTGCGCTCCGCACGCGCCGGCGAAGAGCAACGACATGCACACCAACCAGCGACCCATCATGGGGCCTCACCTGCAGTGACAGATCGTGCTGCGCTCGGCGCGGGCGCACCCGTCGCAGGCGCTGCCGACCCAGGCAAGCACGCCCGCCGCACGCGTTCGGCGAGCGGCGAGTGGCCGGCGCTGCGCAGGTAACTGGAGCGCTCGCGCAGCGCCGCGAGGTTCGGGCCGTGCGCGCACGCGGCAAGCACGTGCAGTGCCGCGCACTCCTGCCAGAGCGCGCCCTGCGGAAAGCGTCGTGCGTGCTCGGCCAAGAACGCGAAGCTCGCGTTCGTATCACCGCGACGCAGGGCGTCAGCAGCCCCGCGCACGAGCGCCGTCTCCTGGTCGAGGCCATAGCCCGCCTGCCTGCTCGTTGTGTCGGTTGCAACATTGTGTTGCATCCCGACGACGCTGGAAGCGCGCGAGCTGCCGTGACGACCGAGCGTTGTCGGCGTGGGCGCAAGCTCGGCGCTCGGGCTGGCGCTCGGAGCGGCGACAGGCGTGGGCAGCTCGGGCCGCGCTGCCAAACGCACAGGTTGCGCGCTGCCGCTCACGGACGCAGCAGGCTTCTGCACGCTCAGCTGCGGCCGTTCGCTGCGCAGCCACAGCAAGCCCGCGGCGATGGCTAACGCCGACAGGCTGGCACCGAGCTTGACGCCGACCGAGGTCGCGGACGCGCCGAGACCACCCGACCGCGCCGACCCGGCCGCACGCCTGGCCATGCCAGCTTCCACACGCAGCACCGTGTCCGACAGCTGGCCGGACGCGAGCGTGCGCGCCAACGCCCGACGCACGCGTAAGCGCGCGAGCGCGTCCGGTTCGCAGACCTCGTGCAGCTGCTCGTGCAGCGGACTGCGTTCTGACGGAGGCGCGCTCATTGGGGCCCCTCGGGTGTGCCGCGTTGCGCGCGCGCACGCACCGCACGTTCGAACTCGCGTCGCGCGGCTCGCAAGCGCGAATACACCGTGTTCAAGTTGACATCGAGCGCCTGCACGATCTCGGGAGCGCTCATCTGCTCCAGCTCCGAGAGCACGAACACCGCGCGCTGTTGCTCCGACAAGCGCGCGAGCGCACCCAGCAGCATGCTGCGCGCTTGCGCCCGCTCGGCATGATCGTGCGGCGTGTTCGGCTCGGCCGACGGCGCGCTCTTGAGTTCGTCGTGCAAACGCCCACGCCGACGTTGCGAGCGACGATGATCGCTGACCACGCGCAGCGCGATGGCGAACAGCCACGTGCGCGGCGACGAGCGCGCTTCGAAGTCGGCCAGACGCCGGTGCGCCACCAGGAAGGTGTCCTGCACCGCGTCATCCACACTGGCGTCCGGCACGCCCAGGTAGCGGACGGTTCGCCACACGAAATCGAAGTGCTGCTCGTACAGCGCCTCGAAGCCGACGACCCGCACCGGCCCGGTGCGGTCGGCAGACGCCGTCGCAGGGGCAAAGCTCGTGTCGGTCGCGAGATGGTTGGCCCGGGTCACGTTGGCTCTGGTGCAATGGCCGCGAAGCGCCGCACCCGTCATTGCAGCATGAACAGTGCACCAAAGCTCGCGATCAAGCTCAAGGCGGCAGGTTGGTGAGCAAGTCCTATCCCGCCCACCTCGAAACGCGGCCGGCGCAGACCGTACTCGGCGCCCAGCTCTGCGAAGAGCCACGACCACGAAGCGAGCCGGCCACGCCCCTGGGCGGCTGCGGCGACCGCCATCCACAACGCGCTGCCATCTGTGGACGGGGACAAGCCCGTGGCGCGGCCCGCGAGCCTGCCTGCTTCGACGGCGAGACACGGTCCGAGCGCGAGGCTTTGACTGGCCCAGAGATGACAGGCGGACAGCGAGCCGTCAGCCAGCGTGAACGACGCATCGAACAGGCCGCTCGGTCCGTCGTGCCGCGCCGAGCTGGGCAGCAGGTAGCGCCCGCGCAGGGCAAGATGAAGACGGCCCCAACCGACCCCCGCTTGTAGCGCAGGACCGACCGCGACTTGGGGCGACACGGCAGAGTCCAAGCTGAGCGCCGCGCCGAGCTCCAGGGTGGGTCGAGCACCGGGGCGCTCACGCGGTGCGGCGCGGACGGATGCAGCGGTTGGCGGCGGACTTGGGGCCGCCGACATGAGCTGCGGATCGAGCACCAGGGCGACGAGCAGCGCCACCGCGTGCGCGGCCGCAGCGCAACTCTCGGCAGGCACGCTGCGCTCGTCGCGCGCCCCTTCGCGCGTGAGCACCACGTGTAGCTCGAAGTGCCGTGCCGCACGGCGCTCGACACTGGCCTGCGCCAGCAGCCGCCCACTTCCGCCGTGGCGATCGGCGCGTACGAGCGAGGCGATCTCGTCGAGCACCTGCGCGCGGCCGGGACAGCCTGCGGGCGCGGAGAACTCGAGCAGCAGACCGCTGCGCTCGGCCTGCACGGCCGTGACCTGCGCTTGACAGCCCGCGGGCCACGCGACCTGCCGCCAAAGCAGTGCTGCGAGCACTGCAGAGAACGCGAACCGGCTGCGCACAGCCTGCAGATAGCACGCCGGTGGGGCACAAAGCGCTGCGTTTTCAGCACGATACGCGCGCGACTCGACAGCCGAACGGATCTTGCACTCTGCGGCCACTAACCTCAATCACATGGAATACCGCCGCCCAACCCCGTACTTGTCGCAAAGCAATTGGGGCCTCTGGCTCCTCGTCGGCGCCATGGCCGCGGCCGGCTGCCAGCCCAGCGACCGGCCGACCGTCGCGTTCGGGAGCGCCACGGCGGTGGGGCGTTGGCAGCCAGATCCGAGTGCGGGCAGCGGTGCATCAACCCAAGCTGGAGTCGGCGGACCGAGCGCGGGCTTCGGCGCGGCCGGCATGGGAGCACCCGCTGCAGGGACTGGCGTGGCTGCGGCGGGATCGAGCGGCGCGGCCGGTACTGGGTTCGCAGGCGTGGACGCGGGCGCAGGCACGGGCAATGCTGGTGCCGGCAACGCAGGCATGGGGAGCGCAGGCGTGGGGGGCGCGGGTGCGGGAGGCGCGGGTGCCGGGGGGACAGGCAGCACCGGACTCAGCGCGCTCACGTTCAACGTGCTCACTCACACTCAAAACGGGCAGTTCGCCCCGAGGAACGTCGGTGCCATCTGGATCGAAAACAGCTCGGGCGGCTTCGTGAAGACGCTGGCGATCTGGGCCCGGCAGCGCCTCAACCACCTGAACAAGTTCAACGCCGAAGCCGGCGCCAACAACGTCGACGCGGTGACCAGCGCCACCTTGCCCGACCACGTCACCCACATGGTGACGTGGAACCTGAAGGACCTGAATGGCAGCGTTGTCCCTGACGGCGACTACAAAGTCGTCGTAGAATGCACCGACCGCAACAGCCCGGCGGGTGCGTTCGACACCATCAGCTTCACCAAAGGTCCCACGCGTCCCATGCCGCAAACCATCGCGGTTCCAGACGCCACGTACTTCACCGGGATGTCGATCACGCTGCAGTGAGCAGCCCAGTGAGCAGCCACGCCCAACGCTCTGTAGCTCCAACGCATCCCATGTCGTGCACTCGCAGCTGTAGAATTGTGCGTCCCGTTGTGCGCCGCGTGGTGGCTGTGCTCGCGCTTGCGATGCTCAGCGCCTGCGGTGACAAGAACACTTGGTCGGGCACCGTTCCGTCACCGGACACGACCATGTTCAAGAACACCGTGTACCCGGTGCTGCTGCGCGACTGCGCGTTCGCCGGCTGCCACGGCGGCGAGCATCGCTTCTTCCAAGTCTGGGGCCCGGGCCGCACGCGCCTCGATCCGGCGACCAAGCCGCACGACCCTGCGACGCCCGATGAGATACTACGCACCTACGAGCGGGCGCGCTCGATGCTCGCGACCAGCGAGACCGGCGCGAGCGATTCGTTGCTCTTGCGCAAGCCACTCGAGATCAGCGCCGGCGGCCAGGGGCACAAAGGCCTCGACGCGTTCGGGCGCAACGTGTACCGCACCAAGCAAGACCCGCGCTACATGTTGCTCGTGCAATGGGCGCAGAGCTCGAACGCGCCGGCACAGCCCGCGACCGGCGCGGCCAGTGGCCTGTCTGAGGCCGGCAGCAGTGGAGGCACGCCATGAAGCCAGAGCGAGCCTACCTGCGCCACGCTTGGTTGCAGCTCGCGCTGCCGCTTGGTCTCACTGGCGCCGTGCTGCCTGCCACCGCGCACGCGTTCTCCGATCCGACCAGGTTCGCCCAACCGATCGCGACCGTCATGGGGGAGGCCGGCGGCGGTGAAGGTCGCTACTTCACGGGGTCGCCATCGGACGGCTACACCTGCGGCGTATGCCATCAAGGCGCCGAGGGCCCGCCGCTGCACATTCTGGGCTTGCCACTCGATGGCTACCAACCTGGCGCGTCCTACGAGGTCACGGTCGACTGGCCCGACGGCCTCGATCACGTCTCACTCGCGCTCGAGATCACCGACGAGACGGGCAACGCGGCCGGTGCGATCAAGATGCCGCCCTCGAGCGAGCTGCCGATCTCCGAGCAATGTCTGCCGGCGATCGCCGCGCACCCCATCGGCGCAGGCATGGTGACGCCCGTCACCACGCCCGCCACCATGACCAGCCCGATGACCATGCGCAGCGTCGTGCAGATGGCCGACTGCGGCGCGCGTCAGCTGCGTTTCCTGTGGACGGCGCCGATGCTCGACGCAGGCCCGGTGTGGCTGGCCGGCGGCGTCGTCGCAACCGACGGCATGGCCAACAACACGGGCGACGGCGTGACCGCGATCGCGCGTGCGATCAGCTCGCCCTCCTCGCGCTCGCTGGTCGCCTCGAGCGAGACCACGAGCTGCGCCGTGACGCACGTGCGCACGCACCCGCTGCACGGCAGTGGGCTTGCGCTGGCAAGCTTGCTCGGCATCGCGATCGCTGTCGGTGCTGTCGGTGGCGCGCGTGTGCGCGCGCGTCGTCGCGCAGCGCGCAAGCCAGCACGCTGACGACTGCGCCGCTGCCGCCAGGGCGCAGGTGGCGAAGCGGCGGCAGTGAGCCGCTACGCCTGCAACCTGCAAGCAGCTCAATGCACGTTGCGCATCACGGCCAGCAACTCGTCCGGCGCCATGAAGCTCGTGACGCGCGCTGCGGCCTCGCCGCTCGGCTTGTGCAGCACCACCAGCGGCAGCCCGCGCTGCGCGTAACTGGCAAGGATCTGCCGCTTCTCGGGTGAATCTTTACCGGGGCTGAGGTCGACGCGCACGGGCACGAAGCGCGCGCCTTCGCGGACCACGCGCGGGTCGGAGAAGGTGTTGTGCTCGAGCTCCTGACAAGCGCCGCACCACGATGCGCTGAAGTCGACCAGCAGCGGCTTGTTCTCGCTCTTGGCGCGCGTCATCGCGACTTTGTAGTCGTCGCCCCACTGGATCTTCGCGCCTGCGGGCAGCGCTTGCGTGTAACCGACCATGCCGGCCAGGCCCGTGATGGCAAACGCCAGACCCGCGGCCTTGCGCGTGCGCACGACGGCCCCCGGGTCGTGGAAGGTCAGGTGAATGGCACCGACGGCGATGCCGAGCACCAGCAGCAGCGCGCTCGCGCCGAGGAAGCCCGAGGTGTGCTTGGGCAGCTCCATCAAGCCCGGAATGAGATCGCGCAGGTAGTAGAGCGCGGCCACCACCATGACGACGCCGAACACGCTCTTGACCCACTCGAGCCACTGTCCGCTCTTGGGCAAGCTCACCGAGAAGGTGCCGACCACCCAGAACAAGAGCCCCAAGCCCAGCGCGTACACGAAGAGCGCGAGCGCACCGAACGCCACGTTGCCGGTGGTGCCGACCCACGTCAGCAGGAAACCCAGCACCGGGCCGGTGCACGGCGCGGCGATGAGCGCGCTGCACAGGCCGATGAAGAAGGCGCCTTTGTAGCCGACGCCACCGACCATCGCGAGTCGGTTCTTGAGGCCTGCGGGCAAGTCGATGTCGAACGCGCCGAACATCGAGGCGGCCAGCGCGAGAAAGAGCACGGCGAGGCCGATGAGCACGACCGGACTCGCGAGCGCGGCACCGAACACGCCGCCGGTGGTGGCAGCGAAGAGGCCCAGGGGCGTGAACAGCGCGGCGATGCCGAGCACGAACACCGTCGAGAGCATGGCGGCTTCGCGGCGACTTTGCGTGTTGCGCGCGCCGAACACACTCACCGTGATGGCGATCATCGGGTACACGCAGGGCGTGAGCGAAGTGGCCAAGCCCGCGAAGAAGATGAGCACCAGGGCGTAGGCGAAGCTGCCACCTTGCAAGGCCGCGGTGAACGGCTTCTCGAGGTCGGTCAGCGTATCGGCGCGCGCGACCTGCGTGAGCACCAGCACGAGCGCCGCAGACGCCGCGGCGGCGATTTGGCGTAGCCAAGAGGTCTGTGTTCGAGTCTTCTGCATGTGCTTCTCCTGCGTGTCAGTCCGCGTGTCAGTCCGCGTGTCAGTCCGCGTGTCAGTCCGCGTGTCAGTTGCAACCACAGCCGCCACCGCTCGACCCCATGCCGCCACTGCTGCCTTCGCGGTAGGCCTCGGCGTGTTCTTGGCCCGCTTCCGCGTCGCCGTTGCGGCCGAGCTCCATGTCGGGCCGCGCCAGGCGCTCACGCTCGTAGGGCGCGACGGTCGCGCACCCGGCGCCCCAGAGCAGGGCGGCCAAGGCCAGCAAGCGCAACGCCGCCGCTAGCGCGCGATGGTGACGGGACGTGGTGTAAACGATGTACGACATGGCGATCACCTGATCCTCAATACTGCACCACGGCGGCGAGCGAGGCGAACCGCTCGACGTCGGTCAGCGGAACGCCCCAGGCGGTGGCTACCGAGGCGTGAGACTCCCGGTACGCAAACTCGATGCCCATGAGCTCGCTCGCGGCGATGCGCAGACTGGCCTCGGCACCCACGGCGAGCCCGCCGCTACCGGCGTCTCCCACGGTCTGCAAGGCCCCGCTCACGTACACCAGGCCGTGCAGCTCGGGTGCCAGGCGCAGCACCACCTTGCCCGAAGCGATGGGGATGCGCAGCTCGGCGCGCAGCATGGGCCCGTGCAGCATGTACCCGGGGATGCTCAGATCGATGACGGGCCGCAGGCCGCGGATGCCCCAACCAACGAATGCGCCGAGCACCACGCTGTCCTTGGACTTGGTGAAGCGCAGCCCCGGCGTCACGCCGAGCTCGACGCGGCTAGCGCGCACCGAGGTGTCTTTCATGGCGCCGTTGGCAGGTTTCTCGTGCGCGACCAGGCCGAGCGAGCTGTCGTAGCGGACGCGCGCGCCGAACAGCACGTGGTCGCTCAGCGCCGATTCGGCATGCACGGCGATGGCGAAGCTCGGGAACGGGCCGCCGTTGAAGGTGCGATCGCCCGCGCTGCTCGGTAGCCGCACGTCGCGCGTGCCGATGCCCAGGCCCAGATCGAGCCCGGCGTCGAGCGGCCGATTCTCGCTCGGTGCCCCCGTCTCGGCCATGGCCGCTGCCTCCGGTGCAGCTGACGACTCGGCGCCGAAGCCCGGCTCGGGCGCGGCTGCAGGCGCCATCGGCATCGGCTCTTCTTGTGGGGGCACGGGCTCTGGCTGCGCCGCCGGGCGCCCGAAGCGCCCGCTGCTGAAGCGCGACGGACTGCTCGGCGCTGGTGCGGGTGCAGCTGCGGGCGCGCGCACGGAGGGCTTGCCGCGCACCTGGTCGAGCGCCTGCTGCGCGGCTTCGGAGATCTGGGCCTGCGCCTGGGCCGACAAGTGCTTGCCGCGATAGGCCACCTCTTGCTGCAAGACCGGCGTGCCGCCGTGGCCTTCACGGTAGGTGAGGTGCAGCTGGCCCGCTCCCGTACCCTCGATGACGACGATCATCGTGACGTACTGCGCCGGACCCAAGGTCTGCAGCGCATCTTCGCTCGTGGGCGGCAACCCTTGATCGCGAGCCGCCTGCAGGTACTCGCCGCTGTCGACCGGCTCGCCGACGCTAGACAGCGCCTCGGTGGCGTCGCTGCGAACGGAAGCGGGAACATCCGGCCCGCGCACCACGAGCAAGCGCGGCGCGAAGCCCGCCGCTGCAGGCGATGCCCAAAGCCACGACACCGCCAGCAACGCCGCAGTCAGCTGCACGAACCCGACAAATGTGCGCATGATGCGGCTCATTTGTGCAGCACCAGGGCAAAGGTGACTTCGAGCGCAGTGATGCTCGTGAGCCCGACGAACTGGCTGTAGTTGAAGAAGCTGCCGCCGAGGCTGAACGTGCCGGTGAGCTTGGTCGCGCCACCCTCGAGCGGGAACTCGTGATCGATGTCGGCGCTGATGCGGTGGTACGACAGGGCCGAGAGCTCGCGATCGCGTGTGGTGTACTGCGCGGGCGTGGGCAGCGTCAGGTAACGCTGCTGATAGAAGTTGACCGCGCCCTGCGTGTAGAAGCGGTAGCGCAGCGCCAGCGTGGAAGCTTCGGCCACGTTCCAGCCGAGGTTCGCCAGCACGGTGTGCGAGCCGAGACTCCAGTCGTCGAAGTAGTAGCGGTAGTTGAGGCCGAGTGACACCGTGTCACTGAACGCGCGGCGCACGAGCACTGCCAGCGCATGGCGCGTGCGCGAGTCCGGCACGTGCTCCGGCAAGCACTGCACCGCGGCCACGCACCCGAAGCCCGTGCCACCGATGCCCACGAAACGGTAGGGGCTCGCTTGATAGCCGTTGTTCAGCGCCAGCTCGTAGGTGAATTGCAGGATGCTGACCGGGTCGAGCACCTGCGTGAAGGCCAAGCGCGTGTCGACGGTGCCCAGGCCGCGCGAAAACGCGGTGTCGCCCGAACGACCTACGCTGTCGGCGATGGCGTGCAGCCCGAGATCGAGCGTGGCTGCGTTGTTCGCGAAGCTGTACGAGCCACCGGCGGTCAGACCGTGCGAGAGGTAGTCGTTCTCCTTCGAGAAGCGGTAGGCCCCGTTGAGGGTGAGGTCGCTGTTGAGCTCGTGCGTGAACGACAGATCGATTTCGTCGCGCTGTTCGGTGACCGGACGCACCGACGCCGAGGTACGGATGTCGATGGATGCGCTGGTCCACACGTCAGCTGCATACGTGGCGTCGACTTCGGTCGCATCACCGAAGCGTTTGCCCATGCGCGCGCGCGGCGAGATGACGGTGGTGGAGTCGGAGTCGGTGCGCAGGTAGAGCGAAGTTGCCAAGTCGTCGGCGCTCGCCGGCGGAGCAACGAATAGACAGCACGCCAAGAGCACGCCCAACGGCACACCCAACGGCACACCCAACGGCACACCCAAGAGGCCGCAGCGCGCACGGCCGTCGCCCGACACAGGGCGGGGCACGTTCGTTCCGGGGCCACGAGCCGCGCGACGGAGCGACTCGTCTGGGTTTGCGTTCCTGCTCACGTCGGATGGACTCAGTGCAGCAGCCCGACCACTTCGTTCTCGATGATCTTCTCATCGCCCGCACGGAAGCCGCCGTGCACGAAGCGAACCACGCCTTGCTTGTCGACGATGAACGACGACGGCATGCGCGACGGCGAGTAGCTGGCCGCAGCCTTGTGCGCACTGTCGTGCAGCACGGAGAACGCGACCGGCACCTGCTTGATGAACTTCTGCAGGTTCTCAACCTTCTCGTCCACGCTCACACCGAGCACGACCAGGCCCGCCGCGCGGTGCTTCAAGTACAGCTTGTTGAGCAATGGCAGCTCTTCTTTGCAGGGTCCGCACCACGACGCCATGAAGTCGACGATGACGACCTTGCCGCGCAACGACGACAACGACACCGGCTTGCCGGTCAGGTCTTGGCCGCTGACCTCGGGCGCAGGCTTGCCGGCATCGAGCGCGAACGCGGAGCCCGCGACCAGCAAACCGAGCGCGATCAGCGCGCCAACCAAACGTGGGAGCGCCGTCCAGCGCTGCAGACCGCGTCGTTCCAACTTCGCTGCCATGATTCTTGTCTCCGGAGGTTGCGAGGCCACGCATTGTCCACACCCGTCGGACGCTGCGCTGCCCCCTTTCGAGGACGATCCGGTATTAGTGGCCGGATGTGCGTGCATCCGTCAGTAGGTGTGCGACGCGCGTCCCGGGTCAATCGTCACCGCTCACTTCTTACCACGAGCGCCTGCTCGCGCGGCCAGCAGATCGCTCAGCGCTTGGGCGTGCGTGCGGGCCTGTTCGGCTTGTCGCCAGGCTGTGGGCTCGCGGCCCGCAGGAACAGGTCGAAGCCCTCGTCGACGGTGTCGGTCAGTGCGTGCGCGTTCGGGAAGCTGGCGCCCCATTCCAAGCACACCCGGAACATGATGCCTTCGAGCAGCGAGGCCAGGCGCCGCGCCGGGTACGCCAGCGTGAATTCGCCCTGACGCTGGCCCTCTTCGATGGTCAGCTCGAGCCCACGCGTGGCCGCGTCGTTGGACGACAGCAGCTCCGGGTCGCGAATGGGGTTGTAGGCGTTCGAGATGGCGATGGCGTACCAGAGCCGCCGATCGGCATTCATCTGCTCGGCCACCGCGCGCAAGAACCTGCGCATGCGCACCACGATACTGCCCGAGCGCGCGAGCTCATCCGTGAGCAGCACGGCAAAACCCGTGAG
The DNA here is from genome assembly GCA_017881185.1 of Pseudomonadota bacterium. GTDB lineage: Bacteria > Myxococcota_A > Polyangia > Polyangiales > JAFGIB01 > JADGRF01. Next base: position 26,296 of record JADGRE010000018.1, on the reverse strand, counting down.
CGCGTGCTCTCGCAGGATCGCGTCCTTGCTCGGGTAGTACTTGTAGAAGGTCGGTTGACTGACGTCGACGCGGCGGACGATCTCGTCGATGGTGGTGCCCTCGTAGCCGCGCTCGCGAATCAGCGCGATCGCCGCGTCCGCGATGCGACGCTTGAGGTCGGCCTTCTTGCGCTCGCGCAACCCTGGAACGCGGGCCTGGTTATTACTGGTCGCTTTGTCGTCCATGGCGGTCCCTGGCGTGGGCAATCCCTGGCATCGCGCTCGCGCGGCGGGCCGGTACAAAATCTTTTGTTGCGCAAAACTTTTGTAGCACACAAACGTTCGTGCGCGAGCGACTTGGCCATACGACGCCGTGTAGGTGTTTCACCACATGCGTATCTTGCGGCGCCGCAAGAAAAGCTGAGGACGTCGCGGCTTTATGAGCTAGGCTGGGGATACCCAGGAGAGACGTGGTTCGCACGCCATTCCCAAACCTGCCGCGCCTGTAACCCCACGTAACCCCACGAAGTGTTTCGACATCCTCAGGACAAGCTGCCCGTCGCTCTAGTCGCCGCGCTGACGTGCTTGGACTTCGTGGTCTACCTGCGGGTGGATCACGTCGCCATCCTCTGCGGCTATTGGCTGCTGATGATCATCCCCAAAGGCGTGATCTCCGCCTGGAATCATCATCACCAGCACTCGTTCACCTTCCGTTCGGCTTGGCTCAATCGCGCGCTCGAGATGAGCTACGCGATGCACACTGGCGTGACCACACACCTGTGGCTCCTGCACCACGTGCTCGGTCATCACGTGAACTACCTCGACCAAACCAAGGACGAGAGCCGCTGGCAGCGCAAGAGCGGCAAGCAGATGGGTGTGCTGGAGTACACCTTGAGCGTGAGCGCGACGGCGTATCCGCGCTGCTTCCAGGTCGGCAAGCGCTATCCCAAGCTGCAACGCACGTTTGTAGCGTTCGCATTGCTCACGGCAGCCATCACTGCGGCGCTGGTCTGGTACCGGCCGCTGCCCGGCTTGTTCCTGTTCGCATTGCCGATGACCTGCACGCTGATGTTCACCTCGTGGGTCACCTACGATCACCACGCGGGTCTCGAAACCAGCGACCCGTTCCAGGCCTCGTACAACATCTTGAACCGCTGGTTCAACGCGCTCACGGGCAACCTCGGCTACCACACCGCACACCACTACAAGCAGGGCGTGCACTGGTCGCAGCTGCCCGCGCTGCACGAGACCATCAAGCACAAGATCCCCGCGCACCTGTACCGCAAGTCGACCTTCGACGCGGCGCTCGCGATTCTGGAAGAGTAGCGACGGGATCCTTGCTGGCGAACGGCGTGTCGGGGGACTGAGCATTCGTCGCAACCTGCCGGGGCGCTTGGCGTCGGCAGGTCGCTTCCGGGCTCGCGAGAGCGTCCTCGGCACTACCGCCGCGGATGTGGCTCTGCGCGCACTGTCCGGAATTGTGAGATGCCCACAATTATTTTGTTAGACAAAAATTTTTAGCCGGGCTAATATTTCTTCGATCGCGGGCAGTTGCCGCGGGAACCAGGAAGTGCCCCGATGGAGAGCGTTGCCATGACTGCACACACGACCCCGGAGCAAGAGCTCAAGGCGCTGATCGCAGATACCTCGTGCACGCCAAGTCAGCTCGCGAGCTTTCTCGACGGGCTCTCGCATGACGAGCGCGTGAAGGCCAACCGCACGCTTTCCCCAGGCATGCAGGCGAAGCTCTGGAAGAAGGTCGACGGCTTTGCGCCGCTGTCGCTCGATTACTACGTGCCCAAGGGCACGCCCGCGCTCAGCCCGGTGCGCCACCACGGCTGGAACTCGCAGCCGGCGTTCAACCTCTTCGAGAAGCGCTTCTACCGCACGGGCCACAGCGACGAAGTGGCAGGCGCCAACTTCCAGAAGATCCAAGCCATCACCGGGCCAGGCTACTTCGTGTGCGGCTTCGACGAAAAGCGCCACGAAGTGCTCGTCGACTACAGCCGCGTGCCCACGGTGGCGCCCGAAGGTTGGTCGAAGATCCGCAGCAACAACGTGGGCCTGGCGATCATCATCTACCGCCCGTGGGTCGACGTGCTGCGCCGCGTGTCCAAGCACGTGAGCATCGGGCAAGCCAGGCGCAAGGGCAAAGACATGGGCTTCTACTTCGTGTTGTGCAGGCAGGACCCATGATCTGGCTGATCGCCTTCGCGATGCGCGCGATGATGCCGCGCACGGCGCAGCTGCCCGGCATCGCAGACACGGACTTGAACGGCTTCCTGCGGCGCATGCGCCAAGACGCCGAGCCTCTGTACTGGGTCGGCTTGGTCGCAGGTGCGGTGCTGTTCGCGCTCACTCCGCTGTTGACGCTGGGCATCCCTCTGCCGGCGTTCTGCTTGCCCAAGAAGTTGCTCGAGAAGCACGCTAACAAATTGTTGTCGCATCCGAGCTACATGCTGCGGCAGAGCGTGTTCCTGGTGCGACTGTCGGCCGGCATGTGCTGGGGCGCAGACCCTGCCGTGCGCGCGCGCTTTGCACTTTCCCCCTACGCGCCCGATCCGGGCAGCTTCCGCACCTCATGACCCACATCGCATTCCAGCCCGCGGGACCGAGCGTCGAGGTCGAAGCCGACTACGTGGTCGTGGGCAGTGGCGCCGGTGGCGCGACGGCGGCGGTCACGCTCGCTCGCGGCGGTGCGCGCGTGGTCATCGTGGAAGCAGGTCCGTGGCGCGACCCGGACGATTACCCAAGCTCCGTGTACGGCGCGATGCGCGACATGCTCGAGAGCTGGGGTTCCACCTTCACGCGCGGCCGGGCGTTCTGGCCGCTGGTGCAAGGCTCGCTCGTGGGCGGTTCGACCGTGATCAACTCTGCCATCTGCGTGCGCACGCCCGGCGACGTGTTCGAGCGCTGGCAGCGCGAGATGGGCGTGCCGCAGAGCTCGCTGGCCGACGCGGTGTGGGGCGCGCAAGACGAGCTCGAGCGCGAGCTGAGCTCGGAAGAAGTGCCGCCCGCAGCACGCGGTCGCTCCAACTTGCTCGCCAAGCGCGGCGCCGACGCCCTCGGCTTCGACAGCCACTTCATGCACCGCTACGTCAAGGGCTGCCGCGGCGACGGGCAATGCCTGCAAGGCTGCAAGGCCGACAAGAAGCAGAGTCTGAACCGCAACTTCATTCCCGAAGTGCTCACCCGCGGCGGCAGCGTGCTGTCGTGCGCGCCTGCAACGCGCATCGTGTTCGAAGGTCAGCGCGCGGTGGCTGTGACCGGTCGTTTCAAGCACCCGCAGACGCGGCAGAACGGCGCGACGTTCTCGGTGCGCGCGCGCAAGGGCGTGGTGGTCGCGGCCTCGGTCACGCACTCTCCGCTGCTCTTGCAGCGCTCCGGTGTGCGCAATCCCATGGTCGGCAAAGGCTTCCGCGCGCATCCCGGCGCGCCGGTCTTCGGCTGCTACGACGAAGCGGTCGACATGAACACAGGCGCCACGCAGGGCTGGGCCTCGATGGCGTACCGCGACAAGCCCGGCTTCAAGCTGGAGACGCTGGCCCTGCCGCTCGACATGCTGTCGGGGCGCCTGTCAGGTGCGGGCGACTTGCTGATGGAGCGACTGACCGAGTTCCGCCACATCGCGATGTGGGTGCAAGCCTGTCGCGCCGAGAGCGTGGGCGAAGTGCGCAGCACGGCCACCGGCAAGCCCGCCGTGCATTACACACTGCATCGCGAAGACATGCTGCGCTTCCGTGAAGGCATGTACCTCGTGGCGAAGATGCACGTGGCCGCGGGTGCGCGCGCGGTGTTGCCGTCGATCTTCGGCATGCCGTACAAGCTCGCGCCCGACGAAATCGATCAGCTCAAAGACGCTTCGCTCGATCCGCGCGCGTACGTGTCGATTCTGTCGCACTTGTTCGGCGGCTGCATGATGGGACAAGATCCTGCCCGCTCGGTGTGCGACGGCAACGGGCGCGTGCACGGCTACGCGAACTTGCTCGTGGCGGATGCCTCGGCGATTCCGAGCAATCTCGGGGTCAACCCGCAGCACACGATCATGGGGCTCGCGCGCGTGTGGTCCCAGCGGATGTTGGAAGCGGCGTAACCGTTGTAACGGGCGGGGCTTCAGGGCGCAGCGGGCGCTCGCCGGCCAGCGGCATTCAAGCGGACGTGCGCGCTTGCCGCATCACGTACAGCTTACCGCCAAGCCAGCACTGCGGGACGGCCACCGCCGCGATCGAGATGGGGTACCACGCTGGGCCGAGGCCTCTGCCCCAGGTGGCTGCGGCGCCGAGGCCGCCGAGGAATGTGCCCACTACGCCCAGGATCAACGCGTGCTTCATGGGCTTGTCGGGGGCCATGTGCGCGGTGAGGTAGGCGCCAGCGACGCTGATGACCACGCGGTATGCCAGCGCGAGCGCGCTCAGCTTGTCGTCGATGGGCACTTCGAGCGGCGGAAAGACGCCCAGCAGGTGCAACAGGAGATCGACGACGGTGGTGACGACGATGATGAACACCACGCCGACGACCACACTCCAGATGCTTTGTCGTGCTTGCTTGTCCATCGAAGGCTGCACCGAAGCGCGCAAGACGCTGGTACCGCGATCGCGCGCTGCCCGCAACCGGCGCGGGGCCATCGCAGCGTTAGCAGGCGCGTGGCCTCACTCAGCGCGTGCCGCACAGGCAGGCGACCACGGTGCGCAGGTCGTCGAGGTCGAACGGCTTGTTGAAGACGGCCTGCGCACCGAGGCTGTGCGCGTCAGCGTGCGTCTCCGAGTCGCCGAACGCGGTGATGAGAATCACGGCAGGGCGAGCGCCAGACCGTGCCAGGTGCGCGAGTGCCTGTAGGCCGGACATGCCAGGCATGCGTATATCGGAGATCACGAGATCCACCGTGCCGAGCGCGTCGCCCTGCCCCAGCGCGCGCAGGCGCTCTGCAAGCTGCACACCGTCGTGGACGACGCTGACCTCACAGCCATCGCGGCGCAACACCGCCACCAGCAGCGCACGCATCTCGGGATCGTCTTCGGCCACGAGCACACGCGCTGTGGCCCGCGGCTCGGCGACGGCCGCAGGTGCGGCAGCAGCGCGGTCGGGTGCCGAGGGCGACATGGAGGCCATGCAGCTGCTGGTAGCATCGAGCATGCCAGCCCCACGCCCGCCTGAAGCGCGCGCCGCAGCAGGACGCGCGTCGGCCGCCTGGGCTTTTTGCCCCACGAGGCAGGATGCACCGCAACCCTGCGACTCGCCCACCGCGCGGGATTCAGCTCTTGGGGTCGCTGGATACGCCGTATTGTTGCAGCTTACGATACAAGGTCTTGCGATCGAGCCCGAGGGTCTGCGCCGTGAGCGACTTGTTACCGCCCAGACGCTCGAGCACGCGCAGGATGTAGCGTCGCTCGAGCTCGTCCATGGTGACCAGCTCGGTGGGATCGTCGCTGTCGAGCACCACGTGCGTGCGCTTGTAGGTGCGCACCTTCTCGGGCAGGTCGTCGACGACGATCTCCTCGAAGCGCGTGAGCGCCACGGCTCGCTCGATGCAGTTCTGCAGCTCGCGTACGTTGCCCGGCCAGGCATACGCGACCAGCTTCTCCGCGGCGCCAGGTGAGATGCCGCGCGTGGGCTTGTTGAAGCTCTTGGCGAAGTGCGTGATGAAGTGCTGCGCGAGCAAGAGCACGTCGGTGCCGCGCGCACGCAGCGGCGGCACGGCAATGTGGATGACGTTGATGCGGTAGTAGAGGTCCTCGCGAAAGCGATGCTCGAGCGCGGCGGTCTCGAGATCGCGATTGGTGGCGGTGACGATGCGTGCATCGAACGCGATCTCGGAGTCGCCGCCGACCGGACGCACCTTGCGCTCCTGCAGCGCGCGCAGCAACTTGGGCTGCAGGGCCAGGGGCATCTCGCCGATTTCGTCGAGAAAGAGCGTGCCGCCGTTGGCCTGCGCGAACAGGCCAGCGTGCGCGGACTTGGCGTCGGTGAAGGCGCCCTTGACGTGACCGAAGAGCTCGCTCTCCAGCAAGGTCTCGGGCATGGCCGCGCAGTTGATGGCGACGAACGGCCCAGCTTTGCGCGGCGAGCGCTGGTGCAGCGCGCGGGCCACCAGCTCTTTGCCGGTGCCGCTTTCCCCGGTGATGAGGACGGAGGCGTCGGTCTCGGCGACGCGCTCGATCAGGTCGTAGACTTCCTTCATCGCCGTGCTGTCGCCGACCAGCGCCGGTAGTGGATGCGTCGCTGCCACCGCGTCGCGCAGACGCTTCACCTCCGCGCGCAGCACGCGGTGGCGTACCGCGCGCTCGAGGTTCAGCTGCAGCGCGTCCATCTCCACGGGCTTGGTCACGAAGTCGTAGGCGCCTGCGCGGATCGCGGCGATGGCCGTCTCCAGGCTGCCGAACGCGGTGAGCACCACCACCGGGACGTCTGGACGGCTGGCGATCGCACGCTCGCACAGCTCGAGGCCGTGCATGCCGTGCATGTTCATGTCGGTGAGCAGCACGTCGAAGTCTTGGGTCTGCAAGAGCTCCAGGCACTCGGCGCCCGTGGTGCGAAAGGTGACGTCGAAGCCGCGTTTGCTGAGCCCCGCTTGCAGCAGCTCGCACATGCTGCGGTCGTCGTCGACGATGAGCGCGCGTCCGGTCATGGGCTCGTTCCTTCCATCGGTAAGTATACCGAGAACACGCTGCCACGCCCGAGCTGGCTCTCGACCTGCACCCAGCCCTCGTGCTCGCGCACGATCCCGTGCGTGACGGCGAGGCCCAGACCCGTTCCGTCACCCACGTCCTTGGTGGTGAAGAAGGGCTCGAAGATATGCGCCATGGTGTGCTCGTCCATGCCCTGGCCGTCGTCGCGGACGCGCAACACCGCGTACCTACGCGCGGGGCCCGCGATGTCGGCGGGCGGCTTCGCCTGCTCGGCAGCCACCGAAATCGTCACGGTGCCGGCGTTCGCAATGGCGTGGATGGCATTCACGACCAGGTTCGTGATGACCTGTTGCAGCTGCGTGGGATCGACCGGGGCGATGACTGGCGCGCCCGGCGGCAGCACCAGCTTCACGCGGTGCTTCTCCGCGAGGCTCGTGAGCAGCGCAATGGTCTGCTGGGCGCTGGTGCGCAGATCGAGCATGGCGCGCTGTGACGTGCGCGGCCGAGCGAAGTCGAGCAGCTGGCGAATGATGTTCGTCATGCGCTTGGCCTGGTCGACGATGATGCGTGCGTCCTGGCGGATCTGATCGCCCTGACTTTCGAGCGACACGATCATCTGCGCGCGACCGGAGACCACGTTGAGTGGGGTGCCGAGCTCGTGGGCCAGGCCCGACGCCAGCTTGCCCACCGTCATGAGCCGGTCGGCGTGACGCAGCTGTTGTTCGGCCGCGATGCGGTCCTCGGTCTCTTTGTGTACACGCTGGTTGGCCGCTGCCAGACGCTCGCTCATGGCGTTGATCTCGGTCGCGATCTCGCCGAGCTCGTCTTGCTGCGAGAGCACGAGCGGTCCCGTCAGATCGCCGCTGCCGACACGCCGCACCTTCTCGACCAGCTGGCGCGTGGGTCGCCCGACGAAGATCGCGCCGACCACACCCGCCATGGCAGCGCAGATCAAGATGAGCACCAGCGTGCCGATCAGCGTGCTGACGATGGTGAAGCGCACGTAGCGCCGTTCGTCGGCAAGCGACTCCATCAGCTCGACCGCGCCCGCGCGCCCGGCCACGGCCTCGACCGGGACGTAGGTGTAGAGCGCCCCGTCGCCGCGCTCGACGCGCCGACTGAGCGTGCCGCCACTGTCGAGCACCGCCAGGTCGCGCTCGGTCAGGCCCGCTTCCTTCGCTGCGGCGAGTTGGTCGCGCGTCACGAAGCGCACCCTCACGTGCTGGCTCTTCTTGGCGACGTCACGCAGCAGCGACAGCGCGGCGTGCTCGCCCTCGGTGCGCCACGCGTAGCCCATATCGTGCGCCAGTACGGCGCCCATCAGCGCTGCGTCGCGCCGGGTGTCGTGATCGAAGAGCTCGACCTCGCGGCGCACCCGGATCAGCGCGTTGACGGTGAGCACGACCATGATGCCCAGCACCAACATCAGCACGAACTTGCGGGTCAGGCGCACGGCAAGCTTGGTCTAGCGGGATTTCGCTTTGGAAACCAGCACCTAGCGGCAGGCCCGCGTTATCCTGGACCGGCCGGTGCTTCGTTGTAGGATTGGCCCGCATGCTTGCTTGTTCGGACCTCTTGCACCCCTGGCGTCGGGCGCCGGCACTGCTCGCGCTGTGCCTGGCGTGGCCGTTGGCCGCGCGCGCCGCACGCGCCGATGCGGGGCCGAGCCCGAGCCCGAACCGGACGGTGACGCTGGCACAAGCCCTGGATGCGGTGCCCAAGGCACCACTGCGCGAGGTCGCGCGTCTGCAGACCTCGGCCGCCCGCAGCGCCGTCGACGCCGCAGGAGCGTGGCCCGCGACCACGGTCGATCTGTCGACCAGCTTACGCACGGCTCGCTTCACGCCCGCGGTCAGCGTGCCGCTGCCCGTGTTCGGCACCATCTCGGCCAACCAGGGTGCTGCGCGCGCCGAGCTGTCGGTCGCGCGTGCCGAAGAAGCGGGCATGGAGCTCTCGCTGCGCCGCCAAGCCGAACAAACCTGGTTCGAGCTGGCGCGGGCCCAGGATGTCGTGGTCTTGGCAGCACAAGCGGCCGACCGCGAGCAGGAGCTGGCGCAGGTGACGCAGTCGCGCTTCGATGCCGGCGAAGCGCCGCGTGCCGAAGTGGTCGCAGCAGAAGCGGAAAGCCGCCGCGCCAAGGCCGAGGCCAACGCAGCTGCCAGCGCGGTGTTCGCCAGCGCCGCGGCGCTGTGCGGTGTGCTCGGTTGGTCACCGGCGCTGCCGCTGACGGCGGCGGGTGGATTACCACTGCCCAGAGACCTGCAGCCTTTGCCGGCACTGCTGGCGCACGCGGGCCGGCACCCGGACGTGCGCGCTGCAGAGGCCCGCGTCGGCGTGGGCGCCGCGCACGTCGATCAGGCGAAGCTGGCGCGCTGGCCCAAGCTTGCGGTGCTGGTCGAAGCCAGCATCGACGACCCGACCCTGCCCGGCTCCGACCTGCGCACGGGCGTCGGCATCGAGGTGCCCTTGCTCGGCCGGACGGGCGAGGCCATCACCACCGCACGCACGCTGCAACGTGCCGCGCGCGCAGAGCAAGACGCGATGACGCGTGAGCTCGGCGCGCGCATCGTGGCTGCGTACCGCCGCGTGCAGGGCGCCAGCGAGCGCCTGCGTGCGCTGCGCGACGACGTATTGCCCGCGCAGCGCGAGTCGGTGCGGCTGTCGCGGGCTGCGTACAAGGAAGGCCAGCTGGGTTTGGTCTCGGTCATCGCGGCCGACCGCGCGCTCACCGAGGCGGAACGCGGCATGCTCGACGCGCAGGCGGAAGTCGCGCTGGCACAGAGTGAGCTCGACTGGAGCACCGGAGGCATGCCATGAGCGCGGGAGCCGACACGAGCCACGGGAGACTGCGAACCGTCGCTACAGCCTGCGCGATCTTCGCCGCCGTCAGCGGCGGTGGTTGCCGCGGGCAGCACGATGCCGAGAGCGAGCCCGCGCTCGGGCCCATCGACGTGCTCTGCGAGGCGGCGCACACCGGCGACATCGCCGAGCACGTGGAGCTGCGCGGCGTGGTGCGCCCGCCGCCGGAGCGCGAGGTGCTGGTGTCGTCGCTGGTCGCGGGGCGTCTGCGCGAGGTGCGCATCCACGAGGGCGACCGCGTGAGCAAGGGCCAGGTGCTCGCCGTGGTGGACGATCCCGCGCTCGGCGCAGCCAGCACCGAAGCCGAAGCCGGCAGCGCCTCGGCCGAAGCCGCCTATGAAACCGCGCGCGGTGCGCTCGCCCGCGCCGAGAGACTGTTCGCGCAGGGCATCGCCGCCAAACGCGAAGTCGAGCAGGCGCACTCTGCAGCCGCTGCCGCAGAGGCCGAAGTCAAAGCCAAGCGTGCGCACCAGGGCTTGGCGTCGGCGCAGCTGGCACGCGCGCAAGTGACCACGCCCATCAACGGTGTGGTGGTGCGCCTGCATCGCGCGCCGGGCGATGTGGTCGACGGCAGCTCGCAGACGCCGCTCGCGCTCGTCGCCGACCCGGCCGTGCTCGAGCTGCGTGCCGACGCACCGGCCGCTGCGCTCGTGCGCTTGCAAGTCGGCGCACCGGTCGACGTGCATCTCGATGCCTTGCCCGATCAAGCCCTGCACGGACACGTTGCAGTGATCGCACCGTCGGTGAGCTCGGAGACCGCGCTGGGCACGGTGCGCATTGCCATTGACACGAGCCCCGTGCCGCTCAAGATCGGGCTCGCCGGGCACGCCGACATCCAGATGGCGCAGCGTCATGGCGTGACGCTCGTGCCCAGCCACGCGCTGCGGCGCTCGACCCTGGGCGTGGACGAGGTCGTGGTGTGCGCGCAGGGCAAAGCCGGTGAGAGCAGCGCGCAGGTGCGCGGCGTGCAGATCGGTGTGCGACAAGGTGAAGTCTGCGAGCTGCGACAAGGGCTGAGCGTGGGCGAGCTCGTCGTGGTGGACCACGCGCTCGGCTTGCAGGACGGCGCGCCGTTGCGCGTGCGACAAAGTGCGCCTGCCAACAGTCCGTCGCAAGGCAGCGGGGCGCCGCGATGAGCTTGGTCGGAGCGTTACGGCAGCGCGCCAGCCTGGTGTGGCTGCTGACGCTGGGTGCGATCGCATTCGGCGTGGTGTCGCTGCTCGGCTTGCCGAGCGGCATCCACCCGGAGGTGGAGTTCCCGCGCGTCGTGGTGGTGGTGCGCATCGGTGACTTGCCTCCGGAGGTGGTCGAGACGCTCGCGACGCGCCCGCTGGAAGAAGCCATCGCCACCTTGCCGTACCTGCGCCGCGTACGCTCGCGCACGATCCGCGGTGCCGCCGAGCTCGGCATCTCGCTCGAGCCGGGTTTCGACAGCTGGCGCGCACTGCAGCTGGTGCAGAGCAAGGTCGCCGAGCTGCGCTCGGAGCTGCCCGCCAATGCCACGGTGATCGTGGAGCGCGTCGCGCCCACAGCGCTGCCCATTCTCACGCTCAACGTCGATGGCAGCGACGACCCGCGTTTGCTGCGCGAGATCGCGGCGCGTGTCGTGCGGCCGGCGCTCACGCGCGTGCCGGGCGTGGGCAAGGTGGAAGTGCAAGGCGGCGACGTGCGCGAGCTGGAGGTCGTGCTGCAACCTGAAGCACTCGCTGCAGCCCACGTATCGCCGGCGGCGCTCGCGGACCGCCTGGCGCAGAGCGACTTCGTCACCGCCGTCGGCCGCGCACGCGAAGAGCATCAGGTGCTCACGGTGCTCGCGGCCTCCGAACGCACTACGCCCGAAGCCATCGCCGCGTTGCCGATCGCAATGGGCCCCAACGGCCCGGTGCTGCTGGGCAGCGTAGCGAACGTGTTCGTCGGCGCCGAAGACCGCACGCTCGAGGTCGACGCCCCGAGCGGCGACGCCGTGGTGATCATGCTCTCGCGCACACCTTCCGCGAGCACGCCGGTGGTCGCGCAGGGCGTGGAGCGCGTGCTCGCGCAGCTGCGCTCGAGCCACACGCTACCGCCCGGCATTCGCGTGCAACCCGTGTACGACCAGTCGAAGCTCATCGACGAGGCGCTGCTCGGCGTGCGCGATGCGATCTTGCTCGGCGTCGCGCTGTCGCTGGTGGTGCTGGCGCTGTTTCTACGTGACCTGCGCGCCGGCGCGGCCGCGGCACTGGCCGTGCCGGTCACCCTGCTTTGCACCTTCGGCGTGATGCGCCTGTGCGGACAGACGCTGAACTTGATGTCGCTGGGCGGCCTCGCCGTGGCGATTGGTCTGGTGGTCGACGACGCGATCGTGATCGTCGAGGCCATCGTGCAGCAGCTGGAACATGGCCACGACGTGGGCAGCGCCGCCGAGCGCGGCACGCAGGAGCTACTGGCACCCGTCATCGGCACCACCCTCACCACCGTGGTCGTGTTCGCGCCGTTGCCGCTCATCTCCGGCGTGGTCGGCAGCTTCTTCGGCGCGCTCGCGATCACCTTGTGTGCGGCGGTGCTCTTGTCGCTCTTGGTGTCGATCAGCATCGTGCCGTTGTCGGCGCTGCACCTCTTGCGCCCCCGCGCGCAGACCCAGCAGAAGCAGAGCGCGCTGTCTCGGGGCTACGGCAGGCTGGTGCGCGGCGTGATGCGGCACCGCGCCATCAGCGTTGCCTTCATGCTCCTGCTCGTCGGCCTCGGTGCGCTGGCCGCGACGCGCGTCTCGGTGGGCTTTCTGCCGAGCATGGACGAAGGTGCCTTCGTGCTCGACTTCTTCCTGCCACCCGGCACCTCGCTCGAGGAAACCGATCGCATCGCAGCGGGCATCGACAAGGTGCTCGCCAAAACGCCCGGGGTCACTGGCTTCACGCGCCGCACCGGCACCGAGATGGGACCGGCCACGGCCACCCAGCAAAACCGCGGCGACTTCCTGGTGCGCCTGGCGCCGCGCGCCCAACGCCGGCCGATCTTCGAGATCATGGACGAGATCCGCGAGCAGGCCGACAAGGAAGTCCCTGAAGCACGGGTCGAGCTCATCCAGGTGCTGCAAGACGTGCTCGACGATCTCTCCGGTGCGCCGCGCCCGCTCGAGGTGAAGATCTTCGGACAAGATCCCAAACGCCTCGACGAGCTGGCGAAGGCCGCCGCCGCACGCATTCAAGATCTACCGGAGCTCGAGGACTTCTGGGACGGCGTAGACGGTGACGTGCCGACGTTGCGCGCTGACATCGATCCGGTGGCTTGTGCGCGGCTGGGTGCAAGCGCCGAAGAAATCGCCGGCGATCTCGGCGTTGCACTGGCAGGCCGCGTCGCGACGCACGTGCGGGTCGACAACTGGAGCCTGGGCGTGCGCGTGCGCATGCCAGACGCCGTGCGCTTCGACGCCAGCGCGATCGGCTCGATGCCCATCGCCGTGGGCGAGAGCAGCGTGCCGCTGTCCACGCTCGTGAACCTGTCGCGCGCGGTGGGACCCTCGGTGATTCGTCACGAGAACCTGAGCCCAGTGGTCATCCTCGAGGCCGCCGTGGCACCGGACGCCGATCTGGGCGCCGTCGTGGGCCGCGTGAAGCAACGGCTCTCCGGCTTCGCACTACCCACGGGCTATCGCATGGAGGTGGGTGGCCAATACGAGAACGCGCTCGAGACGCAGCGCGCACTGGCCATGGTGCTCGGCCTGGGTTGCATGCTGGTCTTGGCCATTCTGCTGATGCAGCTGCGCTCGCTCGGGCTCGCGCTGGTGGTCGTCATCGGCGCGCCGCTGTCGATGCTGGGCGCCATTGCCACGCTCTTGGTCACCGGCACACCGCTCAACGCGTCGTCGCTGATGGGCTGCATTCTGCTCGCGGGCCTGGTGGTGAAGAACGGCATCTTGCTGCTGGAGCGCGCGCTCGAGGAGAGCAAGACGGCGCCGAGCTTCGCCGAGGCCATCGCGCTCGCCGGAGAGCGCCGCATCAGGCCGATCGTGATGACCACCGCGGCGACCCTCGCGGGACTCTTGCCACTTGCGCTTGGCCTGGGCGCCGGGGCGGAGCTACAACGTCCGCTGGCGATTGCGACCATCGGCGGGCTCACCATCTCCACGCTCATCTCCTTGTTCGTCGTGCCGGCGCTGGCCGCGAGCCTGCCGGCGCGTGCCATCGGCTACCACCCGCCGCGCTGAAGTCTTGCGCATGTCAGACGACCAGAAGACCAGTGCCGAGCTCGAGCTGGGCATCTCCGAGGGCCGCATGCTCTTCCTCGTGAGCGCGGTGCAGTTCGTCAACATCCTCGATTTCATGATCGTGATGCCACTCGGCCCGGATTTCGCGAAAGCGCTGGCGATCCCAGTCTCGAAGCTCGGGCTCATCGGCGGTAGCTACACCGCCGCCGCCGCGCTCTCTGGGCTGGTCAGCTCGCAGTTTCTCGATCGCTTCGATCGCCGCAGCGCGCTCGCCGTGACCATGTTCGGGCTGGTCGTGGGCACTGCGTGCGGCGGCTTGGCGACCGGGCTGCCCACCTTGATGCTAGCGCGCGTGCTCGCGGGCGCTTTCGGCGGACCAGCGACTTCGCTCGCGCTTTCGGTGGTCGCCGACGTCATCCCTCCGCTGCGTCGTGGCCGTGCGCTCGGTCTGGTGATGGCAGCGTTCTCCGTGGCCTCGGTGCTCGGCGTACCCGCGGGCCTCGAGCTGGCGCGCTGGGGTGGCTGGCGCTTGCCCTTCTTCGGCGTCGCTGCGCTCGGTGTCGTAGTAGCCACCAGCGCGATCTTCTTCATGCCACCGCTGCGCCTGCACCTGTCGCGGGGCCGCGGCCAAACCCACACCAGCGTGGCAACCTTCCTGCGCGAACCCACCGTGCTGCTGTCGCTCGGCGCCACCTTCACCGTGATGATGGCGAGCTTCTCGGTCATCCCGAATCTCTCGACCTACATCCAGCACAACCTGGGTTACCCGCGTAGTCGCCTCGGGCTGCTCTACTTGGTCGGCGGATCGGTCAGCTTCATCGCGATGCAAGTCGTCGGCCGCTTCGTCGACCGCCTCGGCTCGAGCTTCATGGGGGGTCTCGGCACCGTGCTCTTCGTCGCTCTGCTCTTCGTGGTGTTCGTGATGCAGGCGCCTTGGTTCCCGGTGATGGGGTTCTTCGTCGTGTTCATGACTTCCATGGCGTTTCGCAACGTGGCGTTGAACGCACTGACCTCGCGCGTTCCAGCGTCACACGAACGCGCGCGCTTCATGTCTCTGCAATCGGCAGTGCAACACGTCGCTTCGGCGACTGGCGCCATCAGCTCGGCACTGTGCCTGCGCGAGCTACCCGATCACCGCCTGCAGGGCATGGCCACCGTCGCAACCATCTCGATTGCCCTTGGCCTCGCTCTTCCGGTGTTGCTCGGCATCGTGGAGAGGCGTGTGCACGCGAGCGAACACGCCCGCGCACAAATGCCGAACCCCGCGCAGCCTTAACGCGGGGTCTGGGGGAAGGCGCGTGCGTCACGCGCGCGTTCAGCTCACTGGCAGATGTTCGAGACCGGGTCGCAGGTGGTGCCGGCGGCACAGCTCTGCGTGCAGTCCGCGTGGCAGAACGGATCGGGCGGCAGGCCCTGCGACTCGAAGCCGCCGCACACAAAGCCCGCCTTGTCGCACTGACCCTGAGCGTTGCAGGCCAACATGCAGGCTGCGCCTAGCCAGCAGACCGCGCCCGACGGGCACGCGTTGTTGTTGTTGGCGTCGCAGGGCACGTAGCAGTAGCCGCCCGGCAACGAGCGCTCGCAGGCCGCGTTCGGACCCAAGCCCGCGCAGTCGGCCGCGGTGTCGCAGCTGCTGCCGATGCTCGCACCCTGCGGCGCGCAAGCGGGATCGCTGCTGCAGTCGCTGTCCGCGCAGTCGATCTTGCCGTCGGCATCGTCGTCGAGACCATCGCTGCAGTTGCCTTCGCAAGTCACGGTGCAGGTGTCGTGCACCGCACCGCCGGCGCACGAGGTGCGGCCGACACTGCCGCAAGCGCCCGAGCCGCAGCTGGTGGCCACCGAGACGTAGCCCTCGTCGATGTTGCCATTGCAGTTGTCATCGATGCCGTCGCAGGTGGTGTCGGTATTCGCGGCAGGAGGCAGCGCATGGCAGCTGTCGACCAGCACGCCGCTCATGCAGCTGGTGCTGCCGGTGCTCTGGCACATGCTCATGCCGCAGTTGGTGGGCGTCGACACGAAGCCTTCGTCCACCTGACCGTTGCAGTCGTTGTCGACGCCGTCGCAGCTGCTGTCGTTCGCCGCAGGCGCGCCGGCCTTGCAGCTGTCGACGACCGCGCCAGCCAGGCAGCTCGTGTTGCCGGTGCTGTGGCAAGCGCCAACGCCGCAGCTGGTCGCCGCCGAGGCGAAGCCCTCGTCGACCTGGCCATTGCAGTTGTCGTCCACGCCGTCGCAGGTCGCGTCGGTGCTGGAGCGCGGCGTGCGCGCCATGCAGCTGTCGACCACCTTGCCGGCCACGCACAGCGTGCTACCCGCGGCGGCGCACGCGCCCACACCGCAGGTCGTCGACTGCGAGGCGTAGTCGTCGTCGATCTTGCCGTCGCAGTCGTCGTCGATGCCGTCACAGGTCGTGTCGGTCGCCGCCTTGGGTGTGCAGGTCACCGCACCGCACAGCGCCGCGGTGCGCGCTACGCAGAAGTGCACCGATGCCGCGCAGCGCTCCTTGGCAGCGCAGTTGGCGTCCGACTGGCAGCTGACCTTCGAAGCAGCGCCCGTCTTCTCGCACTGGAAGGTAAGCTCTGCGTCGCACGCGTCCACGTCGGCGCCACCGATGGCGGTGTCGATGCTGGCGCCACCGATCAGCAAGTCGTGGCAACCACCACCGTTCAAGGTGTCGATGCCGCCTCCGCCGTTGAGGATGTCGTTGTCGTCGCCGCCGTAGAACGTGTCCGAGCCCGTGCCACCGATGAGCGTGTCTTGACCCGCCTCACCGTACACGGTCGAACCCGTGGTGCAGCCGGTCGTGTCGACGTAGTCGTTGCCCGCGCCGGCGCGAATCGTGTCGTGGCCGCCGCCCGCGTAGATGCGGTCGTTGCCCGGACCGCCGAAGATGGTGTCGTCGCCGGCGTAACCGTAGATGGTGTCGTTGCCGCCGTAGCCGAGGATGCAGTCGCGGCCCGTGGTGCCCTTGAGCACGTCGTCGCCGGCGGTGCCTTCGATGATGTGCGACAGTGGAGGACAATCGCCGCGGTCGTAGTCGGCGTCCTCGTCCACCTTGCCGTCGCAGTCTTCGTCGATCAGGTCCGGGAGGGAGTCGATGCTCGACACCTTGATGCAGGTAGCGCCGCCGCCGGCGCGACCGATCAGGTCGTTTTCGCTGGCGCTCAGTGGTCGCCCACTTTGATCCG
This sequence comes from Pseudomonadota bacterium, assembly GCA_017881185.1. Taxonomy (GTDB): domain Bacteria; phylum Myxococcota_A; class Polyangia; order Polyangiales; family JAFGIB01; genus JADGRF01. The sequence goes on along the minus strand of JADGRE010000018.1, from coordinate 9,464 downwards.
CGCATGCACCTACCAAGGCACACAACGCCGCACCGGCTAGCTGCAACCGCAACGCCCGAACACGACTGCTGCTCATATATCTAAACCCACTGCGTGATGCGCATCCAACAATCAGCCGAGCCAACCCATCTCGTCTTCCTGAATGCGCCATTAAATACGACGCTGCTGAAATTCCCTCTGTGGGTCAATAGACTTGCAGCCGTTGGCGGCGGCGCGATGCATTTTGGTCGCTCAACGTTCGAGCTTTCAGCGCATTCGACTACGGTGTATCCAGCGCTGGAATCCAGCCAAGCACCGATCACGGAGCAGGAGGTATGACACCGGCGCACGTGAGCGCTGAGCGCATGCATGACCGGCCCCGATCTGCGAGCGGCCTGGTGTCCGGCAACGCGTCCCGAGCGCCGATGACGGTTGCAGCTGACACAAGAAGATCGCTTCTTGTGCAGCGCGCGCGCGTGTCTTCGGTCGCTAGCGCGAGGCGTGGGTCGGCGGCAAGCGCTGCGACCACGGAGCCGCGGTCTCGATCTGACTGGCGACGCGCAAGAGCAGATCTTCACCGCAGGCCGCCGCCACCAGCTGCACGCCGAGCGGGAGACCATCGGGTGTGTGCTGCGCCGGCAGCGAGATTGCCGGCTGGCCCGACATGTTGAACGGCAGTGTGAAGGCTCCGTAAGGCGCCGAGCGCAACAGCGCGCGCAGCGGCTCTTCGGCCGTGGAGCTGAGCACGCCGTGCTGCGCGGGCACGGCTGCCATGGTGGGCGTGAGCAGCAAATCGAACCCAGCCTGCCACCACGCCGCCAGGCGCCGGCCGAAGCCGTGGATGTACTCGATCGATGCGAGCAGCTGCGTGGCGGGTGCCTGGCGACCCAGGTCGGCGAGCGTCCAGGTGAGCCATTCGACGTCGCCGTTCTGCACCGAGCGACCGACCTTCTCGCCCCAAGACTCCAGAGCGCGGGCGGTGTTGGTCGCGACGATGGCGACGTAGGCCGCGATGCTTTGGGCTTCGTCGAGCGCGGCCGGGTGCGCTTCTTCGACGTGGTGCCCTTGCGCCTGCAGGACGCGCGCCGTGGCGTCCAGAGCCGCCAAACACTGCGGATCGAGCTGCACGTCTCGCGGACCGCGCCGCATCACGCCGATGCGCAGTTGCCCGGGGGCAGCGCCCACTTCGTTCACGTACGGCCGCGCTGGCTGCGGCGCCCAGTACGGATCGCCGGGCATGGGCCCCGAGCTGATGTCCAACAGCAGCGCGCTGTCGCGCACGCTGCGCGTCACCACGAACTCGGCCGACAAACCGCTCCAGCGCTCGCCGAGACCCGGCCCGAACGAGTTGCGCCCACGCGTTGGCTTGAGCCCGACCAAGCCACAAGCGCTCGCGGGCCCGCGAATCGAGCCGCCACCATCGCTGGCGTGTGCCGCAGGCACCAGACCCGCTGCAACCGCCGCTGCTGCACCGCCGCTCGAACCGCCCGAGCTCCAGCCCAGCTTCCAGGGGTTGTGAGTTGCGCCGTAGGCTTGCGGCTCGGTCGTGGGCAAGAGCGCGAGCTCCGGCGTGTTGGTGCGCCCGAGCGAGATCAGACCCGCTGCAACGAAACGTTGGGTGAGGTAGCTGTCCTGCGATTCCTTCCAGCCCGCCTCCTTCAAGAAGCGCATGCCAGCGTGATTGGGTTGGCCGGCTTCGGCACCCCCGATGTCCTTCATGAGGAAGGGCACGCCGCGCAGCGGACCTTGCGGCAAGGCCGGGTCCGCGGCCCGCGCGAGCGCTGTTTGGCTGGCGTCGTGGATCACGGCGTTGAGCGTGGGGTTCAGACGCGCAACGCGAGCGACAGCGGCCGCGACGAGCTCGTGCGCAGAGAGCTGCCCGCGACGAACGAGCTCAGCCTGGGCGGTAGCGTCGAGGAGGGAAAGCTCATCTGACATGCACGGGATGCTAAATGACCGAGCGTGATTCGGGAATGGTGGATCGCCAAGGGCCGGGCGTCGCGATGCGTCGCGATCAAGCAGGAGTGCCGAAGGAAGGGTGGCTCCCCTTTCGAGCTGCTCCGACGCCGAGCGTGGTGAAGGCGTGTCAGCTGCCGTCGCGCATGCGCGCGACCATGGCGTCGATCGCGCGCGAGTCCATGCCGCAGTGCAGGCTCGTGTCTACACGCTTCAAGAAGCGACGTTCCGGTGTGGTGAGCTCACCGTCGGCGCTTGCAACCAACGCCAGCACGGCGAGAAGCGCAGCGTGAGAGCCGGAGTCAAGCTCCTGCATCTGCGTGAACCAGCGCTCCTCGTCGTCCGGGAAACTGGCTTCGTGAACGGCGATGCGCTCGGGCAGAGGGAGTGTGTCGATCAGCTTGGCCAGCGCCAGCGCCTCCTGGTGTCGAATGTCACCATCGGCAGTCGCAATCAGCCACGCGCCATCCACCATGATACGTGCGGTGTGCTGGTCACCGAGTTGCACATCTCGACACGCGCGAACGATGGCGACGCGCTGGCGCACGTCGGTGTGCACGTGCTCCGCAAAGCGGCGCAGCACGACCTGATTCCACGCGGCGCTCACGAGAATGCCGGCGACCGGCACGATGTTGCGCAGCACCGACTGCTGCACCATCTCGCGGCCCACGCGCCGCCCGAAATCGGCGCGCAGCATCTGACGCATGACGCGCCAGGGCTTGGTCTCGCCGGCTTCCGCCGGCTGGTCATGTCGACTCGGCTCTGCCACCAAGTCCACGCCCAGCGCGAGCGCCAGCAGCGTGGAGATCTCGCCGACGTCGTCATCCGCGAACGGCACGCCGTAGATGGAAGCAAGGTCGAACGCCAGGTCGATCTGCAGCGCGGTCGTGTAGACCATTTCCGCGCCGACGGATGCCAGGCCGAGTGGCACGGCAGCCAGCGTCCCCACGCCTTCGGTCGCGACCGACAGTAGCTCCGCCGCAGTGGCACCGGCGGCAGCCGCGACGCTTGCCACGGTCGCGCGGGTGAGCATCCGATGAATGCGGTGCTGCGCACGCTCGGGCGCGGCCAAACCGGGAAATACCAGGTCCCAATACACCGCATCGCGTGTGCGAGCGCGCTCCTCGATCTCGCGCGATATGAAACGCTGCATCCAGCTGCTTGCCTCGTCCTCGCGCCGTTTGAGCTCGCGGGTCGCGGTGTGGATCTTCGTGCCCGCCTCGCGCAGTGCGACGTTGAAGTTGAACAGTGCAGCGGTCGCGTAGGTCACGTGGGTCCCGTCTCCAAGGCTCAGCATGACGCCAAACGCCGCGCAGTACCAGATGATGACCGGCGTTGAGCGGTCTGTTCTCTCGTCACGGTGTCGTCAGTTCGTGTTCACGATCGCCGTCGCGCTCGCGAACGGCGTCTCGCACTCGAGATCATCGCCGTTGGGCGACGAGAAGAAGCGCGCGATGTAGATGCACATCTCGTTGGTCTTCGCCGAGTCGCCGTAGGTGAGCGTGCCGTTGGTCATGTTGTCGTACGTGCACGACCAGTCGATCGAGTCGCCCGGGTTGAGCATCACCGGGGTCGTGTAATAGGTCGGCGGCGGATCATCCCAGTTCGTCGTCTCGAGCAGCTGCGTTCCACTACCCGTTTTTGCCACGAAGTGAATGCCCTGCTTGTGCATGTGACTGACGCCAGACAACAGCCCGATCGGTCCGAACGTCGCCGGGATCTTGCAGCTGGTGCTGATGGTCGTCATGGTGCCCGGCGGGATCGTCATCGCGACGCGGTTGAAGTGGATCTGCGCAACCCAGCGCTGCACCGTAGCGGGATCCACTTTCGTGAGCTTGAGCGTGACGTGCGCGTCGATCGGCTTGTCGCTGAGGTTCAAGTAGTGAACCTGCAAGCGAATCCCAGTCGCCCCCTTGAGCTTCGCAGCCGTGCCTGCGGGATACGCCGAGACCATGTGCGGCAGCGTGGAGATGTGCAGCAGCGGTCGGAACTCGTTCGGGTTCTCGCACGTTGTGATGTGGTCGTGGCGCGGCGTGCCGACGCCGTAGAACACGTGCAAGTGGTGAGAGCCCGCCGTCATGTCGGACACGGTTTGACCGAGCGCGACGTCCTGACCGCCGAACGGGTTGTCGAAGTCCTGGCACATGAACACCTCGCTGTTCGCGGCCACGGTGAACGTCTCCATGCTGACGGTCACGGTGTTCGGATCGCCAGCTGCACCGGCGTCCGTGCCAGCCTGCGACGACGTGCCCGCTTGTCCCGCGTTGCCCTGGCCACCGCCCGTTCCGGCCCCAGCCTGCGGCTGCATCGCGTTCGACGCGCCGCTCCCAGCGGTTGCAGCTGCTCCGCCCGAACCTGCCTGCGTCGCACCGATGCCGCTGCCGCTGCCGGCAGCACCACCCGCGGCACCTGGCGCGGCCTTGCCGCTCGAACACGCCACGAGCGCGACTAGCGCGAACATCGTCACCGCCCAAGAGGCTTTGCGGAGCTGTGTCATGTGTCACCCGACCTTGTACGAAGCTTGGCATGCGAAGCGAGCACGGAAAAGCCTCCTCTATTGGGGGCGCGCGCGCGCTTACCTAGCCAACACCCGCGCTACGGCGCGACCGACGGCGCAGCCGGCGCAACGGCGGCACTGCTGTGCAAGTCCGTGCGCTTCACAAGCACCACGAGCCTCGCGCGCGCACTCGCATCCACCCGCCGCGCAACCAGGTAGCCTCCGCGCTGCGCCGCGGTCACACAGCCTGTTTGCCACGCTGGGAGTCGCCTGGGAGCTATAGCCGGTCGACGCTGCCAGTTCTGACACTTACGAGCAGGCCTGATCGATGGCAGGGTGTGCGTCGTGAACGCCCATCTCCTCATCGAGGCCGTCGTGCAGCAGACGATGGTCTTCATCGCGGAGCTCGCCACGGCGGGTGGCGTGCGCGCGCCGCTCGCCCACGTTGCGGAACAGGTCTTCGTGGATCTCACCAGCGAGCTCGCGAGTCGCGGCGTGAAGAAGAAGGTCATCGCCGACATGTTCGGCATGGCGCTACGCACGTATCATCGCCGTGTCCGCGAGCTGAGCGAGAGTCGCACCGAGCTGGGCAAGACCGTGTGGGAGGCCGTGCTCGACTTCGTGCATCAGCATGAGCCGGTCAGCGGTCGTGCGGTCATCGATCGCTTCGCCGGCGACAATGCCGAGGTCGTGGCCGGCGTGCTCAGCGATCTCACGCATTCGGGGCTTATCTACCGGGCCGGGCGCGGCGATCAAGCGCGCTACCGGGCCGCCAACGAGGCGGACTTCGCCGCCGACGCTGCCGAGCGCGGCAGCGTGCACGAGCATTTGGTGTGGCTCACCGCGTATCGCGCGGGACCATGCGACGCGGCGACCTTGCGCGCCCAGTCGCGCTTGGGCGAGAGCGCGACCGAGGCGGCGCTCGCAACGCTGCTGGCCGACGGCCGCGTGCGCGCAGAGCCGCATCCCGACGGACTGCGCTACACGTCGACGCGCTTCGAGGTGCCGCTCGGAGCAGCGGCGGGCTGGGAAGCCGCCGTGCTCGATCACTATCAAGCGCTGGTGACCGCCATCATCACCAAGCTCGGTCGCGGCACGACGCGCGGTCAGGCTCACGATCACACCGGCGGCTCCACATGGTCGCTCGACGTGTGGCCCGGCCATCCGCTCGAGGCGGAGGCCAAAGGGCTGCTGCGCGAGCTGCGCGAGCGAGTCGATGCGCTACGTGCGCGCATCGATGCGGCGAGCGCAAGCGCCGGCGCGGAGCCCGCATTGCGCGAGCGCGTGGTGTTCTACGCCGGACAATACGTGCGCGAAGCAGACTCTCTGACGCCCGACGAGGCGACGACCCGCGAGGATGACGATGAAGAGTGAGCCTGCGATCTTCTACGTGCTGGCGCTGTTCGCAATTGCCTGCCGCACTACCAGCAATGGCCCGCAGAGCAGCAGCTCGAGCCACTGGCTTGCTTGTCACCAGCTCTCGGAGTGCAAGGCGCTGCCGAACGCAGTGGCCTGCGAGAACGGCTATTGCGTGGATGGTCGGGGCCGGCCCATCGCCGCTGCCACACAGCCGGCGTCGCAGACCGATCGCGATGGCGGCCCCGCGCGGACGCGCAGCGATGCGTCGTTCGCATCGCCCGGCGCAGTGGACGGCGGCGCAGGCACCGATGCCGCCATTGGCGGCGCTACCAGTGACGGCGGCCCGGCCGGTAGCCTGTCCACCGGCAAGGGTTTGCGTCTGACCGCGTTGCACGTCGACGGAACGCCGCTCGCTAAGCTCGCCCTGTACCTGTCCGACACCAGTGCCGCGCCCACCGCGGCAGCGACCGATGCGCACGGCGTGCTCGAAACCGAACACGCGCCGGCCACGCTCACGCTGGAGCTGTCGCCCCTCCAGTCATCCGGCCGTCAGCTGTTGAGCTACGTCGGCGTCAAAGAGGGCGATCGCCTTGAGCTGCATTCGAGCTCGTCGACGACGGTCCCACAGCAGACGGTGTACACGGCGTCGTTCGCCACGGCGCAGCCTGCGAATACCGGCATGGTGTTTTTCTCCGGCGGGCCGAGTACCTGCGATCTGCGCAATGTCAACGACGACATGAACATCATCGACTGGCAGGCGGACTGCGTACCGTTCGCCAAGAACGCGCTGCTCGCTTACACCTATACCGAGGGCCAGACCGACCCCGCCAAGCAGCTCGACTATTTCTCGTGGGTCAAAGACGCGCCGCGCGCGGGCGCCGGTCAAGCCGCGTCCGTCCTCTTCCCCGCCTGGCAAGCGGCCGACAGCACGGAGGTGATCATCGGCCACTTGCCGAGCAACCAGCCACCAAACACCGTGACCAGCCAGCTCTACATGTGGTCGGGCGAGAGCCGTGGCTACAGCGAGGTCGATTGGCGCCTGGGCGTGCCCTCTCCGCCGCTGCGCAACGAGCGTTTCTACTACAGCAAAGGTTTTTCCGACGACCTCGAAGTGGCCTCCACCATCCAGGGCACAGGCGAGCAACACGTGCTCAGTGTCCGGCAAGCCGTGGCGGACACGCTGTCGCTCGACTACGACGCCCGCATCGGGCCGCCGAGCGCGCCTGTCGCCACGACGGGCGGCGTCAGCTGGACCGCGAGCCCCGATGCGAGCCGCGCGGTCGTCGCGCTCGTCACGCTCACGTTCTCGTCGGGCGCTCGCTGGAATCTCCTCGTGCCACCCACGCAGACGTCGATCACGCTGCCACAGCTGCCCGCAGCCGCCGCCCTCGACGGCGCCGATCTCGCCACCGCCAAGCTGCTATCGATCACCTACGCGGCCAGCGACGTGCTCGCCAACTACGATGCCTTTCGTGCTCAGCCCCTGCGCACCGACGACACCCAGCAGCCGCTCATGTTGCCGGTGCTCGAGGTGCGTGGTCACTCCGAGGTGCTCGTGTGGACGGCCCCTTGAATGCGCAGCGCGTAAGAAGCATGAACCCAGGTTCTTTGGCTTGCTTCGGCCACGCTCAGCCGCGCTCAGCCGCGGATGTCACAATCGGTCCAAGCGCACTCCAGCGCACGGCTCAGCTGACGCCCGGCGCCTCGTGGCCCGACTCGACCACGTACTCGGAATAGCCGCCGTTGTATGCGTGCACGCCTTTGCTGCCCAGCTCGAGCACGCGCGTGGACAGCGCGCGCAAGAACTGACGGTCGTGCGACACGAACAACATCGTGCCTTCGAAGTTCGACAGCGCCTTCACCAGCATGTGCTTGGTCGCCATGTCCAAGTGGTTGGTCGGCTCGTCGAGCACGAGGAAGTTCGGCGGATCGAAGAGCATGCGCGCCAGCACCACCCTCGCCTTCTCGCCGCCTGACAGCACGCGACACGATTTGTCGGCGTCTTCGCCCGAGAAACCAAAGGCACCAGCCAAGGTCTTGAGCGAGCCGACCGAGGCGTTCGGGAATGCGCTCTGCAGGGTCTCGAACACGCTCTGGCTCGCGTCGAGCAGCTCCATCGAGTGCTGCGCGAAGTAGCCCATCTTCACGCTGGCGCCGACGGTCACGTTGCCGGCGTCGGCCTTGGTCTCACCGGCGATGAGCTTGAGCAGCGTGGACTTGCCGGCGCCGTTGACGCCCATCACGCACCAGCGCTCGCGCCGGCGGATGAGCAGGTCGAGCCCGTCGTAGATCTTGCGCGACCCGTAGCCCTTCACCACGTGGTCGATCTTCACCACGTCGTCGCCGGACCGCGGCGGCGCACGGAACTCGAACTCCACCACCTTGGCGCGCTTGGGCGGCTCGACCTTTTCGATCTTCTCCACCTTCTTCACGCGCGATTGCACCTGCGCCGCGTGGCTGGCGCGCGCCTTGAAGCGCGCGATGAACGCCTGTTCCTTGGCGAGCATCGCTTGCTGCCGCGCGTACTGCGCTTCCTGATGCTGCATGGCGATGTCGTGCTGCTGCTCGTAGAAGTCGTAGTTGCCCGTGTAGGTGGTGAGCTCGCCGCCGTCGATCTCCACGATCTTCGTCACCAGGCGATTCATGAACTCGCGATCGTGCGAGGTCATCACCAGCGCGCCCTCGAAGTCGCGCAGGAACTGCTCGAGCCAGATGATCGACTCGATGTCCAAGTGGTTGGTGGGCTCGTCGAGCAAGAGCGCGTCGGGCCGCATGAGCAAGATGCGCGCGAGCGCCACGCGCATCTTCCAGCCGCCGGAGAGCTTGCCCACGTCGTCGTCCACGACCTCGTCGCGAAAGCCGAGGCCCGCGAGGATCTCGCGCGCACGGGCTTCGAGCGCGTAGCCCCCGAGCTGGTCGAAGCGTGCCTGCGCATGACCGAAGCGCTCGATCAGCTGCTCGAGCTCGTCGGCACGTTCCGGGTCGCCCATGGCGTGCTCGAGCTCGTGCACCTCACGCGCGGCCTCGGACACGGCGCCGGCACCGGCCATGGTCTCTTCGAGCACGCTGCGGCCCTTCATCTCGCCGACGTCCTGCGAGAAATAGCCGACGGTGACATTGCGGTCGACCGAGACCTGCCCGCCGTCGGGCTGCTCTTCCTTCATGATCATGCGGAAGATGGTCGACTTGCCGGAGCCGTTGGGGCCCACCAGGCCCACTTTCTCGCCCTTGAAAGCGTTCATCGACGCTTCCATGAACAAGATCTGCGAGCCGTGCTGCTTGGAGATGGAATCTAGGCGAATCACGGTGGGCGGAGATTGCCAGCTTTCGCGCGCAGAGCAAGCGCGCTAGCGTAGCCCGCCATGAGCGAGCAGCAACCCCGCAGCCCCACCCGCGACCCGGCCAAAGCCCGGCGCGCAGCCGCCCACCCCGACCGCCCAGGCCAAGAGTGCGCGGCCGAGCCGGGCGCGTTCCGACCGGTGGTCAACCGCAAGCGCTGCGAGGGCAAGCGCGACTGCGAAGCCGTGTGCCCGTACAACGTGTTCGAGGTACGCACGATCGACGAAGCCGAGTACCGCGCGCTGCCGCTGCTCGCGCGTCTCAAGAGCTTCGTGCACGGCAAGCAGACCGCGTACACGCCGCGCGCCGATGCCTGCCGCGCTTGTGGCATGTG
>JADGRE010000290.1 GCA_017881185.1 Pseudomonadota bacterium | reverse complement strand
GATGGTGGAGCCGACGAACTTGAAGCCTTGGCGTTTGAGGGCTTTGGAGAGGGCGTCGGAGAGCTCGGTGCGGGCGGGGATGTCGCTCTGTTGGCGCAGCTTGGTGTGCAGGGTGCGGCCGCCGACGAAGTCCCAGATGTAGCGGTCGAAGCTGCCGTGCTGGGCCTCTAGCTCGAGGAACGCTTGGGCGTTGCTGATGGCGGAGGCGATCTTGAGGCGATTGCGCACGATACCGGGGTCGTTCATGAGGCGCGCTTGGTCGCGGGCGGTGAAGCGGGCCACGCGCTCGGGGTAAAAGTCCTGGAAGGCTTCGCGGTAGGCGTCGCGTTTCTTGAGGATAGTCAGCCAGGAGAGGCCGGCCTGCGCGCCGTCGAGGACGATCTTCTCGAACCACTGGCGGTCGTCGTGAACTGGAACGCCCCACTCTTCATCGTGGTAGGTGGTGAGAAGTGGGTGGCTTTGCGCCCAGTTGCAGCGTTTCACGGTGGCTTTTCGTGCGGTGGTCATGGGGCGCGGATTAGTGCCGATCTCAATACCCGGAGCGAGTGGATTTCGGAGCGGGACGGGCCCGAGCGCAAGGCGCGTGACCGATGGAATACTCCATGTATTTCGCGGTCGCGCAACGCAGCGCTCGGGCCCGTCCCGCCCGAAAGCCGCCGCGAGCGGGTATTGAGATCGGCTCCTGTAGCGAAAGAAGTGTGGGCTCGCCTTTGGGCGCGGGCGGTTGCGCGCTGTGCTTGCAGGCACGAGGCTTGCAGTGCATGAGCATTCGGTGCTGTTTGTGCCGGGCTGTGCCGCGGCGTGGTCGACACGTGGGCGGTTGCGTGTGAGGGAGAAGCCGATGCTGGACGATCGTCAGATTCACAGGTCAACGCGGGGTACCTGGCTGCTGCTGGCGCTGCTGGTGGCGCTGCTGCTCGGCAGCGCGGGCTGTCAGCCGGTGCTGGGGAGCGACGACGCCGGCTGGAATGCGGGCAAGTCTGCCGCTGACGGCGGCGTACCAGAGCGGGGTGTGGTCATCGATGCTGGTGGCGAGGGACACGTGGTGCCTCCTGACGGTGGCTGTCCGCCGGGCCCCCTCGATCCCGCGCTCGGCAAGATCATCACGCCGGAGGCGCTCTTGGGCCCGACGGTGCAGGCCAGCGTTCCGCCGCCGCCTATCAGCGGAGGCACGCTGCTCTTGAGCGCAGACAAGAAGACGCTGCTCGCCTCCGATCCCGATCGGGACCTCGTGTACCTGATCGATCTGCCGACTCAGACGCTGCGTGCGACGGTGCAGCTGCAGGCGGGCGACGAGCCGGGGCGGCTGGCGGAAGATGGTGCGGCTGTCGCGCACGTTGCGCTGCGCGGTGGTAAGTCCATCGCGAACATCGACATCGCGGGCGGCAAGCTCTTGTCGCGCACGCCGGTGTGCGACTTGCCGCGCGGCATCGCCTATGAGGCGGCGACCGACTCTCTGCACGTGGCGTGCGCCGAGGGCAAGCTGGTGACGCTGCCAGCGGCGCTGGGTGCAGCCACGCGCACGGTCGAGCTCGGCAGAGACTTGCGTGACGTCATCGTGCAGGGTGGCAAGCTGTTCGTGACGCGCCTGCGTTCGGCGCAGCTCTTGCGGCTCGACGCGCAGGGTGCCGTCGAGCACACCTTCCTGCCGCCGAAGGCGACCTCGATGCAGACGCAGATCGCGCCCGGCAACGTGTGCGGCATGGGCACTGCGACCGACGTGATGGTCGAGCACACGCCCACGGTCGCGTGGCGTGCGCTCGCGGTGCCTGGTCATGGCATCGCCATGCTGCATCAGCGGTCGCGTACGACCGAAGTGTCTACCACACCCGGCGGTTATGGAAGTAGCGGTTGCGGCTCAACCATCGTGCAAACGGCGCTCACGCTGGCTGCCGACACAGACAACGCTGCGTTGTATCCGGCGCTCGACTCCATGACCTTGCCGGTAGATCTCGCGGCCGATTCGATCGGCAAGCAACTGGCCGTGGTCGCCCCGGGCAACTGGGGCGCAGGCGCTGGGCAAGTGGCGCTGTTCTTGTCGACCGAGCTGCAGGTTGCGGCTGGGCTGTCGACCGGTGCGGCCGATGCCGATGGTGGCGTGGCGATTTCGCCTCCGATGATGGGAGGTTGCATGTCGCCGTCGCAGATCTACGACCCACCCGGTCAGGCGACAGCTGCCTCGTTCGTGCAAGACACGCTGCTTGCCGTGCAGACGCGCGAGCCAGCGACGCTGACCTTCTACGATCTGACAGTGGGCGTCCAGCCTGTGACCGTGATGCTGAGCCCGATCAGTCGCGCGGACAGTGGTCACACCATGTTCCACGCGCGCGCAGGCGCGGGCATCGCGTGTGCTTCGTGTCACGCGGAGGCGGGCGATGACGGGCACGTGTGGTCCTTCGCGGGCATCGGCGCGCGACGCACGCAGCACTTGCGCGGCGGCATCCTGGGCAGCGAGCCGTTCCACTGGAATGGCGACATGAACGACTTCGGGACGCTGATGAAGGCAGTGTTCGTCGGACGTATGTCGGGTTTCGCACCGAGCCCCGATCAAGAGAGCGCGTTGTCGCATTGGGTCGACCGGCAGCCTGCTTTGCGCGCGACGCCGAGCGACACGGCCGCGGTCGCGCGCGGACGCACGCTCTTCGAGTCTGCGGCGGTGGGGTGCGCGAGCTGTCATGCGGGCGCGCAGCTCACCAACAACGCCACCGTCGACGTGGGCACCGGGCACGCGCTGCAGGTGCCTTCCCTGCACGGCGTGTCGTTCCGCGCGCCCTTCTTGCACGACGGGTGCGCGGCGACCTTGCTCGACCGCTTCGGCAGCTGCGGCGGCGGCGACAAGCACGGCCACACCTCGAAGCTGAGCAAGGCGCAGCTCGGCGATCTGGTGAGCTACCTCGAAACCTTGTGATTGAGCTACGCTCGCGGACGCCGCGGCTGCAATGATCGCAGCCGCGGCGTCCGCGCATGTCATCGCAAGCAGAGGCGCCAGCGTCCCCAGAGGTCACGCAGTCAGTGCGCGTGCGCGCGTGGCTTCGCCATCCGCGGGTGAGCTGGCTCGCCGTGCTGCTGGGGCTCTTGGTGACCTTGCCGTCGGTGGGCACTGGGCTCTTGCTCGACGATCACCTGCACGCCAACTACATCCACCAGTACCTCGAGCACGGTGGCTCGCGCTGGTGGGATCTGTTCGACGTGTGTTGCCGCGAGGGCACCGGCAGCGTCGCCCAGCGCATCAATGCGGGGCTCCTGCCGTGGTGGACGCACCCAAAGCTGTCCATGGCCCTGCTACGGCCGCTGTCGGTCGCGACGCAGTACCTCGATCACATGCTGTGGCCGAACCTGCCGGTGCTCATGCACTTGCACAACATGGCCTGGTACTCGCTGCTGATCGTACTGGCGGGTGCGCTTTACCGGCGCGTGACGAGCGGCCCGGGCGTGGCGGCGCTGGCGCTGCTGCTGTACGCGGTGGACGAAGCGCACGGCGAGGGCACGGCCTGGATCGCCAGCCGCAACACGCTGATGAGCGCGACCTTCGCGGCGGCGGCGCTGGTCGCCTACGATCGGGCACGCCGTGACAGCTGGAAACCCGGCGTGTGGTGGGCCGCGGGCTTGCTCTTGCTCGGCTTCGCGAGCGGCGAAGGCGCGATCGCGACCTGGGCGTATCTCTTGCCGTACGCGCTGTGGATCGACCGCGGGCCGCTGCGCACACGCGCACTTTCGCTGGCTCCAGCCGCGCTGGTCAGTGTCGGTTGGCAGGCCATGTACCGCGCGCTCGGCTACGGGGTGCATGGCAGCGGCGTGTACCGCGACCCGTTCGACTCGCCGTGGTTCTTCCTCAGCCATCGCGTGCCCGAGGTGCTGCCTGCCGTGCTGCGCGAGCAGCTGACGCTGTCCACACCTGCGTTCGAGACCTTTGCGTTTCTACAGCGGCCGGCCACGGTGTGGGTGGCGTGCGCGCTGTGCGTGCCGAGCTTGCTCTTGTGGCTGGGCATGCTGTGGCGCCGGCGCGACATCGCGTTCTGGTCGTGCGCGCTCCTGGGCTCGGTGTTGCCGATCTGCGCGATCGGCATGTCGCCGCGCCTCTTGTTCATCCCGGGGATCGCGGCGTTCGCGTTGATCGCGGAGCTGGTGGGCGAGCTGTGGCGCCTCGCGCAAGCGCAGGTCTCTGTGTTCGGCAAGCCGGGTCGAGTGTTGGCATTGAGCTTGGCCGGCGTGTGGCTGGGTGTGCACGGTGCGCTGGCGCTAGCGCTCGCGCCGCATGCGTACACCACGATCGTCCACTACGAAGAAATCTTCGTGCGCTCGGCCGTGGGGCTACCGGCCTATGATCGTGCGCGCGTGACCACGCTCTACGTGCTCAACACGCCGAACTACTTCGTCACTTCATTGTCGCCAACCTACGCGCAACAGAACCCTTGGCCGCCGCGCTTGTACGTGCTGGGTGCCACGGCCGCGAATTTCGTCGTGTCGCGACCCGATGCCAGCAGCATCGTGCTCACGCCGCAGTACGGCTACATGCTCGAGCCGCTCAGTCAGCTGGTACGCGCGCCGGAGGTGCCGTTCACGCAGGGCGAAGTCATCGGGATGGGGGCGCTCACTGCTCGCGTCGATGCGCTCACCAGCGATGGTCGACCCGCCGCCGTGAGCTTCCACGGTCGGCAGCTCGACAGCGCGCAGAACCTGTGGGTAGCCTGGTACGGCAATCGCTACCACCGCATCGAATTGCCAAAGGTCGGCGCGAGCTTCGAGGTTCCGGGCTTTTGAGCGCGGACGGCCGGCGCGCGATGGCGTAAGATTGCGCGCGTGTGGTGGCTGCCGCATATCTCGTCGGTCGTGGGCTTCTTGCTCGCGGTGTTCTTTCTCTCGCGCATCTTGCGCGAGCGGCGGCCGCCTGCGAGCACGCTGGCCTGGCTGCTGTCGATCGTGCTCGTGCCGTACGTGGGCGTGCCGCTGTACTTGATGATCGGCGGCCGCAAGCACCGGCGCATGGCAGCGCTCAAGGAACCCCTGTCGTCACTGTCCACGACCATGCCGCGCAACGACGTGCCGCACCTGGTGGAACGCATCTTGTGGTCGGGTGGTGCGTCGCGTCTGGTGCACGGCAATCGCCTAGAGCTCTTGCCCACGGGCGAGCAGGCTTTCTCCACGCTGCTGGCGCAGATCGACGCGGCGCAGCACAGCATCCACGTGTCCACCTTCATTCTGGCAGGTGACAGCGCCGGCAACGCCGTGGTGGAAGCGCTCAGCCGCAAAGCCGCCGCCGGGGTCAGTGTGCGCCTGCTCATCGACGGCCTGTTCTCGTTCCGGGCCGATCGCGGCAAGCTCGCCGCGCTGCAAGCCGCGGGCGGCAAGCTCGCCGTGTTCATGCCCATGCTGCGGCTGCCGTTTCGCGGTCCGGCGAACCTGCGCAACCATCGCAAGATCGTCGTCGTCGACGGCGTCACTGCCATCGTCGGTGGCATGAACCTCGCGAACGAGTACATGGGCCCGAGCCCGGTGTCCGAGCGCTGGCGCGATGTGGCGCTGCTGATCGAAGGCCCGGCCGTCGCCCATCTCGACAAGGTGTTCCGCTCCGACTGGGTGTTCGCGGCGGGCAAAGCGGCAGCAATCGCGACGAGCCCACAACCAGCGGCACGAGCCGGCA
>JADGRE010000289.1 GCA_017881185.1 Pseudomonadota bacterium | reverse complement strand
ACAGGCGCGCGCACCATCGCGCCCCGGCGTCGATGCGAAAGCACCCCGCGCCGACTTCGCAGTCCCGCGTGAACCCACGTGGTTGACCTTCGGCCGTGCTCAGGTACTACTCTGCTGACCACGAAGCGACGTGGCCACGCATGTAAACTGCAGCAACCGGAGCCCGCGCCAACCTTGTGGACATGCCACGGAGTCGCTGAAAGAAGACCGCGGAGCGCACTGCTGTCGCGGCACGCATGACGAGCAAATCGTATCACGGGTCCGCTGGAAGACTCGGCGCTGCGTGCGTCTTTGCCGTGGCGGCTCTGGGCGTCGTGCACCTGCTGTACCAGGCCGGCTACACGGTCGACGACGCGTACATCACGTTCCGCTACTCGCACCACCTGGCGCGCGGACTCGGCGCCGTGTTCAACCCAGGCGAGTACGCCAAGGGCTACTCCAACACGCTGTACGTGTGGCTGATGGCCATCCCCGAGCTGCTGGGGCGCGACCCAATCGTTTTCAGCAAGAGCATCGGCGTGCTGGCCTACATGGCGCTTGTGCTCGTGACCTTCCGCGAGAGCCAGGCGGTGCTCGGCCCGTGGCTGAGTGCGCTGGCTGCCCCCGCGATGCTCGCCCTCTCGCTACCGATTGCGGTTTGGTACGTCGCCGGTCTCGAGACAGGGCTGTACACGACGCTGCTGACGGCGGCGGTGCTGGTGCGGCTACGCGAGCAGGCAACGCAGGGGCCACCGTACTCGGCCTTGCTCTTCTCGGCTGCGGTGCTGACCCGGCCCGAGGGCATCGCCTTCTTTGTGGCGATGGCCGTACACGATCTCGCTGTGCACGCGCTTGAGCGGCGCGCGCCGCGGCTGGCAGACCTCGCATGGTACGCGGCCGCGCCGTGCGTGTGGGCGGGCGAGCTGCTGGTCTCGAAGGCGTACTATGGCGCCTACCTGCCGACGACCTTCTACGCGAAGGTGGCCGCGTCGTCGCACCTGCTTGGCACGCTGGACGCGCTCCAGTCGTCGTTGCTGGCTCAATGCAAGCCAGGGTCCTACCTGCGCACGGGGCTCGGCAGCGTGGGCGGAACGTGGGCCGTCGCCTTCGCTGCGCTCGCGCTGCTCGACCGCCAGCGCTTCCGGCACAACGCAGCGTTCACGCTCATGGTCCTCGCGCAAACGGCCTTCATCGTGCGCTCGGGCGACGACTGGATGCCCGCCAGTCGCTTCTGCGTCCCGATGCTGCCGTTCCTGTTTCTGCTGTTCACCGGCGCGGTCGCACGCGCGGCATCGCACCTGGGAAACGCTCGCACGCTGGGCGCGGCGGGCTTGCTCGGACTGTACCTCGCGCTACTGGCGACCCGTCCGTGGGTGCTGCAGTCGAGCGTCGGCGTCACGGTCGATGCCAAGCCTTTTCTTCAGCAAGGCACGGAGCTCGCCAGCCTCCTGCCCGCCGGCAGCATCTTGGCGTCATTCGATGTCGGCGGTCACGGCTACGCGGGCGACAGCCTCGACGTGCTGGACCTCGGTGGGCTGACCGACAGCGTGCTCGCGAGCTGTCGATGGCGGTCGCGCAACTGCAAGGGCTACGTCAGCGCCGTGCTGCCGGACCTGATTCGCAGGCACCCGGGCAAGCGACATGGCGAAGCGTTCTACCGCGAGCTCAAGCAGACCGACGCCTACCTCGAGCTCGGCGGAGGCCGCTTTCTGCTGAAGCGCGAGCTGGCGCTGGTAAGCACACCCCCGACCTGGTCCCAGGCGCTCGGCCCGAGTGATGCTGCCGCGGGACTGTCGGTGGTGGCCAGCGAGCTTCCCGAACACTGCAGTCCAGGGCGACGCCTGCGTGGGGTGCTCTACTGGCGGGCGAACGCCGAGACACGCGCAGGCGTGCTCGCGCGACGCTTGATCCTGCGCCGATCATCGCAGGCGACGGACGCTCGAGCGTCGGCCGTGCTTTGGCTGCACTACTACCCGGTCGAGCTGTGGCAACCCGACGCGCTCTTCGTCGACCGGCTCAGCTTCGATGCACCAAACACGCCCGGCAAGTACGAGCTCGCCATCGAGCTCGGCGACCACCGGCAACAGACCGTCGGGGAGCTGGAGGTCGTGGGTGCGGACGCGACCAGACAGCTCGCCGCGAATTTGTCTGCGCAGGCGCTGCGACGAGCCCGCACGAACGAGCCGCAACGCGCGCTCGCTGAGCTGCGCGACGCCGTGTGGACCGACAGCAGCGAATCTGTCGCCGTGCGCTACGACAGCGTTGCCGTTCCCGCCGCACGAGCGATGCTGCAGCGCGGGCTGACCACGCGCGACGTCCAGACCGCCTTGCGCACGCTCGACTCTGCACGAGCGTTGTTGCATCGCGCCTACTGGGAGACTGGGCGGTCGAGCGCCGCCCTGCGATCGGCGATCGACGATGTCGGCAGTGCGCGCCGCAGGTTGCTCCGGTCGATCCTTCCGCCAAGCCCAGGCTGAGCGCACGCAGAGGCCACGGACCGCAACCCTTTCGATCCGGCGAAACCTATGCGATCTTGCCGCGCCCCGCGGTGGACGGCCCGTGCCTTCGCCAAGACGGGTGCGCAGCGAAGCAATGATTGGCGTATTTGCATTCTGGGCAGCGCTCTTCTTCCCGGGCTACGCACTGGTTCGAGCCCTCGACCCCGAGGTCGTCCAGGGTGGGCCGCTCGCAACCGTGGCGCGTAGCTACGTTGCGACCTTCGTGCTGCTGACCCCGGTATCGGTGCTCTGCTACGCGCTCCGACTCCCCATCGTGCTGTTCGCAACCGGCGTCGTGGTCGCGGTGCTCGGCTCGCTGCTGTTCTTGCTGCAGTCGACGCGCTGGCGCCCGCGCCTGGTTCGCCCGTCTCTCGTCGCTTGCATCGGTACGCTCGTCCTTGCTGCGGACATGTACCTCGGCAGCCGCTTCGGCACGCACATGGCGGGCGACACCGGCTTCCACGTGGGCCGTGCGCGCATGCTGATCGATCACGGCTTCAACAACTGGGACCCGATCATCGGCGGGCACATCTTCGAGCCGCTCTATCACACGAACATCTACCACGCGTTGCTGGCCGCGTGCGCCGTGCTCACGGGCGTGCATCCGGGCGTGGCGTGGCTGTCCGCGTGGCCCTGGGCGAAGCTGCTGCAAGCAGCCGGCGCGTACACGCTCGCGTTCTCGGTGTTTCGTGAACGCTGGCTCGGTTGGATCGCAGCGACCGCAGTGACCGTGTTCATGGCCACGTACTCGACGCTCTCGTTCCCGAACACCTTGGCGCCGTATTGCTGGCTGCCCATGGCGCTCGGCTTCGGCATCGATGCGATGGTCGCCGACCGCGGGCGCCGGGACGTGCTGTGGCTGGCCGCGATCTCGCTCGTTCTTGCGCAGGTGCACATGCTGCACGCGCTGTTCTTCCTGATCGTGGTGGGAACGAGCCTCGCAGCGAAGCTCGCGTGGAGCCTATGGCGCAAGCGGCCCGGCCGCAGGCAAGCCGCGACGGCGCTGCTGGCCGCCTGTGCCTGTCTGCCATGGCTGATCGTGCCCACCTGGCCCAGGATCGCAGCCAGCGCTCACGACGCGTTCGCACACCTGACCCAGAGTGCCCCACCGCAACCCCAGCCTGCTACCCCCGCTCCGCCGCCAAGCAACGCCGCGTCGAGTGCTCCGCCGCCGACGGCGGCACCCAGCAAACCAGCAGCACCGCCGCCCAGCGGCCCGGTGCTGGACCGCAACTTCCTGGAGCTGTCGGGCACGTGGGTCATGGGCGATGCCGAGCGCCTGTCGGGCTTGAACAGCCGCTATGTCCATGCGCTGGCGCTGCTGCTGATCGGGCTCATCAGTCCGAGGCGCAAGCGCCTGCTGATCCTCGTTGGAATGGTTGCCGTAGCTGGCGCTGCGTTGTTCTTCCCGCCGTTTTGCACGGCACTGCTGCACGTCGCGGGCGCAGGCTGGATCCTCTGGCGCTTGACGTTGGTGTTCGTGATCGTTGGGTTCGCGGTGACGCCCGCCGTGATCTTCTGGCTCGCCGCCCCGTACGCAAGGAAGCAGCCCTATCGCACGCTCCTGCAGACCACCGGCATGGGCGCAGCGATTGCGTACGGCTTGTGGCTCGGCGTCGACGGCGGCCCGTGGACGCGCAAGCACTACCTGGATGGTGCCAAAGGCAACATCATCGCGCGCCGCGTCGAGGTCGTGGAACGCACGGCGGCATTCTTTCGCAAGAACGTCCGACCCGACGAGACGATCGCGGCCACGCTCGGCGACGACTACCACGTTGCGATGCACTGCAACTGCTACGTGCTCGCGCCCACGCGCGGACGCGGGGCGCGAGGCGTGACTGACATGCCGGCGCGGCGCGATGCGATCGACCAACTGCTACGTGCCTCCACGACCTCCGAGGAACGGCTCGCCATCCTGCGGCGTTACAACATGCGTACGGTCTTCGTACGCAGCCGTCCGCTCGCGCTGATGTTCACGAGAGGATTGCAGCCGTACGTCGCGCGGGTGGCGCGAGCGCGAGAAGCGACCATCATCCGGCTCGACCTCTCGCGCGAGGCGCGAGCGACAGGGGCGCCATAGCCGTTGGCTCCCCTGTGTGCAACCACGTAAGCTGCAACTGTGGCCGCAGGCTGTCCGCGTCGCGGCATCGACGCGCGATCAGCGCACCTTGGCTGGTCGGCGTGCAGCCCTTCGCACGCTCCAGCTCAGCCCTTGCGACACACGTACACGAGGTTCATCCGAGCCAGCACCTCGGGCGTGAGCGCCCGGAACTCCGGCGCAAGTGGCAGACCGGCTCGCAGCGCGTACAGCGCCTTCGGGTCAGTGTCGTGCCGCGAGTCGATGAGCTGCAGTCCGCTCTGCTGAAACAGTCGCGTGATCGCGGGCTCCCGCATGCGGTTGTGATAGGCCAGTCGATTGCCGGCGAGCCGATCCCACTGCGCCTGCGAGAACTGCAGGAAGTTGACGTTCGAGATGCTCGGGTCGGTGTGGGCGAAGTGGTCGCTTGGATCGACGTGATGGATCGCGATCCCGGCGGGCCGCAACACGCGACGTGCCTCGCCGAGAATGTCGACCAGCACGGGCTCCGGGATGTGCTCGAAGACGTTGTTGGAGTAGTGGATGTCGACCGACTCCGGCGGCAGCTGCGTGCGCGCGGCGTCGCCGGGGGCGTGCAGCGCGATGCCGGCCTCGCGCAGGAACTCGACCGGCGCATCGGCCAGGGCGCGCACGCGCTGCACTCGCTCGCGTAGCAGGTCGGGCGCGACCAGATCGCCCCACAGCTCGAGCACGCGGCTCTCGTGCTCGGCCAACCAGTGCAGCTGTTGGCTGAGCACGGCCGGCAGGAAGTGAGGGTTCAGGTCGTACGTATGAACCCGGCTGGCGCCGCACAACCAGAAACCGATCGGCACACTGGGGACCCAGCCCGTGCCCACTTCGACCAACACGCGGCCCTCGATCCCACAGCCGTGCGCCTGCAGGGTCTGCGCGAAACCAATCTGCTTCTGCCAGCGCTGCAGCCAGAAGCTCGGCTGGGCACAGTCGCCGATGCGCACTTGCAGTGCCTGGTACAGCGCGTAGCCGACGCGGCCGGAGGCCATGGCGCGCAGCAGTTGGGCACGTGCGGTCCAGCGCATAGGAGGCCAGCGACAGCTGGGCACCGACCATCGCATACTGGCTGCC
>JADGRE010000118.1 GCA_017881185.1 Pseudomonadota bacterium | reverse complement strand
CCGGTGTACTCGTGCGAGCGCATCCCGGGTCGGCAGCTGTCGAACAACGACTGCGACGACACCAAAGCCGCCGTGAACCCTGCAGCGGCCGAGCTGTGTGACGCCATCGACAACGACTGCAGCGGCAAGAAGGACTACAGGCTCGGCTTGAACGACTTCGAAGACGACGACAACGATGGAGTCGCCGACGCCAAGTGCACGCCCGGCGGCACCGACTGCGACGACACCGACCCGACCACCGGCAAGGGCCTCGAAGAGGTCTGCGACATGCGCGACAACGACTGCGACGGCATGGTCGACGAGCAGACCGCGCAGACCGTGTGGTACCTCGACAAGGACGGCGACGGCTGGGGCATCAACCAGGGCACCGCGCTCGCGCGCTGCGAGCCCATCCCGGGCCGCTCGTCGAACCTGGGCGACTGCGACGACACCAAGAACAGCGTGCACCCCACGGCGCTGGAGAACTGCAACGGCGTCGACGACAACTGCAACGGACAAACAGACGAAAACACCGATTACCAGTGCCAGCTCAGCAACGCCGTGGGCCTGTGTAAGAAGGGCGTGTGCTCGGTGCTCAGCTGCTACCCGGGCTACGACAACTGCGACAACGACCCGAGCAACGGCTGCGAGTGCAAGGTGACGGTCGTGCCGATGATCAGCCCGAAGACCGAGCCATGCACGGACGACGCCAGCTGCGACGACGGCGCTTACTGCAACGGCAAAGAGCACTGCAACCAGTCCGACCACCACTGCTACGCGGGCACGCCGGTCAATTGCAATGCGAGCTCCACCGTCTTGGTGGGTAGCTTCAACATCGTGACCTCGCTCGACATCCAGTCGCTCGCGGGCATCCAAACCATCACCGGCGATCTCGGTGTCAATGCGCCGGGCTTGCAGAACCTGATCGGCCTCGAGAGCCTCACCACCATCGGCGGCAACCTCACGATCAACGACAACAACGCCATCGTGGCGCTGGTCGGCTCCGGTCTCATCAACCTGACCACCGTCGGCGGCAACATCGACATCGAGCGCAACCCGAAGCTGACCACGATCTTGTTCCCCAACCTCGTGACAGCGGCCTCGATCACCATCGCAAGCAACGACTCGCTCAAGACCCTCGATGGCTTCGACAACCTGGTGTCATTGAGCGGCGGGCAGAGCGCGCGGACCTATGCGGCGTTCATCGGCCTGCTCGTCGACAACAATAAGATGCTCGCCACCTTCAGCGGCATGAAGCAGCTGCGCTCGGCGGGTGGCCCGGTGAGCGTGACCAACAACCCCAGGCTGACCACGCTCACGGGCCTGACGGGCCTGCAGCAGGTCGCGGGCACACTGGGAATCTACTCGAACGCCACCACCAAGATCCGACTGCCAGCGTTGCAGACGGTGGCCGGCGACCTGACGCTCAGCGCATTCCATCCCACCGAAGGCAATGACGCCACGACCACCAGCATCGATCTGCCGGCGCTGACTTCCGTCACCTCGACCACCTGGCTCGACGAGATGGACGTGCTCCAGACGCTGTCCATGCCGCTGCTGCAGAAGGCCGGCGGCGTGTCCATCACGAACAACTCGGTTCTGGTCGATCCCGACCTTCACTCCCTCGTGCAGATCGGCCCGGACCAAGGGTCGCAGCTGCAGGGCTACTGGCACCTGTCGGTGCAGAACGACCAACTGCTGACGAGCGTGGCCCGCATCGGCACCGGCAAGACCACGATCCACTGCCCGACCGGATCGTGCTCGGCCATGATCAGCTCCAACCCCAGGTTGCCAGACTGCGACGTGGCCGCCTTGGTGGCACGCATGTTCCCGGCGGGCAGCTTCTCGACCGTCAGCTGGGGCGGTAACCAAGGCCCGACGGACGGCGGCCCGATCTGCTCCAGCAGCGGACAGTACACGCCGTAGGCGGCACAGTGGGGTACGCGGCAGGGTGTGAGCGCGCAGCGGTCGCGTTCACAGCCCCGTATACAACGCCACGCCACCGTCGGTCGCAAACACCTTCGTGCCGTTCACGAAGGTGATCGACCGCACGCTGTTGCTCGGCAAGCCGTCGGCCACGGTGAAGGTGGTGAACGACGGGATGCTCGGGTCGAAACGGCTGACGCCCGCGCTGGTCGCAATCCAGATCACGTCACGCGTGATCGAGTTGATCGTGCTGCGCGTGACTTTGATGTCGCGCACGTCGTTGCTCCCAAGGCCCGGTGCCGGCACGCTGTTTGTCTTCCAGACCGTGATGTTGTCGTTGCTCGGGTTGTAGCGAGCGATGCCGGCGTCGGTGGCGATCCACACGGCGTCGCCTGCCTCGTTGACCGCAACGGCGCGAACGTTGTCCGATGGCAAGCCATCGCCCATCGTGAAGTTCCGTGTCTGCCCGCCGTTCATCGGGTCGAAGTGGTAGATGCCGTTGCCGTTGCTGCCGATATAGGCGGTGGTGCCCATGCGCACCGCGAGCGCAGTGATCTCGATGCCGTTCAGGCGCTTGGTGCCCGTGGAGCTGCCGGCGATGGTCGTGGTGGAGAACAAGCCGTTGCTCGTTCCGACCAGCAACGAGCTCCCCAAGCGCACGATGGCCCTGATGTCGACGCTCGGTAGGCTGTTGCCTCCATTGGTGCCGTTGAACAGCATGCAAGTGGTCGAATCGATCCCTGTGCTGACCGCAAAATCGCACACCTGATAGCCGCCCTTGGTGCCGAGGTAGGCGTGCTTGTTCGTGACGTCGAAGGCCAGTGCCTGCACGACCTCGGTCAGCGGCGGATGATTGACCATGAGCGTGGCGTTCGCAGCCAGCATGGTGCCGTCGAAGCCGTAGACGTGCTGCAGCGTGTCGGCCGCATAGACCGTGCTGGAGATCGCAGCCACCAGCGGCACCACGGCCGAACCATTGCCCGCGACCGTGGTGTTCACGTTCGTGTAGGGCGAGATCAGCTGCGTCTGCCCGCCGCCGAGCACGCTGAACGTGGAGCTGGTCGTGGCGCTGCGCGACTGCGCGTCAACCACCGTGAGGGTCACGACGTGTTTGCCCGCGACCGGCGCAGCGAGCATGACGCTCGCACCGGTGCCGAGCGCGCCAGAGATCGAGTCCTTCCAGCTCAGGGTCAGCGGTGTCGCACCGGTGCCGGTGCCCATCACCGTGATGGCCCCACCGCCCGTGGCGAAGGGCTGCGTGCTCGAGCCGTTCTGCTGCAGCGAGCTGATCGTCGCGGTGATCGCGGGCAACGCCGCCCCGATCGTGATGCTCAGCGGGCTGCTGCAACCTTGCAGCGTGAGCTTCAGCGGATCGCGCGCGCAAAGCGTGATGCTGTGGGTGCCCACGCTCAGGTTGTTGCGCGTGAAGCTCGCGCGCATCGCCAACGCGCCGTCGAGGCTGCTCGTCCACGACAAGCCCGTAGTCAGCGTGCCGCTCTCGGGATCGTTGCAGGAGCCCTGGAACGAGATCGTCGCACCCATGTTGAACGAATCACCGTCCTGCGGCGCGTTGATCGTGCACACCGGCGGCGCGTTGGTCGGTGTCCCGGTGTCAGGCGTCGTGGCGCTACCATCCACCGGCGGGGTACCGCTGTCTGCAGGCGTGGTGCCGCTGTCTGGAGTGGACATGCTGGCGTCGGCGCCGCCGTCGTTTCCACCGCCGCCATGGGCAGCATCGACAGCGCCGTCGCCGCCACGGCCGAACGGCACCACGTCGCCGCCGAACGTGGGCAAGTTGGCGATCGTCGGATCGATGCACTGGCCGTTGTCGCAGGTCTTGCCGGCAGAAGCGCAGTTGTCCTTGCTACCCGCGCACGCACGACCGAGGAATACCCGCAGCTGCAGGCTCTGATCCTGCACGAACGAGACCTTCGCCTCGCGCGTGACCACCACGCTCGCACCGCGCAGTCCGCTGACCGTCACCGTCACCGGACCGAGCGGTCCGCCGGAATGCACGAGGCTCAGGCTGCGCGGCAGTGCTTGTTGCGTGAGATCTGCCTGCGCAGAAGGCATGTTGACCGCGCCCGTCACCTCGACCTTCAAGGTGTCGAGCTCCGTGGGCACGCTGAGATCGCTGTCGACCGCCACCACGATCTGCGTGACCGGCTGCTTCTTCGTGGTGCACGCCGCCGCCATCAGCAGCAGCACGGCACACGACAGATCACGCCACAACCCACGCGACAACCCACGACTGAACGATGGCTTGACGGCGAAGCTGTTCATCGCACCTCCACCTGTAGTGACGAAGGATTGAAGTTTCCCTGGTACGCAGCTTGGGTGCCGCCGCTGCTGCCACTGCTGCTGCCACCCGCGAGCACGGCCACGAGCACCACGGCCGCCACCCCGACCACGCCCACGCCCGTCCAGAACCACCAGGTCTTGGTCACCGGTCGCGAGTCGGCGTGCGCGCCGGACGCTGTGGCATCGGACTGCGCCGCGCTCGCGACAGGCGACGCGGCCGCGACCTGACTCGGAGTGGGTGCAACCAGAGGTTGTAGCGTGACCTCCGCGCTGCCACCCACCGCGACCTCGACGCTCTGCGTGTCGAGTGACTTGCCAGCGCGCTCGAGGCTCAGGCGGTGGGTTCCCGGATCCGCCGGGAGCGCGACGCCGAGCTGGGCGTCGAGCATGGCCACGTCGTCGAGCTTCACGGTATCGCCGCTCACCGCTCCATGCACGTTCACGGTCAGCCGCCCGATGCGTGGCGCGAGCTCCGATTGCAGGGTGGAGACCGTCTGCATGAGACCCGGGTCGAGCTTCTCGTCGTGCTGCAGCTTGAGCAGCAACTCGGAGGCCTCGATCAACTTGCCGCGCTCGGACAGCGCATTGGCCAGGTTGTAGGCGATCACCGGTGAGCTGTGCAGCGCCAGCGCACGACGAAAGCGGTCTTCCGCACCCTCCCACTGACTTTGCTCGGCCAGCTGCACGCCATCCTGGAAGAGCGCACGCGCGGACGCGTCGCGACTGGCGTCGGCCGCGCTTTGCGCAGCCACTGGCGACGCACCCAAGCAGCAGGCGGCAACGCTGGCCACCACAAAGGCCACCACAAAGGCCATCACGAAGGAACCGAAGAACAGGGGCTGAAATGAACGCTGGAACATGGGACCAGGTGCGCGACGAGGTTCAGAAATCGAGCTTTTGATAGATCTTCTTCGGCGCGGCCGCGGGCTTCTGGCTCGAGCGCTCGTGCCTCGAGCTTTCCCCCGCAGCGGGGGCAGCGTGCGACGACTTGGCAGCGGCCGGCGCATGCGCCGCAGCAGACTCGCGCACGGGTGCAATCTCGGACGGCGCAACGATCTGCGCGGGCGCGGCGGGTGCCGGTGCAGGCGCCGCGGGCTCGGCGGCAGGTGCCACCGGCTGGCGCGCTGCCACAGTGGCTGGACTCGGCGCCCCGATCGCAGCTGACGGCGGCTGCATGCCTGGGCTTGCAGCAGGCGCCTCGCTCGCAGGCTGCGAGCCGCGCGTACCCAACAACCACGCGAGCAAGCCTGCGACCAGCACAGCCGCCGCGATGTACATCGGCAAACGTTTGCCGCCGGCTGCGGACGCGCCGGCCTGCTTGCGCCGTTCGCCCGCAAACGGATCATCAGCTGCCTGCATGAGCAACTCAGTCGCTTTGCCGTACGCGCCAGGGGTGGGCAGCTGGTGCGTACCGGTGAGCTCACGCTCGGGCAAGCTGGGCAGCACGGCCAAGAGCGCGTCGCGCAGCGCCAGTGCGGTCGGCGGACGCGCGTCGCGTTCCGGATCGAGCGCTCGCGCCACGACGTCGGAAAGCTCCTTACCGAGCTCGGGTCGCAGCACCGACAGCGTCGGCGCGCGCCGTGAGGTGATCGCCACCATCAAGTCGCCGATGTTGTCCTGGTCGAAGGGCAAACGCCCGGCGATCAGCTCGTAGAGAATGACGCCCATGCTGAAGATGTCGGCGCGGCGGTCCAGGTCAGCGCGCCCGCGCAGCTGCTCCGGCGACATGTAGTAAGGCGTGCCGACGATCATGCCCGGGCGCGTCAGCTGCGTGCTGCGACCGGCAGCGTCGCCGGGCGCGCCCGGTGAATCAAGGGCGCCTGTATCTTCCGTCTTCTTCGAGATGCCGAAATCGATGAGCTTGGGGAACGCGCCATCGGCGTCGCGAATCACGAAGATGTTTTCGGGCTTCAGATCGCGATGCACCACGCCGGCTTCGTGCACGGCGTGCAAGCCGCGCAGACAGTCGGTGATCAGCTCGACTGCGTCTCTCACTGCGAACGGCGGGCCCTCGGTGATGCGCTCGGCCAGCGACTCGCCCTCCAAGAGCTCCAGCACCATGTAGTACAGGCCGTCGCTGGTGACGCCGAAGTCGAAGACGTCGACCACGAAGCGGTGCTTGATGGCCGCGACCATGCGCGCTTCCGACACGAAGCGGTCGGTGGCAGTGGCGTCGTGATCAGCCTGCGGACGCAGGAACTTCACCGCCACGGTGCGACCTAAGCCTTTGTGGACCGCAGCCCACACTGACCCCATACCGCCCTTGCCGATCTCGCGCTGCAGCTCGTACTTGTCTGCGATGATCTGACCGGGCTGCATCGGAAGGTCCTGCGCACCACTCGGTGCAGGTGCAGCGGTGGCTCCGCGCATCCTCCGAGTTCCGCTCTGGACCTCTGATTCTACATGCGTTTCGCCCGGTGCCTGATTCTTCGTCGCGTGGGTCAAGGGTCCAATCCGAAGCGTGCGTGCAGAGCGCTCACTGTCCTACATGCAAGCCAGCAACCGGCCACACCTTTCTAATTGGCCACGCCGAAGGCTTTCTGTCACCGGGTGGAGACGACGTTTCCTGCGCAATCGACGCAGTGGGCGTGACGCGGGGCACAACGCCGCAACATGAACCGCTGCGCTCAGCCGCCCTCATCGACCACACCCAAGTAAGGCAAGTTGCGGTAGCGCTGCGCGCAATCGAGCCCGTAACCCACCACGAACACGTCGTCGATGGTGAACCCCAGGTAGTCGATGGGCACTTGCACGCGGCTGCGCGCGGGCTTGTGCAAGAGCGCTGCGAGCTTGAGCGAGCGTGGGGCGCGCGTCTTGAGCGTGTCGATCAAGAATTGCACGGTCAGACCGGTGTCGACGATGTCTTCCACCAGCAGCACGTCCTTGCCTTCGACCGAGCGCGCCAGATCGTGCGTGATGCGCACGACGCCGCTGCTCTGGGTGGCGTCGCCGTACGAACGCAGGCCGAAGAAATCGATGGAGAGCGGCAACGCGATGGCGCGCACCAAGTCGGCCGCGAATACGAAGCTGCCGCAAAGCACGACGACGATCACCAGGTCTTTGCCGGCGTAGTCGCGCTCGATCTGCTGGCCGAGCTCGCGCACGCGTGCGGCGATGGTCTGCGCGTCGAGAAGTGAACGGGGCTGCAGCATGCGGGCCACCACGAGCTTAACCGAAAGTGTGCATGAGCGCGCGCGCGTGCGCGACGAATACCTGCAAGACCACAGGCAGCTGCGGCAGGATCGACGCCGCGCACAGGCTCGCCACCGCGAGCCCGAGCACCGGACGCAGTGGACCGTGCGACAAGTGCGGCGCGAGCGGTGCCCAGACGCGCGAGCCGAGCCCCAAGAGCAGCGCGGACACGAAGAGTGCGAGCAACACGGGCGCCGCGAACGCGACCGACAGCTCGAACGCCGTGATCACCAGCTGCACGGCAGACAAGAGCGCGGGCCCGAGCGCCTGCGGCAACGACCCCAGCGGCTGATCGCGCAGCGTGTCCGACAACACAGACAGGACCACGACATGTCCCGAACAGGCAAAGAAGATCGCGAGCGCGGCGAAGCCGTACAAGCTGCCGAGCGGACTGCGCATCGGCACGCCTGCTTGTGCGCCTGCAGGCTCGGCGTCGCGCAGCACGTCGCTCAGCTCGCCGGCCCAGCGAAACGCGTGCAGCGGCAGCGCGAGCGTGAGCGCCAAGAGTGTGCCGCGCACGAGCTCCGTGGCGGCCGCGACCCACAGCCCCGAGCCCAGCGTGAGCGTCGCCGGCGCGAGCAACAACGCTTGCGGCAAGAAACAGCCCGCGAGCACGCCGCTCAACAAGAGCGACAGTCCGGGCGCTGCGGCAGCGACGGGCACCGCGGCAGCGACGGGCGATGCGGCACGCGCGCTCAACCAAGGCGCGAGCCACGCCATGGGCATGAGACGTAACGCCAGCAGCAAGCCCACCGCCCACAAGTGCGCCGCCGCGCCCGGATCACGCAAGAACGCGGCCCAAGCGAGTGGCGAGTCGGGCAACATGACTCAACGCGCGACCGCGACGATGTGGTGCAGCATCAGCGTGGAGAAGTGCATGAGCTCGTGGCCCATCAACTCACGACTCGCCAGCACCACCGCGCCCACGGCGAACAACTTCGGGACGAAGCCCACGCTGGGATCGTTCGCCTGCGTGGCCGACTGAAAGAAGCCCGCGCCCAAGCCGACCGCAAAGCACGCGAGCACCGCCGGCGCCGCCAGCACGAGCACCACGTGCAACGCGTCGACCAACCACTGCGTGAGCGATGCTGGGTCCACGCCTAACCTCCCGGCTGGAACACCACCGGAAAGCGCGTGGCCGCGCCCTGACCGGAGCTCGGGAAGTGCCACATGCGTACGGTGCGCACCAAGCAGTCGTCCATGCCCGGCAGGCCCTTGCCACTGGTGTGCGCGCTGGTGACGTTGCCCGAGGGCGACACTTCGACGTCGACGTCCATGCGCACGGTCTCGTCCGAGCCGGCACCGCGCAACGCCGTCTCGTAGCAGCGCTGCAAGTTCTTGCGCCCACGCAACACTACGGCCGAGAGCTGCTCGGCTGTCAGCTGACCACCACCGCCACCGCCACTGTTGGCCGCGGCAGCCTCGCTCGGCGCGTGAATGTTGGACGGACCTTGATCGAGCCCGCCGCCCATGCGCGCCAGCATCGCCTTCTGTTCGTCGGTCAGCTGCTTGCCGCCGGCCTTGTTCTTGTCGGCGGCCGCTGCGCCGCCGGCCGCTGGCTTGCGCGCGCCACCAGCGGTGGACTGGCCGTCGATGGCTTGCATGTCGAGCTCGATCACGTTGCCTTCGCCATCGGTGGCGGGCTTGGCCGTCGCGCTGTTGGCTGCGGCCGGTGCTGCGGCTGCAGCTGCTGCCACCGGTGCAGCTGTCGGCGCGGTGGTGGGCGCGAGCACGCGCACGCCGAGCACGGCACCGAACGCGAGAATGAACGCACCACCCGACACGAGCGCAAACATCGGTGCCCAACCGAGTGGCTTGCCGGAAGCCGCAGCCTCGGTCGTCACGGGCGACACCGTGACGGTCGGGACGATCGGCTCGATCGGCGGAGCGTAGTCGTCGAGCGTCATCATCTGACGACCGCCGATGGGCGCCATCTCCACGCGTGCCGCCGGTTGCAGCGGCGCCGGCGGCGGCACCTGCACTGCAGCTGGCGGCGGCGGCGCCAGCGGGGCCGGCCCACCGAACAGCACGGCGAGCTCCGGAATGTGCTTGGCCGGCATCCAGTCGTCCATGCCCTCACGCCACGCCAGGGACTCACGATCGACCGCGCCCATGCCGATCTTGCGCGCGACTTCCTCGCGGCGCATCGGGCCGACCGGCACGTCGTTGATGGCCACGTGCCACTCGTCGGGACCGCGCGCGGCACCCGCATCGGGGCCGACGTTCGCAACCTGACGCTGGAAGTCGGCACCGAGCGACGACACCGCCGGCGGCGCCCCGCTGGCGGCGGGTGGCATGGGCTGCGAAATCGGTCGGCTCGCGGGGCCGCCGGTGCGCCCGGGACCACGCACGGCGATCGGCTCACCGCACTGCTGGCAGGTCATGCGCAAGGTACGACCGGCGACCTTGTCGTCGGCGATCTGGTACTTCGCTTTGCAGTTGCTGCACAGGAACTTCATCGCATTCTCTCTCGCGCACGTACTGCAGGGCGCCTACGTATCGGACAGCCTCTCGGACAAGCTAGTGCTCTGATTTCCAGGTCAGACTCCTGGCCCACGCGGATCTTGGCCGCGACTGCGGGCCCTCACAAGAGGGTCACCATGTGATCTTTGATGGTCGAGCGCGTGTCGTCGTCGGGCGCGTAGGTCATGGCCCGCTGCCACGCTTCCAGCGCTTTGTGACGGAAGCCCGCGCGTTGATACACCACGGCCAGGTTCTTGAGCGCCGAGAAATGCCGCGGCTGCAGGCCGATGGCGATCTCCAGCGACTCGATCGCCGAGAACAGATCTTCACGCCGCCCGTGCAACAGGCCCAGGTGGTACTGCAGCTCGAATGCCAGCGGATCGATCCCGACACCCGCCCGCATGTGCGAGATGGCGAGCTCGAGGTCACCCGCCTCGAACGCAGCCATGCCACTACCGAGCTCGACCTCCGCAGCCGCGCTCAGCGCAGTGGTGTCGTGATGTCCGTCTTTGCCTTCGAGCAAGAGCTGCACGGTGCGGGTCAGGCGCTGCAGATCGATCGGCTTGTCGAAGAAGAACTCTACCCCGTACGCCTCGCGCAGATCCTCCGCCACACGCCAGCCACGGTGGATCGCGCTCACGACCACGATCGGGATCGTGCCATAGCGCTGTGAGCCACGCAGCCTCCGGCAGATGTCGAAGCCATGAACCTCGGGCAGCACGGCGTCGAGCACGATCATGTCGGGGCTGTGATCCCGAATCATCTCGAGCGCAGCCGTACCGGTCGCCGCTTCGATCACCGGTACGCCCGCATGCTGCAGCGTCAGCACCAGCAGCTGCCGAATGTCGGCGTCGTCGTCGACCACCAGCACTTTCTTGTCCTGGTATCCGGCCGGCGGCGGCGGCGAGTGGATCGGCTGCGGGCGCTCGGAGAACGCCTGATCGAGCGCCGGGGCCTCGGACGGCGTTCGACCGTGCACCACCTCGAACAAGTCGTCCATCGGCGGCGGCAGCGGAGGCAGCGATGCCGGTGGGCTGCCGAACGGCTCGGGTACCACGGACTCCACGGGCGGCGGCAGCTCGGGCAGCACCGGTCGGCTGATGCCGAGCGCCGCGAGCTCTTCGTCGGTGACACGCTCGCCCACGTAGTAGGTCTCACCGCGTTCGTGCAGCGCGTACGCCACTTCCACGGCATTGCGCAGTGCTTCGTCGAGCGCGACGTGCGCGAAGATGGTCTTCGCCGTGACGAACTGCACTTCTTCGATGCTGGTCTGGTTCTGCGGCGTGACCATGGCCAGCACCAACTGCTCGCCGTGCACGCGCACCGGAAACACCATGTGCTCGCGCGCCAGCTCCACGGGGATCAACAACAAATTGTTGAGCGGCACCACTTGCCGGCTCAGGTCGATGGCCGGGACGCCGTGCTGCTCGCTGAGCGCGCGCAGCGCGTCGGTGACGCTCACCAAGCCTTCGCGCGTCGCCGTGGACGCCAAGCGTCCACCGCGCTTCCCCTGCTCGTCGAGCATGCCGTCGAGCTCGTCCTGCGTGACGAGCTTCTGCTGCAGCATGATCTTGCCGAGCAGCTTCTTCGACCCGGAGCTATCGCCCATGGTCCCAGGGAGCCTCGCTACACCGATGTTGAAATTGTCCGCGACCTACGCGCATACGATAGCCTGCAAGGCTACCGTGCCGGGCGTTGCCGATTCAACAACGACGGAGACTTCGACGTGCCGATGACCACACCCTACACAGGTGGCGGCAGTACGGCCGTGTGCACCGCGAGCCCCGAGCTGTCTCGCGCTACATGCCAGAGAGAACCTTGTAGCCCTTGTCCTCGCGGGTCAGCACGATGCGGTGCGGCGACAAGCGACGCTTCCATTGCGGTTCGCCACCGGCGACCGGCGCCAACCGAAACCAGCCGGTGTAGAGCATGTCGACCAGCACGTGCTGATCGGCTGCGTAGGTGACGGCACGGTAGCTGACCTGGTAGCGCGCGCCGGACACGTCTTCGTGCATGCGCTGCAGGCCCTTCTTGAGCGCGTCGTAGTCGACGTCGTCTTCGCCAGCCGGCGTGCCCATGTCGTCGAAGTAGTTCACCGAGACCATCGAGAGCAGCATCGCGGGGTTGCGCGACTCCACTGCCAATCGATATTTCTCAATGAAATCCACGACTTCGCGGTTTTCAGCGGTGTCTTCCACGCGTGTGTTGGGGATGAGCGTGGGCTCGCAGGCGCTCAATAGAACACCGAGCCACAGCACACAGGAGATGATCGAAGCTCGTTTCAAGGTGCAATGCCTGCTGCTCGAGGGACTCTGCGGGGCGCGTCCCGCTTTACGAACGCGCCACTACGCGCGCCACTACAACCACGGGCCCAGCGCAGTCTATTCCCGAACGGCAGGGCGCCGCGCCTTTTTAGCAGCAAGCCCGCCGCGAACAAGAGGCACAGGCCCGCGTTCGTGCGGGATTGGCCGATGACCCCCACGGCGCAGGTCGGCGGCCGGCGCGGCTCGACCCACAGCTCCGCGTGCAGCGCCGTGGCCTCGGCTTGCGGGCCGAGCAGCAGCGCGGCGATCGGGTGCACCCCGGGCGCGAGGAAGCTCGTGCGCAGCGGCGCCTGCACCCACGCCGTACGCGCGAAGCCAAGATCGAAAGCCACGCGCGAACCTGCCGGGGCGCCGACCACCCGCAACAGCGTGGACGCGGCCGTGGTGGTGCGCTGGACCTCCAGCTGCGGCCGCGCGCCGGTCGGCAGCTCGAGCAGGTCCAGCTGGGCGCTCGCTGCCGGCGGCAGGAGCACATGCACGACGACCTGGTCGGGGTGCCGGATGCTGACGTCGACGGCAGGGAAGCTGCGCAGCTGCGCACCGACAACGCGCAGACTGTGGCCGACCGGCAGCAGCAGCGAGAGCTCGCCAGTCGTGTGTGACTGGAGATTCGTCAGCTGCAACGAAGCCGGCTCGGATCCGGGTCGCTGCACCAGCACCGGTGCGTCTTGGGGTGTGGCAGCTTCGCCGATGCCGAGCTGCTGTGCAGAAGACGCCGGCAGATCATCAAAGCCCATGCGCGTGCGTCGCTCGCCCGCGAGCACGAGCGCCAGCTCCTGCGCGAAGCTCGCTGGGGCACTGCAGGCGACCGAGCTGACCGCCAGACCGGCGCCGATGCGCAGCGCGACCGGAGCCACGCCCGACACGAGCACCGGCTGGGCGGGCGCGACCGCCGGGACTGCATCGGCGAGCCACACGTCGACGGGCAAGCTCGCCAGCTGCGGCAGCGCCGCCGCCGTCAGCTGCGAAGGCAAGCGCGCAAGACGCACCGGCTGCTCCTCCGACAGCACCACGACGGACCGCGGCAGCACGAGCTCACCGAACACGGTGTGCAACGAAAGATCGTAGGCTCCCGGCGCCGCGTATGCGGGCACGGCGACCGCGACGCGGTACACGAGCGACGCCGCAGCGTCGGGACGCACGTTCACCACGGGCAAGGTGTACTGGTGCGCGCGCGTCGCACCGGCTGCGCCACCGAACACGGGCAAGCTGCGGCGCAGCTGCGCCTGCCAGCCCAAGAGGGCCCGCTCCTGCTGAACACCGGGCGGTGGCGTGAGCGCAGCGGGCAAGCGCACACGCAGCACGAGGCTCGCGCCTGCACAGACCACCGCCGGCAACCCAGGCCGCGGATACACGAGCGCCAGCGCAGCGCGCGCAGCGCCTTCGGCACTGGCGCCGTCGTCTTGAGCGCACGCGGGCAACACGGCCAACCAGTCCTGCGCAGCCGCCCCGTGCACCCAAAGCGCGCACGACAGCAGCCACGACGCGACCGCCGACCCGAGACAACGGCGCGAGCGGCAGCGAGAAATCTTGCGCAACACGGCTCCGCTGGGCTCAGCCGTACACGAAGAACACCAGCGCGGTGTAGAACGCGTGCGTGTACACCGCGACCGCGAAGCCGCGCACGAGGTACAGCGCCGCGAACAGCCCGCCGAGCAGCACGTAGTACGCGAGCGTGGTGAACGCGAAGGGCTCGCCAAGCACGCCGAAGTTGTTGGCGAGCGCGAAGCCCAGCGACGACACCGTCACCGCAATCGCGAACGACGCGCCGCGCGACAGTCTCCACAATCGCTCGATGAGCCACGCGCCACCCGACACCATCAGCGCGCGAAACAACAGCTCCTCATGGAACCCGGAGCCCGCGGCCAGCACCAGCTTGTCGAGCACACCGAGTGAGCCGAGCGCACTGAGCGCTGGTGAACCCAGCCGAAACACCCAGCGATGCGTGGCGAAGCCCACCGTCACGAGCAAGAGCACAGCAAAGCCCGCACTCTCGAGAAACACCGGCGCACTTGGCGTACGCGCCAGCGCGCCGCGCTTCTGTTGAATCCACACACCGCTCGCGAGCGCGAGCGCCAGCGCCAGCGTGGCGATCACGTAAGCTGGCACGCTCGCGCGCAGTAGCGACAACACCAGCGCCGACACCAGATCTACACCCGAGCGTCGATCCACGAACACGACGCCCAGGTGATAGACCACGAACACCGGCAAGGTGAGCGCGACGCTGGTCAACGGGTCGGGCCGGCGCTTGCGGCGGGCCCAGAAGCCCGGCGCGGTTGCGCTTGCGGCTGCGCCTGCAGTTGCGCTTGCGGCTGCGCCTGCGCCTGCGGTGGTGCCTGCCGTGGCGCCTTCAGTTGCGACTTCGCTGGTCATGGCCGGGCGCTACGATAGCCCGTAATCTTTGATCTTGTAGAGCAGCGCGCGGTGAGAAATCTCCAAAAGCCGCGCCGCCGCCGTGCGGTTGCCACGAGTCTTGGCCAGTGCTTGACGAATCAGCGACTCTTCGATCGCACGGCTGGCCTTCTTGATGGAGAGCTCCCCCGAGGCCAGCACCGCTGCCACGGCGTCTTCCGGCTTCTGCAAGCGCTCGGGGATGTCCTCGAGCGCGAGCACGTCGCTTTCGGCCAAGACCACCGCGCGCTCGATCAAGTTCTCCAGCTCACGCACGTTGCCCGGCCACGAGTAGCCCAAGAGCGCCTTCTTGGCGCGCGGCTCGATGCCGTGGATCTGCGTGCCCAGCCGCGCATTGTTGCGCGCGATAAAGTGGTCGATGAGCACCGGCACGTCTTCCAGCCGATCGCGCAGCGGTGGCACCACGATCTGCAGCACGTTCAAGCGGTAGAACAAGTCTTCGCGGAAGCGCCCGGCAGTCACTTCTTTCTGCAGATCGCGCACGGTCGCCGTCACCACGCGCACGTCGACCTGCGAATCTTTGGTGCCACCCACCGGGCGCACCACGCCCTCCTGCAGCACGCGCAGCAGCTTCACCTGCAAGCTCGAGCTCAGCTCGCCGATTTCGTCGAGGAACAAGGTGCCGCCATCGGCTTCCTGGAAGATGCCGCGCTTGTCCGCATGCGCATCGGTGAAGGCGCCGCGCTTGTGGCCGAAGAGCTCGCTCTCCATCAAGGTCGCGGGGATCGCGCCGCAGTTGATGGGCACGAAGGGCTTGTCCTTGCGCGGGCTCTTCTGGTGCAGCGCGCGCGCCACCAGCTCCTTGCCCGTGCCGCTTTCACCCTGGATGAGCACCGTGGTGCGGTACTCGGCGACCTTCGAGATCAGCCGAAACACCTGCTGCATGGGCTGACTGTTGCCGAGCAGCTCGGGGAAGGTCTCGCCCGCGAACGCGGCCTCGCGCAGTGCGCGGTTCTCGCGTAGCAGGTTCTGGTGCTCCTCGGCCTTGGCCAGCGCGAAGAGCACCTCGTCTTGCTTGAAGGGCTTGGCGACGTAGTCGTAGGCACCGTTCCGCACGGCCTCGAGCGCCAGCTCCACCGAGCCGTACGCGCTCATCATGATCACCGTCAACTGCGGCATGCGCGTGTGCAGCTGACGACACAGCTCGATGCCGCTCATGCCCGGCATGCGCACGTCGGCCAGCACGAAGTTGGGCGGCGCTTGCTCGGCCAGCTCGAGCGCGCGCTCGGCGCTCTCGGCGACTTCCACGTCGTAACCCTTCTTGGTCAGCAACGTGCGCAGCACCAAACGGATGTTCTCCTCGTCGTCGACGACGAGGACTTTGCGGAGCGACGGCATGAACTTAATGCGGGGTAACTACGGCAGCCTGCAAGGAGTATCAGGGTACCAAGCACTTTGTTCAAGCTCAGGCAGGGGCGGATCACGTCAACTACATTGCCTCAAGATGGCAACGTAGTTGACGCATCGTGCTGGAAACGCCAAGCATTTCAACGAGTCTACCTTGGCGCGGCCCTTGCGTAAGCTCTTGGCGTGCACCTGGGTCACAGCCAAAAGCTTTGGGAACTGTTCGGATTTTCGGAGCAATTGATCTTCGACGCCAACACCCCTAAGGTATGCGGCTGTATGGCGACTGTGCGCGGGAGCAACCCGAGAGGCAGTGGCCGTGATTTGCACTGTTGTGCCGGTGGCACCTGAAATGCCGGTACGGTCGTGAGCGAGCGGAGGACGGTAATGAAGAGGGTAGAGCGCAGCACTA
This sequence comes from Pseudomonadota bacterium, assembly GCA_017881185.1. Taxonomy (GTDB): domain Bacteria; phylum Myxococcota_A; class Polyangia; order Polyangiales; family JAFGIB01; genus JADGRF01. Next base: position 1,513 of record JADGRE010000118.1, on the reverse strand, counting down.
TGCAGGCGGTCATGAAGTCGCTGATGGGCGCAATCATCGTGGGCAGCGTGGCGTGGACGGCGGGCTGTCTCGACCGCGAACTCAAGCCGCTCAATCCATGCCTGGTGTCTGGCAGCACCAAGCAGATCTCGGTCACGAACGTCGACAAAGTCGACCTTCTGTTCGTGGTCGACGACTCGCCGTCGATGCGCGAAGAGCAAGGCGCCATCAAAGAGCAGATCCCGCGCATGATCACGACCCTCGTGACCGGTATGCGCGTGCAGCCGAACGGCGGCGTGGACATGAACCCGTTCCCGCCCGTGAAAGACCTTCACCTGGGCGTCGTCTCGGTCAACATGGGCCTCGTCGGCATCCAGGGCATTCCTGGTTGCTCCGGTGTCACAGGCGTCACCTCGATGGTGCCCGGCTTCGGCGACGACGGCATTCTGCGCACGCTGCCGCCCGCGGAATCGACCTGCACGGCGAACTTCCCGGCGGGGCAGCGCTTCTTGTCGTACACGATGGGCGGTCCCGTCTCCACGGCGCAGCTGACCAGCGACTTCTCCTGCGTCGCTGTCACCGGCACTCATGGCTGCGGCTTCGAGCAGCAGCTGGAATCCCCGCTCAAGGCGCTGTGGCCGTCGGTCGACATCGACGTCAAGACCGGCAAGACGGTCAACCCCAACCGCATCACCTTCCTCACCGACACCGCGCACACGATGCTGCAGTTCGGTCATGGCGACCTCGAGAACCACGGCTTCGTGCGTAACAGCATGACCGAAGGTCTCTCGCTCGTCGGCATCTTGCTGTTCACCGACGAAGAAGACTGCTCGTCGAAGACCACCGTTCACTTCACGCCGCAGTCGTACTTGAACATGAGCGACCCGCTGTACAACCAGGACCTCAACCTGCGTTGCTTCTACAACCCGAAGAACCTGTACGAGGTCAGCCGCTACATCAACGGCTTCAAGGCCCTGCGTGCCGGCAACGAGAACCTGGTCGTGTTTGCCACCATCACGGGTGTTCCGGCCGACCTGGTCGACGACGCCGCGTACAAGAACGAGGGCTCGTGGGACGACGACAACGCCCGCAATGCGTTCTATCAGCACATCCTCGCGGACCCGCGCATGATCCCCAAGCCCGACCCCACGAAGGTGGCGGGCGAAGGCAACCTGTCGCCGTCGTGCGTGACCTCGACCAGCACCGCGACCCCGCCGCAACGCATCGTCCAGGTGGCGCAGGGCTTCGGCAAGAACGGCTTGGTCAAGTCGATCTGCGAGCTGAGCCAGTTCCCACCGGCCATGGACGCCATCATCAACATCATCGCCAAGCAGCTCGGCGCGGTCTGTCTCGACCGTCCGCTCGTGCGCAAGGCCGATGGCAAGGTGACCTGCAACGTGGTGTGGGAGATGCCGCCGGTAGGCAACCCAGGCCCCGCGCCCACCGATTGCACCCTGCCCTTCTTGTCGAAGCCGCCTGCGGATCACAAGCAGGTCGGCGACCGCGGCGGCAACATCTGCACGGTCAATCAGCT
>JADGRE010000017.1 GCA_017881185.1 Pseudomonadota bacterium | reverse complement strand
CTCGAGCTTGCGGTGGAAAGACTGGCGCTGGTGAGCACCACCGCGCCACCCCGCTGGAACAAGCCCTCGCGCAAGATCGACGAGACCTCGACGGGACTCGCACCGATACTGATGCTGCGGCTGCGCGCCAGGGTCCAGGTGACCTGATTGCCCGTACCACCCTCGGCGACCGCGGCCACGTCGGTGCGCAGCTGCTCGGCGCGCCGCGCGAGCTGAGCCACGGCTTCGGTTTCGGACGCGTTGCGCTTGCAGAAACTGGCCAACGCATCGAGCGCGTTGTCGAGCGCGAACATCGGCTCTTGCAAGCGCGAGCTGAAGACCTCGGGTGACAGTGGCACGCGGCCGCTCTCGCCGCTCTTGGGACGCGGCAGCATCTGGAAGAAGGTGGCGGCGGTGAGACTCACGGCCGTCACCAGGCGCTCGGCCTGCGCCAGCACGCGCGCGGCACCGAGCACGCGTGTGGCGTCGCGCACCAGCACCTCGAGCTTGGTGGTGGACACCGCCACGCCGAAGAATTCGGTCGCGATGTCTTCGATCATGTGGGCTTCGTCGAAGATCACGGCGTCGTGCGCCGGAATCACCCCGGCCTGCGCAGCTTGCGCGCCGCGCAGGGCGAGATCGGCGAAGAACAAGTGGTGGTTGACGATCACGATCTGCGCCGCCTCGGCCTGACGACGCATGCGCGTGACGAAACAGTCTTCGTAGTGCCGGCACTTGGGACCGATGCGCGTGTCGGAACCGCTCTGCACCTCGTGCCAGATGGCCGCGTGGTCGGCCAGCTCTGCAAGCTCGGCGCGGTCGCCGCTCTGCGTGGTCTGACGAAAATGGTCGAGCAGTGGCAGCTGACGCGACAATGGGCCCATGGCGCCGGCTGCGCTGGCACGCAGCTCTTCGTAGCGACGCAAGCACAGGTAGTTGCCCAGGCCCTTCATGCACGCCGCCGAGACCGGCTGGCCGAGCACCTGTTCGAGCAACGGCAAGTCGTGCTGCAGGATCTGATCCTGCAACGTTTTGGTGCCGGTGGAGATCACGACCTTCTTGCCGCTTTGCACCGCAGGCAACAGATACGCGAGGGTCTTGCCGGTGCCCGTGCCTGCCTCGACCAAGAGCGTGGCGTCGTGCTGCAGCGCGGTCTCGACTGCCACGGCCATGTCGAGCTGCGACTTGCGAGGCTCATAGCCTGGCAAGAGACTCGCAAGCGGCCCCGACGGGCCCAACCAGGCAGCAACGCTCATGGTGAAACTCGATAGCACGGATCGCACGAAGAGAGAGGGCTTGGCGAACGGCGGTCCCCTAAGCGCCGTTCGCCGAGTCTCAGTGGCTGTAGCGCTCTGGCGGACGAAAGCCGCGCGTGATGTTGCGGCGTGGGCGAAACAGCCCGATCAGCAGAAAGCCCGCCACGAAGCCGCCGATGTGCGCGAAGAAGGCCACGCCGCCGCCTTGTGAGGCGCCGAGGCTGCCGACCCCAGAGAGCAGCTGCAACACGAACCAGAACATGATCAAGAGGCCGGCCGGCAGCTGGCGCGTCTCGTACAGGAACGGGAAGATCAGGCCCCACGGCAGCTGCGGGATCAGCGTCACCACCCGCGTGTGCGGGAACAGCCGCATGTACGCGGCGAGCACGCCTGCGATCGCGCCCGAAGCACCGACCATCGGCACCGTGTTGCTGGGGTCGATGAAGGTCTGCGCAGCAGCAGCGCCTAGACCCGTGCACAAGTAAAACAACACGAAGCGCGGCTTGCCGAGCGCTTCTTCGACGTTGTCACCGAAGATGTGCAGAAACCACATGTTCATGATCAGGTGCAGCCAGCTGCCGTGCATGAACATGCTGGTGAACGGCGTGATCAGCGACCCGAAGTGGTGGTGCTCGGCGATCATCGCGGGGATGAGCCCGTAGCGACGCACGAACAGCTCTGCGCCCTCAGGGCCGAGCATGAACTGGTGCGTGTACACCGCCGTGTTTACGGCGATGAGCAGGTAGGTCAGCACCGGAGTGGAGCGCGTCGGGTTGAGATCGCGGAGCGGCAGCACGCGGGCAACCTAAGAGCAGCCATGGCCCACGTCAAACCGACGCGCGTTGGTCAGCGCGTGGCCACGCGCTCGCGGCTTGTGCCGGCAGGCCCAGCACGCCAGTGCTCTGACCGAGCCATGCGCGTTCGGGACCAGCGAGAAACGTTCAAGACCCCTCGGTCAGGGCACTAGAAAGGGTTGTCGGGCAAGGCTGCAGCCGGCTTCGGCGCAGGCTTCTCGGCAGGTGCGGGCTTGGGCAGAGCCGGCTTCTCTACAGGCTTCTCTACAGGCTTCTCCGCAGGCTTCGCCACGGGCGCTGGCGCTTCGGGCTTGGGCGCCGCCGGCGTCACCGAGAGCACGGGGGCAGACGGCGCCGCAGCTGCCTTCGGCTGAGGCTTCGGCCGCGCACGCCCCGACACCACCTTCTCCTGCGGTAGCTGGCTCAGGCTCAGCGCCACTTCTGCGCGCATCACGTTGTCGTGCTCGCTGAACTCGTCGAGGCGCACCACGCGGGACATGCGCTGGTAGCCGTCCAGCTCGACGGAGACGCTGACCATGCCATCGAGGTGACCGAGCTCGAGCGGTGCCGGCGCGACGACGCTCTTGCTGCCCAGCGTGATGGTCGCTCCCGGCGGCGTCGTGTTCACGACGAGCACGTAGGGCAGCGGCTCGAGCTTGAAGCGCACCGGGTCCATGTGCGCGACCGGCACGATACTCTTGGCGAGTGTGGAGTAGCCGGCCATGCGCACGCTGATCTCGACCGGCTTGGTGGACGGCAGCGACAGCGTGGCGGGCGTGGTGCCCTCGACCCTGCCCTCGATGACGACCTCGCCCGCGCGCGGCCAGGAAGTGATGTTCACCTCGACAGGCGGACCCGCAGTGACGGCGGGTGCAGCGGCGGGCGCGGGCGCAGCAGGCGCGGCAGGTGCAGCAGCGGGTTCAGCTGCAGCTGCTGGCGGCGGAGCGCTCGGCTCGGCGGCGGGCGCCGGATTCTCTGGCGGCTCGGCGGCTTGCGCCGGAGCGACCGGCTCGGCGGCGCCAGGCTCGGGAGCGATCGCGGGCGGCGCCGAGCGCTGCATCATGAAGAATCCGCCGCCGCCAACAGCGGCAAGCAGCAGCACGATCGCGACAATCAAGCCAGCACGCGACTTCTGCGCAGCTGCAGGTGCTGCAGCGGCTGCGGCTGCCAGCTGCGCCGACGGAACCGAAGCTCCACCGCGCTCGGCCTCACCGAACAACGAGGTGTCGTCCTCGTCGTCCTCGTCGTTGTCGTCCGCTGCGCCCAAGCCACCCGCTGCGGCGGCAACCTGCGGCGCGTGAGCGGGCTCGTCGGCCAGCTCTTGCATGCTCGGGATCTGCTCGCCGAGCGCGACCTCTGCCATGCTGGGAACCTTGAGGCTCGGCGACTTGGCCTCGTGCGCCTTAGGCAAGCCTGCCAGGTCTTCGGGATCGCCCAGTGGCATGAGATCGCTGCTTGCGGTGGCCTGCGACGGCATGTCGCCGAAGAGCTCGTCGGCGAGATCTGCCGGCCCCTGGTCGCGGCGCGCCCGCTCGGCTTGTGCACGCGCTTCGGCGCGCACTTCTTGTCCGGCACCGCCGGCGCTGAAGGCGCTCGCGAGAAACTCGCTCGTGTCGCGCGCGGCTTTGGCGCTCGCTGCAGGCTTGGGCTCTTCGCCGAAGAACGAGCTGGCCATGCCCTTGGGTAGCTTGAACGCGGGATTCGGGGCCTTCGAGGTCGCGGGCGACGCGGGCGGTCTAGGTAAGGCGGGCCCGGAGCCGGGGCGGCTGACGCGCTCGGTCGGGGCCTCGTCGAACACGCTCGCACGCGACAACCCAGAGCTCGCCTCGGGTGCAGGTGGCGCAAAGCGCGGCGCGGAGCCGCCACCCGACCCGAACAACCCCGAAGCGGTCAGCGGTGCGGCGGGTTTGACGGCGGGTGTAGCGGTGGTCGGCCGTGCCACTTGCGGCGCGGCACTGGTGCGCGGGGCGAGCGGCTGCGCGGGTATGGCCGGAACACTGGTACGTGGCGCGGGCCCGGCCACGCGCGGCAGCGTGCTGGTGGGACGGTTGGGCGGTGGCGCATCGCTCGGCCGCGGCGGCGGCACGCTGTCGCTCGCGGGCGGAGGTGCAGAGTTCATCGGCGGCGCAAGCTCGGCGCCCGCGGTCTTCTCGAAGCGCGAGCCCTTGGCCCCGTGGCCAGCCGCGATGCGATCGACCACCGCACGACTGCCGTCGTCGAGCTTGATGAACTTGATGCCCATGCCAGCTGGCGCATCGGGCTTGGCGTTGTGTTCGCTACGTCGCCAAGCGACACGGCCCACACCGTGAATCACGGGCGATCCGTCCTGTAGCTGAAACTCGAACTTGAGCAGCGCGGCTGTATCGAGCGGCTTCTTGGTCTTGATGAAGATGCCACCGTTCGAGATATCGATGCCGAACTGCTCGATGAACTCGTCGACGGTCGCGCTCTTGTATTTGACTTTGAGCGACACGGGCGCACGCCGGTCTTTGCGCATCTCGCTCATGAAGGTCCTAATCTACCCCTTAACTTCGGTGATCTCGCGGGAAGATGCTACCGCGTCCGCACGCAGCGCGCGACTTCGAAGTGCGACGCCCCTCACGCCATCAAAGATGCCATCAAAGCGCCACACGGTGAGCCACAAGCCTACACCGGAGTCGCGGTGGACCGCTCGAAAACGACTTGCTGCGTATCGGCGCCATGAGCATCGAGCTGCGCGAGCATGACGAGCCGCCCAACACAGTGCGGTGCGCCGCCGATCGCAGCAAGCATCTGCCCGTACACGGGAGCCAGCTCCGGCGCGAGCTCGAGCAACGGTGCCAGCGCGAAGTTGCGCTCGTGCATGCGGGCGTGCGGCACCGTGAGCTGCTCGCTTCGCACGGGCACGCTTGCCCACAGCACGTCCAGATCGAGCGTGCGCGGGCCCCAGCGCACCCGCTGCTCCACGGCAGGCCGACCGCGCGCGTGCTCGACCGCGCGCAAGCGTTTCAGCAGCGCATGCGCATCGAGCGCGCTATGCAAGCGCAGCGCGGCGTTCAGGTAGCGCGGCTGCGGCGGACCAACGGCGTCGGTCTCGAACACACTCGAAACGGCCAGCACGCGCACCTGCGACAGCGCTGCGATCAGCGTCGCGCCCCCGCACAGCTGCTCCACCCGATCGCCCAGGTTGCTGCCGAGACCAATCACGAAATCGCCGGTCATCGCGGGGCCCTGCGCCAAGGCTGACGTTTGACGCTTCAATTGTGCGCGAGGTTTGCATAGGGTCTGACGCATGTCGACCTCGCCCTCGTTCGGTGATCCCGGTGACGAGCCGCGTGACGACCGTGGCGACCGCGGCGACCGCTCCGAAGACGCCAAGGTCTACCGCGTCTCGCAGCTGAACCGCGCCGTGCGCGTGCTGCTCGAAGAGCGCTGGAGCGGCGTGTGGGTGGAGGGCGAGCTCTCGGACGTGACGCACGCTGCCTCGGGCCACGTGTACTTCACGCTCAACGACGAAGACGAGCCCGCGCAGCTGCGCGTGGTGATGTTCAAGAACGACGCGCGCCGCAGCAAGGCCAAGCTGGAAGACGGCGCCCGCGTGAAGCTGCAAGGTCAGCTGTCGCTGTTCGCACCGCGCGGCAGCTACCAGTTGATCGCGCGCGTGGCCGTGCCCTACGGCCTGGGCGAGTTACACGCGCAGTTCGAGCGCGTGCGCAAGCGTCTCGAAGCCGACGGCCTGCTCGCGCCCGAGCGCAAGCGTGCGCTGCCCAAGCTGCCGCGCGTGCTCGGCGTGGTCACGAGTCAAGCCGGCGCCGCGCTGCACGACGTGATCCGCGTTGCGCATGGACGCTGCCCGGTGCGCATCGTGGTTTCGCCTTGTCTGGTGCAAGGCGCTGATGCACCGGCCTCGATCGTCGCCGCGCTCGAGGCCATTCAACAGCTGCCCGAGCTCGACGTGGTCATCGTGGGTCGCGGCGGTGGCTCGGCCGAAGACTTGGTCGCGTTCAACGACGAGCGCGTGGCACGCGCCATCGCTGGCTGTCGCGTGCCGACCGTGAGCGCGGTGGGTCACGAGGTCGACATCAGCATCGCCGATCTGGTCGCCGACCTGCGCGCGGCCACGCCGAGCAACGCGGCCGAGCTGGTGGTGCCCGATCGACGCGCGCTCAGCAACGAGCTGCGCACGGCCGAGCGAGCCATCGCGCGCGCTGCCGAGCTGCGTTTGGGCCGCGAACGCTTGCGCGTGGAGCGCCTGAGCCAGCACCTCCACGATCCACGCGGCGCGCTGTCTGCCGTGCGCGCGCGCATCGAGGCACTGCGCACGCAGCTATTGCAACAATTCGTTGCACGCATCAAGCGCGAGCGCGCGCAGCTGCAGAGCCTGGGCGAACGCTTGGCGCGGCTCGATCCGCGCCTGCTCTTGGCCGAACGTCGCGCGCACCTGGTCGAGCTGCAGACCAAGATCGAGAGCGCCGCGCGTCCACTTTTGTTCCGCCGCCGTGCGCAGCTGGCCGAGCGCATCGCCAGCCTCGACGCTCTCTCGCCGCTGGGGATCTTGGCGCGCGGCTACGCCATCGCGCTGCACGAGCCCACCGGCAAGGCGCTGGTGCGCGCCGCTGACGCCAAGAGCGGCGACGTGCTACGCGTACGCCTACACGAAGGCACGCTGCGCGCACGGGTAGAGAACGAGTGACCGACGTCTACGGCATCTTTGGCTGGCCCGTGGGCCACTCGCGCTCCCCCGCGATGCACAACGCGGCGTTCGCAGCGCTGGGCCTCGATGCCGTGTACGTGCCGTTCGCGGTGCAGCCGGACAAGCTCGCCGACGCCGTGCGCGCCGTGCGCGCCTTGGGCCTGCGCGGTGTCAACGTCACGTTGCCGCACAAGACCCACGTCATGGCTCTGCTCGATCAAGTCGAGTCAGACGCGCGCGCCATCGGCGCCGTGAACACGCTCTACCTCGACGGCGAGCGGCTGTGCGGCACCAACACCGACGCCGAAGGCTTGGCGCGAGCGCTGCGTGAAGGCGGCGTTGCGCTCACCGATGCGCGCGTCACCGTGCTCGGGGCCGGTGGCGCAGCACGGGCCAGCGTGGTTGGCCTGGCGCGGGCCGGCGCACGCACGATCACGGTGGCTGCACGCCGGCTCGGCGAAGCGCAAGCCCTGGTCGCCTCGCTCGCGCCTCACCTCACTTCCACCACGCTCAGCGCCTGCGCACACGAGCCGGCCGCCCTGCATGCCGCGTTCGCGCACACCGACCTGCTCGTGCAAGCGACCAGCGCCACTCTGGATGGCGGCCCACCCGCCGACGCGTTCGCCGCGTCCCTACCCCTGCCCGCACTGCCGAGCTCGGCAGTGGTCACCGACCTCGTCTACCGTCCGCTTCAAACAGCCGTCCTGGGCCGGGCGCAGGCCCAAAAGCTCAAGACGGTCGACGGCCTCGGCATGCTGCTCCACCAAGGCGCACTCGCCTTCGAACGCTGGACCGGAAAACCGGCCCCGATCGCGGTCATGCGCCGAGCCCTGAACGGCTAGTTTGCGCTGCCGCCAGTACCCGGTTCACGCACGAAAAAGGCCGGTCCTTGCGCATTCGTGCTGTTTCGCTATCCTCGACATTGCTCATGACACGTTACCCGGTAGTGGCGACGAGGATTTCTCCATCTCGGTCTCGCTCAGAGGCGCGTTATCATGGTCATCACTCCATGCACGCGCCGAAGCCAACGTGGGGACGCGGACGCTGAAGCAGCCCTGGCTTCCGGTCCGGCGGCTCACCGGATGGCAGGACTCAACGAAACTTGAGCCGTGAGAACGAGTAGAGAGAATCCATGGGTAATCGTCTGTATGTTGGCAATCTGTCGTTCCAAGCAACGACGGAAACACTCCGCGGCGCGTTTGCAGCGATCGGCGAAGTGGTGGATGTGCACATCGTGACCGATCGCGACAGCGGTCAATCGCGCGGCTTCGGCTTCGTGACGATGGGCTCGGCACAGGAAGCGGCGAACGCGATCCAGCAGCTCAACGGCACCATGCTCGATGGCCGTCCGATCCGCGTGAACGAAGCCGAAGAACGTCAGCCGCGCGGCGGCGGTGGCGGTGGTCCCCGCGGCGGCGGTGGCGGTGGTCCCCGCGGCGGTGGTGGCGGCGGTGGCTGGGGCGGCGGCGGCGGCGGTAGCGGCGGTGGTGGTGGTGGCGGCGGTAGCGGCGGCGGCGGTGGTGGTCGCGGCGGCGGTGGCGGTGGCGGTGGCGGTCGTGGTGGCCGTGGCGGCGATCGCGACCGTGGCGATCGCGGCGACCGCGGCGGCGACCGCTGGTGATCCTGATCAGCGCGTGAGCTCACGCGTCTGACGCTGCCAACAGCAGCACGCACAAAGGCCTTGTGCTCCTCGGAGCCCAAGGCCTTTGTCGTTTCTAGACCTGATCGCGGCGGCGCGCCTTGGCCTCTAGCCGCGGCTTACGTCCTCGCTTCCTCGGTCACCGTACGTGAGTACGGCTCCCTCGGGCGCTGCGGGCGCGCTCGCGGCCAGAGGCCAATTCGCACCGCTCGCCTCGGCGTGTGTGTCGTTGGCAGCGTGTTAGCTGCGACGCCAACGCGAGCGGCGCGAATTGGGGTTCAGCCGCGAGCGCGCCCGCAGCGAGATGAGGGAGTGCACTCCCGTGCATGACCGAGTCGAGCGAGGACGTAAGCCGCGGATGGACCCCAAGGCGCGCCGCGTCAACCTACATATTTGTAGTATTCGATGCCCAGATCTTGGAAGGCCGGCTCGTACTTCTCGCCGACGTGCGAGATCACGAACTCGCCGCTCGGCACGTAGTTGAGACCCGTCACTTCATGACCATCGTGGAGCGCTTCGTACTGCGCGCGCGTGAGATCGATGCCGCCTTCGAGTGAGGCCTGCAGCTGAATGCGCGCTGCTGCTTGCTCCCAACCCGGCACCGCGCGGAACGGCCACGCCTCGGCCGCATCACCGCTGCCGTAGCCCACGGCCACCATAGGGCGGTGGGTGAGATCGAGGCCTTGCTTGCCGGCCTCTTCGAAGCCCGCAGCCAGCCACGACGGCAGCGCCGCCGAGTACAGGTTGCCAAGATCGCGCACCAGGCTCGCACCCAGGCTCATCTTGCGCTGCAGTAAGTCGCGGAAGGTCGCCTTCTTGCGCACGATGGCTGCGATGGCGCTGGTGGCTGCGTACGGATCGCTCACGGCTTCGCCGTGCTCTGCGACGCTGGCGTAGAGATCGGGCATCGACAGCGCTTCGGTGATCACCGTTTCAGGTGACACGCCAGCCTCGTTGCAGAGCGCTCGCAGCTCCTCTTGGTGATGATCGCCGCGCGCCAGGCCCCGCACGTACAAGAACGACATCGCCTGGATCGGCATCATCTGGTAGGGGCGATGAAAGAACAGGCTGTGCACGCTGCTGTAGTACTTCCCAGCGGACACGTTGAGCTTGCGCAGCATGTCTTCCACGGCGTGCACCGTCTCGTCGAGGTACGAGAAGGTGGAGTACTTGCCGCTGAACACGGGGAAGTCGTTCAAGCGGTTGGTCTTGGCTGCGTAGGCTTTGCTGAAGTGACGCGCGAACGGCTTGCGGAAGTCGGGGCCGCGGTAGTCCGAAGCAGAGCCCGCGTGCGCGAGGTCGACCTCGAAGAGCTTGGCTTCGCGCGTGACGAGCATCGCCACGGCGCCTGCGCCCTGGGTCTGTTCACCGCTGCTGCCGCGCTCGTATTCGGCGACGTCGGCGCACACCACGATCGCCACGCGATCGCCGGCGTCGCACGACACGTAGCGCAGCGCGGCCTTGAGCGCGTAGATGCCGCCCAGACACGCGTGCTTGAACTCGGGCACTTCCATGTGACGCGACAGACGCGGCCGGTGCAGATCGTCGAGCGCGCGATCGACCATGCCGCGCACGATGACGGCGCCGGTGGCATTGTCGGTGCTCGACTCGGTGCCGAGGCCGAGGAAGCCCACGTTGCGTGGATCGATGTCGTACTCGCGGATCAGCCGCAGCACGGCGTTCGCGGCCATCGTGTAGACGTTCTCGTGGCGCGCAGGCACCCGGAAGCTACGACCGACAACCGCCTGGATCTTGTCCCAGGAGTTCCCCGTCCAGCTGCACCAGTCCTCGAGGCGGACGCGCAGGCGCGGGACGTACACGCTCATCCCACTGACACCGGGCTTTGCAGGACCGACTGGCTTTACTGACTCGCTCATTTTTTTCGTGACCCCTCGTTAGACGAACCTAGGAACCACAGCCGATGCCCGCGTTGGGCACTGTAGGCGAAGTCGTGCGATGACTCACTATGTAAGCTCTCACACGCATCACGCTTGAGACACCGGCCCATCACAACCGTGTTGCCCACACACCAAGTGGGGGAGGTGGAACCTCCACAACACGCCTGTTCAGGTCAACAAAAGCACCGGAGTACAACGTCCTTCATTCTTTCAATGCGAGCCGAGGGCTGAACCGTTGCTGGATAACGCGCAAAAGCCACACGGGTGCTCACAAGCCTGCGGCCAAGTGCGCAGCTCCTTGGATTCAATGGCGTTTCAGTTGGTCCCGGTGCGTGCGCGCAGCCTGGCGATGAGGCTGCTGGTGTCCCAGCGCTGGCCGCCCATGGCTTGAACGTCGGCGTAGAACTGGTCGACCAGGGCCGTGACCGGAAGCGTGGCGCCGTTGCGACGGGCTTCGTCGATGGCGAGGCCCAGATCCTTGCGCATCCAGTCCACGGCGAAGCCGAAGTCGAACGCGCCTTGGATCATGGGCATGTGACGCTGATCCATCTGCCACGACTGAGCCGCACCGTGGGAGATCACGTCGACGACATCGACAGGATCGAGGCCGGCCATCTCGGTGAAGTGCAAGCCCTCGGCGAGCCCCTGCAACAAACCCGCGAGGCAGATCTGGTTGACCATCTTGGTGAGTTGGCCGCTGCCGGAGGGCCCGAGCAAGCGCACGTGCTTGGCGTACGCGGCGATGAGCGGACGCGCTCGCTCGAAGTCGGCCGGGCTGCCGCCCACCATCACGGTCAAGCTGCCTTGCTCTGCGCCCACCTGACCACCGCTGACAGGTGCATCGACGAAGCCAAAGCCGCTGCGCACGGCGACGCGAGAGAGCTCGCGCGCGAGCGCGGCAGAGCTGGTGGTGTGATCGATGAAGAGCGTGCCTGGCGCCATGGCCTCGAACGCACCTTCGGGGCCGACCGTGACGGCACCGAGGTGCTCGTCGTTGCCGACGCAGCTGAATACGAAGCGTGCGTCGCGCGCGGCCTCACTCGGTGTCTCGGCCACGCGCCCGCCGTGCTTCTCCACGAACGCGTGCGCCTTGGCGAAGGTGCGGTTGAACACGCTGAGCTCGTGACCCGCCTTCGCGAGCCAAGCGGCCATGTGCACGCCCATCACGCCCAGACCGATGAATGCAACCTTCTCACCCATGCACAACCCCTTTTCGTGCGTGATGTTTTCAGCTTATGGCTCGGACGGCTTGACGCTCGACGGGGCGCTGGCAGCTGCAGCGGCGGCGGCGGCGCTCTGCCGCGCAGCAAGCTCGGTACGCAGCAGCGCGCTCGCGGTCTCGAAACGCTCACGCAGCTTGGCTAGCTCCGCAGGTGCGCGCGCGAAATCAGGGTCGAGCATGTGCTGCATGGCCTCTGCGATCTCCGCCATGCGTAGCGCTCCCAGGCTGAGCGAGCTGCCCTTGAGCTTGTGCGCGTGCGCGCGCGATTGCTCGTTGTCGCCCGCGCCGATGGCCTCCTCGAGCACGGCGAGCTGCCCGGGCACCAGGCGCAAGAAGAGCTCGATGACCTTGTTCGAGCGCTGCGTGGTCGGGTCGAGGTCGGGCGTTGCTGCGGAGCGCGGCGAGGCACCGACAGGCGGGTTCGAGCCCGAGAGGCGTTCGACTGCGAGCCGGTTGTCGACGAAGTGCGTCAGCAACTTGCGCAGCGCGTCGGCGCGCACGGGCTTGGTGAGGTAGTCATCCATGCCGGCTTCGAGCACCTTCTCGCGCTCACCCATCAGCGCGTGCGCGGTCAGCGCGATGATCGGCAGGTGTTGGCCAGTCGTTTCGCGGCGGCGGATCTCCCGCGTCGCTTCGTAGCCGTCCATGACCGGCATCTGACAATCCATGAGCACGGCGGCGTAGCTATACTTCTGCACGGCGTCGACGGCTTCGCGACCGTTCTTGGCGAGGTCGACCTCGTAGCCCATCTGCTTGAGCTGCTCGACGGCCACGAATTGATTGACCTCGTTGTCCTCGACGATGAGCAGGCGCACGTCCTTGCGCCGTGCCCGCGTGCGCTCTTCGCCGGAGCGCGTCTTGGTTCGGCGCGAGCGTGCGCCGCTGAAGGTGGTGACGAGACAGTCGTAGAGGTCGGACGCGCGCACGGGCTTGTTGAGCTGCGCGACCACGGCCTCGGACAATTCGCTCGGCACGATGCCGGTGCTCAGTTGGCTCAGGTACACCACGGGCACGCGCATCGAGGCTGCGCCCAAGCGTGCGATCAGCTCCTGACCCGAGAGATCTCGCGTGTGCGTGGAGACGAGCACGATGTCGAAACGCTGCCCGATGGCCTCGGCGTCTTTGAGCAACGCCAAGGCCCTGTCGCCGCTGGCCTCAGTGGCCGAGCGCATGCCCCAGGCCGAGAGTTGCTCGCTCAGCAAGCGGCGCCAGCTCTCGCTCGCGTCCACGATCAACGCGCGGCGCCCCGAGGGCTCGATCGGCGCCCGCAACGAGTCTTGCTCCTGTGGCGCGACCCCGACAGGCAAGGTGAACCAGAACGAAGAGCCCACGCCCTCGGTGGAGCTGAAGCCGATGCTGCCGCCCATCATTTCGGCGAGGCGCTTGGAGATGGCGAGCCCGAGACCCGTGCCGCCATACACGCGCACCGACGAGCTGTCTTGCTGCGAGAACGCCTCGAAGAGCTTGTTCTTCGCAGCGTCGCTCACGCCGATGCCGGTGTCGCGCACCTCGACGCGCAGCAGCACGCTCTCGTCGTCGGCGCGTGGTGTGGCGGACACGTCGATGAACACCTCGCCTTCCGCCGTGAACTTCACCGCGTTGCCGCACAGGTTCATGAGGATCTGTCGGTAGCGATCCGGGTCGCCCTTGACGCGCGCGGGAACCTCCCGGCCGATGCGATACACCAGCTCGACGTTCTTGCGGTGCGCGGGCTCGGACAGCAGCTCCGCCACCTCTTGCGTCACCACGACCACGTCGAACTCGAGGATCTGGATCTTGTACTTGCCGGCTTCGATCTTCGAGAAGTCCAGCACGTCGTTGATGATGGTCAGGAGCGCGCGACCGGAAGCGTCGATGGTTTCGACGTAGCGCCGCAGCTTGGTGTCGAGATGCATGTCGAGCATGAGCTTGGTGATGCCCAGCACGCCGTTCATCGGGGTGCGGATCTCATGGCTCATGTTCGCGAGAAACTGACTCTTGAGGCGCGCGCTCTCGAGCGCGAGCGCCGTGGTTTGCTCGAGGCGCAGGAACGCGTTCTCGGTCACGCGCAAGAGTGGCCCGATGTACAAGCTCACGAACGCGAGCGCCGCGACCAGCGAGATGATCGCCCCGGCGAGCCCTAGCGCAAGGATGTCGCGCCGCAATTGCATGCCGGTTTCGAGGCGTCGGGTGGACACTGCGAGGCCCACCTTGCCGATGCGCATGCCTTCGATTTCGACCGCTGACCACGACGACAATTGTCCGGGGTCGGCGCGAGCCTTCATCGACTTGCCCTGAAACAAGCTGGCTTGGTCGACCTGCGAGCGTCCGGCGCGGTACATGAGCCGGCCGTCCTGGCCGAGCACGATCACGGCCAGCACGTCGCTGTCGTCCACGTAGTGCTTGGCGGCCTGCGTGATCAGCGCCTGATCGCTGGCGGCAATGCCCAGCTCCATGGTGTGACTGAGCTCCACGACGCCGCGTTCGGTCTTCCACTGCAAGTCGCGGCGCAGCGTGGGCGTGAGAAAGTCGAAGATGTTCGAGACCAGGAAGAACACCAGGCCCGACAAGAGCGTGATGATCAGCACGACCATCGCGATCAGCACGACCTTCAGGCGCAGCCCCGAGAGCGCGCGCTGGCGTTGCTCGCCGGTGTCGATACCGATCTCGCCCGCGAGTTCTGGGTACTTCGCTGCGTCGGAGGTGTCGTTGCGCTCGACGGAAGCCATCGCGGGACTAGCTGGAATCTGCCGTGTTAGTGGACTCGAATGCAACCGGCGATGAAGTGAGGCGCTCTAAATTAGGCGCTGGACTCTTAGCGCCGATATGGGTCGTGTGCTGACCGGCGCGCGTCTTGGTCGCACGGTGCCAAGCTGTTGTGTGCACCGGCAGCCGTCACGGCGAGCAACCGTGTCGTCGTCGTCACACGCCAACACTTGCTGCGACGTCGCGCCGTCCACTCGCTCAGCCCTAACGTTGAAGCGCTTGGGGTGGGCATGTCGCTCTCGGGCTCGCTTTCGCAGGCGCGATGCGCGTCTTGCGAAGCTGCGGCGGTAGTGCCGAGGACACTCTCGCGAGCCCGGGAGTGACATGCCCACCCCAAGCGCCCCAGCAGCTTGCGATGAATGATCAATGGTTCCGCAGCCCCGGGCCCCACGCTGGCATGGCTTGCAGGCGCCTCCTACATGTCGTATATAGAGCCACGAAGCCACACCACCTGCAGTAGCTAATCGTCATGTCCAAAGCGCGTCGCTCAGAACCCAATGTCCCTGCGGGCACTTTTCGCGAAGGCAAGCGCAAGAGCCGCCCGGCGGTGCTGCCGCCCAAGCCTGCAGCGACAACGTCTGTGGGCAAGACCGCGTCGGCGCCGGCGCGTGCTTCGGATCTGACCAAGGACGTGAGCGAGAGTTGGGCGAGTGGTTGGCAGAGCGAGGACTCCGACGTCTATCAGCTCAGCCTACCGCCCGACCTGACGCCCGCTGACGTGTTTCCGAACATCGAGTCGGCGCTGCTGGCGGCGACCGATCAGTTGCAACGTGGGCCGTCTTCGCCCGAGCTGCCGCCGATCGCCGATCGCTACCGCAAGAGACGCCCGTAGCCGCACGGCGTGCTCGCAAGCGGGCGCTGCACGCGCTAGCTTCGACGCTGCTCATGCCTTGGTTCAGCTATCACGGCGGTCACAGCGGCGAGTTCTGTCGACATGCGAAGGGCGATCTCGCAAGCGTCGTGGCGCGCGCGGTCGAAGCGGGCTTCTCGCATTACGGTCTGTCCGAGCACGTGCCGCGCTACCGGCAAGAAGACTTGTTCCCCGACGAGCAAGATCTCACGCCCGCAGATCTCGAGCGCAGCTTCGAGGCGTACGTCACGCGTGCGCGTGCGTTGCGCGATCAGTACAGCGAGCAGATCGAGCTGCTCGTGGGCTTCGAGACCGAGCGCTTGCCGCCGGGTGATTGGGCGCAGCGCATGCTTGGTGTGCGCGAGCGCTGGGGCTTCGAGTACATGATCGGCAGCGTGCACGATGTCGAAGGGCTCGTGGTCGACTTCAAAGCCGAGCAGACCAAGGCCATCGCAGAGCGTTTTGGCGGACCGGAAGAGCTGCAGATGCGTTACTTCGCTGCGCTGCGCGAGCTCGTGAGCACGCTGCGTCCCGAGATCGTGGGGCACGTGGACTTGATCCGGAAGTTCGACGGCCCCGCAGCAGCGTTCAGCGCGCGCGTGTGGCCGCACATCGAAGCCACGCTCGAAGCAGTGCGCAAGAGCGGCGCGCTGCTCGAGGTGAACGCCGCCACGCATCGACGCGGGCTGGGCCCCGTGTATCCGTTGCCGGAGATCTTGGCGCTCGCGCAGCGCATGGGCATCGGCGTCACGCTCGGCGACGACAGTCACGGCGCGCACGATGTCGGCGTGGGTCTCGACGCATGCATGCGCGCGATCGCGGCGGCAGGTTACCGCGAGGTGGGCTACCTAGCGCGCGAGGCTGGCGTCGTGGGCAGCGTGAGCGCGCGCTTTGCGAAGCTGCAAGACGTGCACCCGCGCTGAGCACGCGGCAGCAGCGCGTCACTTCTTCGGAAACAGCGAGAGATACTGCCCGATCAAGCCGGGCGCGGTATCGGGCGGCTTGGTCTGCGGCTTGGTCTTGCGCGCCTGCTGCGCCTCTGCAGCCAGCGAGCGCGCGCCGATCTGCATGACGGCATCGACCTCGCCACCGTCGAGCCAGATGCCGCCGCAGCTGAGACAGAAGTCCACGTCGACCGCCAGCGTGTCGTCGCCGAGCGGATGCATGTGCATGCGTTTGTGGCAGCGCGGACAGGTGATCTCGCTGGCGCAGGGGGTGCGCTTGCGATCACCGCGCGCCCAGACCTCGGGATCGGCCACTTTGCCAAGCACGGCGAGCATTTCGCCTTCGTCGAAGAAGTTGCCCTGACACGCATCGCAGTGATCGATGACCGCCTTCAAGTGACGCTGCTTGCGCATCTTCTTGATGCAGCGCGGACACTGCAGCGGTTGATCGTCGGCGGGTGGGCGCTTGGCCATGGTCTGGCATTATCGGGAGCCTGCGCGCGCAGGGCAAGGCCGGATCGCGACCGCGCGCGCCGTGCTCGCACCTGCGTCTTGGCGCGTGTAGGTTACCGGCCACAGGAGAAACTCCAATGCTCGATGTGTCCGCCGCCCGGTCGTTGCCTGCACGCTGCGTGTTGCCATGTCTGTTCGCGTGCAGCTTCGTGTCGGGCGCCGCGGGCGCGGCCGGCTGCGGGTCGGACCGCGAGGCCGTCGCCAGCTACCACGTACGCGGCCTGGTGAAAGAGCTGAGCGGGTCTGGCCCGGATGGGAGAGTGATGATCCATCACCAGGCCGTGGCGGCCTTCAAGGACCGCGACGGGCACGCCTCCCAGATGGAGTCGATGCAGATGATCTTCGGCTTCGCCCCACCGCTGTCAGCGGCGAGCGCGAGCCTCCACGTGGGCGACAAGATCGCGTTCGACTTCCAGGTGCGCTGGAGCGAGAGCCCTGCACTGGTGGTGACCAAGTTGACCAAGTTGCCAGCTGACACCCCACTGCTGCTGAAGGACGCGCGCTGAGCACGTTTGCGCGCTGCCACGCGTTGTCACACGGATTGTCAGTCGATGCGCAGGCGATGAATCAGCGCGCGCTGGATCGGGTAGTCGACGTCGGGCAGCGTGCGCACCTGGTACTCGGCGACCACCTGCATGCCGGGGCGCGGCGTGCCGTGACGTAGCGGGTCGCTCAAGAGCACTTGTCTGCCGCTGTCGGCGGCCGTGCGTAGCCAGTGTTCGTTGCCGGTTTCGTAGAGCACGTCGCTCGCGAGCAGCACGTCCCAGGGCTCGCTCACTTGCAGTGACACCTGCAACGGCACGCCGTTGAGCTGCGCGTTTTGCTCGGCCATGCGCAGCGCGATCGGGTCGATGTCGACCGCAACCACCTGCGCTGCACCCGCGCGCGCGGCGGCGATGCCGGCGACCGCCGAGCCCGCGCCGAAATCCACCACGCGCTGGCCGGCCACCAGGTGCGGATGATCGAGGATGTAGCGGGCCAAGGCCTGGCCGGCGCCCCAGCAAAACGCCCAATAAGGCGCGGGGCCGCCGTCGAGGATGTCTTGGGCGCGCGCGTTGAGGTCGATGTCGTCACGCAACAGCCACAGCTGCAATTCCGGACACAGTGGCAGCGAACGGACCGCGAGCGCCGAGCCAAGCACGCACAGGCTCTGGGGTGAGAAATCGCCGTCCGACATGAAAGGCCAGAAGGCCAGATGTAGCATGCGCAGCGGATGGGATTAGGTAGTTCGAACCATGAACGACGTCGTTTCCACTCCCAGTTTCGTGCGTGCCTTCGCAACCTTGCACGCGGCCGACACGGCGGTCGCCGGTGGCAAGGGGGCCAATCTCGGTGAGCTGGCGCAAGCCGGTTTACCCGTGCCGCCCGGCTTCGTGGTGACGGCGCAGGCCTACCTGGCCGCGCTCGACGCAGCCGGCGTGCGCACGAAGATCTTGGAGCGCGCGGCAAGCGCGAATCCAGACGACGAACCGGGGCTCGCGCAGGCGTCGCGCGAGCTCAAGGCGCTGGTGCAAAGCGCAGGGCTGCCGCCCACGCTGCGCACCGAGATCTTGCAAGCGTACCGCACGCTCGGCGATGGCTGCGTCGCGGTGCGTTCGTCTGCGACCAGCGAAGACACGGCGGGCTCTTCGTTCGCCGGCATGAACGAGACCTTCACCAACATCAGCGGCGACGACGCGCTGATCGACGCCATCGTGCGCTGCTTTGCGAGCGTGTGGGGGCCGCGGGTGATCTCGTACCGCGCGAGCCAGAAGATCAGCGACGAGCCGGCCATCGCGGTGGTGGTGCAGCGCATGGTGGACTCCGATCGCAGCGGCGTGATGTTCACTGCCGACCCTGCCACCTTCGATCTGCAACGCGTGGTCATCGAAGGCGCGTTCGGCTTGGGTGAAGTGGTGGTGGGCGGCCAAGTGGAGCCGGACACCTATGTGGTGGATAAGAGCGGACCGCGCTTGGTCTCGGTGCGCGTGGGTGACAAGACGCACAAGATCGTGCGCGGGCCCGACGGCGGGGACTTGCGCGTGGAGCTGCCGGCGCACGAGCGCGGGCGGCGCGTGCTCGACGACGCGGAGATTCTAGTGCTGGCCGAGCTCGCGCTGCGCATCGAGCACCACTATGGCTCGCCGCAGGACGTGGAGTGGGCGGCGAACGGCGGCGCGTTCTTCATCGTGCAGTCGCGGCCCATCACCACGCTGGACCGCAAGCCGGCCGCGATGCTGAGCCCGGCGACCGGCAACGTATTGTTGTCGGGGTTGGCGGCGGCGCCGGGGCGCGTGAGCGGACGAGTCTGCATCTTGCGCTCTGCTGAAGAGAGCGGGAAACTGCGCGATGGCGACGTGCTGGTGGCGCAGATGACGAGCCCGGACTGGGTGCCCACGCTGCGACGCGCCTGTGCTCTGGTGACCGACGGCGGCGGCATGACCTGTCACGCGGCCATCGTCAGTCGTGAGCTGCGTATTCCGTGCGTGGTCGGCACGCGCGAAGCCACGCGCAAGCTGCGCGACGGCGAGCTGGTGACCGTGGACGGCGAGAAGGGCCAGGTGCTGGAAGGCGCCGTGGCGCGTGCACCGCAGGCCGAGCCGGACGCCAGGATGAGTCAGCAGGGCGCGCCGGTGGCGGTGGAACCGCTGGCGACCAAGCTCTACGTGAACCTCGCGATCGCGTCGCAGGCGCAAGCCGCAGCGGCGTTGCCGGTGGATGGCGTGGGCCTGCTGCGCGCGGAGTTCATGATCAGCGATGCGCTCGGCGGCGTGCACCCCAAGCAGTTGCTCGCCGAGGGCAAGCGCCAGGAGTTCGTCGACAAGATGAGCGCCTCGCTCTTGCAGATCACGCAGGCGTTCGCGCCGCGACCGGTGATTTACCGGACCTACGATTTTCGTACGAACGAGTTCCGCAAGCTGCGCGGCGGGGAAGCCTTCGAGGCCCACGAAGAGAACCCGATGATCGGCTACCGCGGCTGCTACCGCTACGTGCGCGAGCCCGATCTGTTCGAGCTCGAGCTGGACACCCTGGCGAAGGTGCGCGAGCAGACGCCGAACCTGCACGTGATGATTCCGTTCGTACGCACCAAGTGGGAGCTGGCCGCGTGCCTCGAGATGATCGACAAGCACCCGCTCGGCAAGCAGCGCGGGCTGTTGCGCTGGGTGATGGCCGAGGTGCCCTCCGTCGTGTACCGCATCGCGGATTACGCGGCGCTGGGCATCCACGGCGTGTCGATAGGCAGTAACGATCTCACCCAGCTGATGCTGGGCGTGGACCGCGACTCGGCGGTGTGCGCGGAGCTCTTCGACGAGTCGGATGCGGCCGTGCTCGACGCCATCCAGCAGATCATCGCGCGCGCGCGCGAGCATGGCCTGACCTCGTCACTGTGCGGGCAGGCGCCGAGCAACAGCGCCGAGTTCGCCGATCACTTGGTGCGCTTCGGCATCACCTCGATCTCGGTGAACCCCGACGCAGCGCAGCGCTGCCGCGGCGTGATCGCGCAGGCAGAACGCCGGTTGCTGCTGGAAGCAGCACGCCGCCTGCGCTGAACGCGCCGGCTCGGCTTTGGATTGCCGCTGGGCAATTCGGGCGTTCACGGCGGCGAGCGCGCCCGCGCCACGAGCGGTGGTGGTCGTACATTCGCGCCGGCACAACAGCCATGCCGCGGCTACGATTCAAATTCGACTTTGTGGATCAAATCTGATCTAAACGGCTCGATGGCCCATGATCTTGGCGCGCTCGAAGAAGCTGAGCGCGAGCTAGACGCAGCGCTCCAGGCAGTCGAAGGAGCCGAGCCGGCGGCGGCGGCGGACGCCAGTGTCGCGCGTCTGTTGCGCGCGCATGCCCGCCTGTTCAGCGAACGGATCTTGGTGAACCGCGGCGAGCCGCTGCGCAGCGACTTCCAAGAGGTCGATGCGCCGGTGTTGGAGCTGTCGTTCGAGTATCCCGGGTTCGTGGTGCGCAGCAGCGACCCCAAGCAGCGCTTCTTCTGTGCCGACCGCACGGGCATGAGCACCTTCTGCCGCGACGCGCAGGCCGAGGCCCGCGCCCGCCACGTGCTCGAGGGCTTCGGCGCCATCGACATGGAGCTGCTCGAGGACTACGGCGCGGCGCCCGGCTGCCGCGCCGACTACCTCGTGCAGATCGACGAAACGCACGACGCACGCTGCGCGTTCACGGCGTATGCCTTGCCGCAGCTGCGCGCGCTGGGCTGGAAGATCGACGTGGCCGCAGACTATCCGTATCAGGTGCTCACCGACGAGCCGCCCTGGTACGCCGTGGTCGAGGAAGACGACCACAAGCCGGACTGGTTCAGCCTGGAGCTGGGCATCGAGATTGACGGACACCGCGTGAACCTCTTGCCGGTGCTGCTCGGCATGCTGGAAGACGGCGTGACGCTCGAGGCCAAGCGCTTCGAGAAGCTGTCGCCGCGCTTCGTGCAAGTGCCCGGGCTGCTGCGTTACGTGCCGGTGCCGGCGGAGCGCCTGCGCATCTTGATGCAGGTGATGGCGGAGCTGTACCAGGGCCTCGAGTGCGAGGGGGACGTGATCGTGTTCCCCGAGGTGCGCGCAGCCGCGCTCGGTAAGCTGGAACAAGCCTTCGCAGGTGAGCCGGAGCGCTTGCGCTTGGAGAGCCACGAAGCGATCCGCGAACGCGCCAAGGCGTTCAGTGCTCCCGCGGGCACGATCGCGCGCGTACAGGCAAACGAGCTTCGGGCGAGCTTGCGGCCGTACCAAGAGACGGGGCTCGCCTGGCTGCAACACCTGCGTGAGCACGACGCGGGCGGCGTATTGGCCGACGACATGGGCCTGGGCAAGACGCTGCAGACCATCGCGCACCTGTGCGTGGAGAAGCAGCACGGGCGCATGCAGCTGCCATCGCTCGTGGTCGCGCCCACGAGCCTGGTCGGCAACTGGCAGCGCGAGCTGGAGAAGTTCGCTCCGCACCTGCGCGTGACGGTGCTGCACGGCAAGGAGCGCGACAAGCGCCGCGCCGAAGTCACGCACAGCGACGTGTGCATCACCACCTACCCGGTGCTGGTGCGCGACGAAGAGTACTTCGCCACGCTCGAGCTGCACTACGTGATCCTCGACGAGGCGCAGACCATCAAGAATCGGCGCAGCCGCGCGCACGTGGCGGTGCAGGCGCTGCGCTCGCAGCATCGCTTGTGTCTCACCGGCACACCGATCGAGAACAGCCTGGAGGAGCTGTGGTCGCTCTTCGACTTTCTCATGCCGGGTCTGCTCGGCGACGAGCTCAGCTTCCGGCACTTCTATCGCTTCCCGATCGAGATCCACAAGAACGAGGAACGCTTGGCCGCGCTGCGCAGCCAGGTGGGCCCGTACATCTTGCGACGCATGAAGCAAGAGGTGGCCAAAGAGCTGCCCCCGAAGACCGATATCGTGCGACCGGTGGAGCTGCGCGGCAAACAGCGTGAGCTGTACGAGAGCATCCGCGTGGCCGCCCACGCCGACGTGCGCAGCGCGATTCGCAAAAAGGGTGTGGCGGGCTCCACGCTGGCGATTCTCGATGCGCTGATGAAGCTGCGTCAGCTGTGCTGCGACCCGCGCCTGGTGCGCAGCGACGCGGCGCGCTTCGTGCGTGAGTCCGCCAAGTGCGAGCTGTTCTTCGAGCTGCTCTGCCAACTCTTGCGCGACGGCCACCGCGTGCTGGTGTTCTCGCAGTTCACGAGCATGCTGGCGTTGCTCGCGCAAGGGCTGCAGGAGCGCAAAGTGCGCTACCTGACGCTCACCGGCGCCACGCAGAACCGGCAGAAGCCCGTGGACGAGTTCGAAAGCGGCAAGGCCGACGTGTTCTTGATCAGCTTGAAGGCTGGAGGCACGGGCTTGAACCTGGTCAGTGCCGACACGGTGATCCACTACGACCCGTGGTGGAACCCGGCGGCGCAAGATCAAGCGACCGACCGCGCGTACCGCATCGGCCAGAAGAAACCGGTGTTCGTCTACAACCTGGTCGCGGCCGGCAGCGTGGAAGAGCGCATGTTGGGCTTGCAGCAAAAGAAGCGCGAGCTGGCGAGCTCGGTGCTGAGTGCACCGGCGGGCGCGGGCTTGCACCTGGGCCTCGACGAGGTGGAGCAGCTGTTTTCGCCGCTGGTGGACGCGAGCGAAGAGTGAGCGCGCAGGGCTACTGCGTGCTCAGCTGGCCACCGCGGCAAAGCCCTTCACCACGAAGTCGATGAACGAGCGCGACGCGGCCGACAGGTGTCGCGCCGACGGATACACGACGTGCAGGCCACCGCCCTCGATGCGATGGTCGGCTAAGAGCTGCACCAGGCGCTTCTTGCGCACGTCTTCCATGCAACCGAGCACTGGCAAGAGGCCCACGCCGCCCCCGGCCAGCACGGCACTGCGCACAGCGCCGAGGTCGTCGATGCTGATGCGACCGCGGACGTTGACCTCGTGCAGCTTGGCGCCTTGCTTGAGCCGCCAGGTGGCACGCAGCTCGCGACCGAAGAGCACACACTCGTGCTCTTGCAGGTCGGCCGCGGTGTGTGGCGTACCGTGCTGCTTCAGGTACGCGGGGCTCGCGAACAGCTGCATGTTGATGTCGGCGATCTTGCGCGCGACGAGGCTCGAGTCGGGCAGGCTGCCACCGCGCACGGCGAGATCGATGCCCTCGGCGACCAGATCCACCACGCGGGAGGTGAGCACCAGCACGACCGAAACCTCCGGATACTTACGCGTGTACGCCGCGACCAGCGGTGCGAGGTGCGAGAGCACGATGTCCACCGGGGCGGTGACGCGCAGCGTGCCCTTGGGCGAAGCTTGCAGGTCGCGCACGGCACGCTCGGCGTCTTCCATCTCGACGATGACGCGGGCGCAGCGCTCGTAGTACGCAGCGCCGGCGTCGGTGAGGCTCAGCTTGCGGGTGGTGCGGGAGAGCAGCATGACGCCCAGGCGCTGTTCCAGCTGACTCACCTTGCGGCTGACGGTGGACTTGGGCAACCCCAGGCGCTTGGCCGCGGCGGTGAAGCTCTGCGCATCGACCACGCGCGTGAAGATGAAGACTTCGTTGAGATCCAGCTCTTCCATGGCGGCCTCCAGGCCAATCTACTGTTCCACAGGACGAACAATGTGTCCATGTTATCCGATCTAGTGCGTCTCTGGGAACAACCCTAGATTGAGCCCTGCAACCTGAACCTCTGGAGAAACAGCATGGACAAGCTCACTTCCCGCGCACCCCAAGCCGCCCGCCTCTTGCTCGGAGCCATCTTCACGGTCTTCGGGCTCAACGGCTTCTTCAACTTCCTGCCGATGCCGCCGCCTCCGCCAGCAGCCGGCGCATTCTTCGGTGCGCTCGCTGCGACGGGCTACATGCTGCCGCTGCTCAAGTCGTTCGAGGTCTTCGCAGGCCTGCTCCTGCTCAGTGGGCGCATGGTGCCTTTCGCGCTCACACTGCTGGCGCCCATCGTGGTGAACATCGTGGCGTTCCACTTGTTCCTGGCGCCGCAGGGCTTGCCGCTGGCGATCGTCGTGCTCGGGCTCGGCAGCTACCTGGCCGTGGTGCATCGTGCAGCCTACCGCGCGCTCTTTGCAGCGCCGCACGGCACGGCCGGTGCCGCACCGACGCGAAGGCCCACGGGTCAAGCCGCGCCGCAGACCTTGCGCGCGGCCTGAGAGCCAACGCTGCGAGCTTCACACTTCTTCACACGACTCGCTGTCGAGTCTTCACACCGAGCATCCATCTTGTCTCTCGGACGCAGGCCCAGCTTCGGGTCTGTTTGCAAGGAGAGACAAGACGATGCTCGGTTTCATTGTAGGGACCTTGTGCTTGGTGGCGCTGATGGGAACGCTGCGCCGACACCACTATGCGCGCTGGCATTACGGCTACGGCATGCCGCACTACGCCCACGGCGGTTGCGGCAGCGCGGGTTACGACGGCTACGGGATGCACCGCCCCGGCAGCCGGCGAGGGCTCGTGCGTGCGCTGTTCCAGCGCCTCGACACCACACCCGGACAAGAGAAGGCGATCGTCACTGCGCTCGAAGGCGTGCGTGAGCGCATGCGGGGCGTGCGCGACGGCCTGCAGGAGAGCCGCGCGGACGTGGCAGCTGCCATGGAAGGCGAGAGCTTCGATCGCGCGCGGCTGCAGAGCGCGTTCGCGCGCAACGCCGGCGTAATCACCGAAGGTCGCGACGCGGTCGTGCAGGCGCTCGCCAATATCCACGCCGCGCTCGACGAACGGCAGCGCAAGGAGCTGGCACGCATGATCAACCGCTCGGGGCACTGGCTGCACGGCAGCTGCTGACACGCTGGCACAAAGGAGGCGACGATGTGGCGCTATCGATTGAAAGTGACACTCTTGGTGCTCGGCGTGGTGCTCGGCTACGGCAGCGCACTGCGGCATCACGGCTATGGGTTGGGGCTCGGACACGGACGCTGCGGCAACCACGGGCATGCGGAAAGTTGCCCTTGGTCGATGCATGATGGGGCTCGGCCGGACCACGCGCCGAGCGAGAAACCCGGCAAGCCAGTACAATGACGGGATTGCATGACCGTACGCGCGCTGCTCATCGATGACGACTTGCGGCTTGCGGAGCTGCTCACGGAGTACTTCGCGCCGCATGCCGTCGAGGTGATTCATGCGCGCGATGGTCAGCAAGGGCTCGCACGGGTCGAGCAGGGCGGCTTCGATGTCGTCCTGCTCGATCTGACGATGCCGGGCATGGATGGGCTCGAGGTGTGTCGACGCATCCGCCAGAAGCATCGCATCCCGATCGTGATGTTGACGGCGCGCGGCGACGAGACCGATCGCGTGGTGGGCCTGGAGCTTGGGGCCGACGACTACTTGCCCAAGCCCTTCAGCCCGCGCGAGCTCTTGGCGCGTGTGCGTGCGGTGCTGCGCCGGGCCGCGCCGGATGGCGGC
This sequence comes from Pseudomonadota bacterium, assembly GCA_017881185.1. Classification (GTDB taxonomy): domain Bacteria; phylum Myxococcota_A; class Polyangia; order Polyangiales; family JAFGIB01; genus JADGRF01. The sequence continues at coordinate 21,845 of JADGRE010000017.1, read as the reverse complement.
AACGAACGGCTACGCGTGGGCGATCTGGAGATCGACGTGGGCGCACGGCGCGTGACGGTGGCCGGGCAGGCTGTGGAGCTGACTGCACTGGAGCACGATCTCCTGCTCGCGCTCGGGCAGCGCGCCGGGCGCGTGGTGGCGCGCGATGCACTGTTCGCACTGGCCGGTCGTGCCGATACCGTGGTGAGCTTGCGCACGGTGGACGTGCACATCTCGCACCTGCGCAGCAAGCTCGGCGACGACGCGCGCGGGCAACAGCGCATCCGCACCGTGCGCGGCGTGGGCTACGTGCTCGCCAAGGACGAAGCATGAGGCGCGGTCGCGATGGCCGTCACGGACACCCGCATGGTCGTTTTGATGGACGGGCGCGCCGTGGCAGCTTACAGCACCGCCTGTTCTGGAGCTTCGGGCTGTCGGTCGTGGTCACGCTCTTCACCACGGGCCTGGTGTTCATGGTGTTGTACGGGCCGTTTGGTCCGCACGGGCCGCACCCGCTGCGCGTGCTCGTGCGCTTCATCGCGTTGTGTGCAGCGGGCAACGTGCTGTGGGTGTTCTCGGGTGTGCTGGCGCGACGTTTGGCGCGGCCACTGCGCGAGCTGGCGCGTGTGGCGAGCGAGCTGGGCGCGGGCAAGCTGGAGAGTCGCGTACGCTTGCCGCACCACGACCCAAGCGAGATCGGCGAGCTGGCTGCGGCCTTCAACGAGATGGCGGCGCGCATCGAAGCGCAGGTGAAGCAACAGAAGGAGCTCTTGGGTGCCGTCTCGCACGAGCTGCGTACACCGCTGGCGCGCATGCGAGTGCTGCTGGCGCTGCTGCAAGACGCGGGCGCCAAGCCCGAAGTGGTGGCCAAGGTCGAGCGCGAGATCGTCGAGATGGACGCGCTGGTCGGAGAGCTGCTCGCGGGGGCGCGCGTGGATGCCGGCGCGCTCAACCGGCGCACGCTCTCGGTGCCGGATCTCGTGAACGAGTGCGTGGAGCGTGCGGGCCTGGGCTCGGTGCAAGTGGAGATCGCCAGCGACGCGCGCAACGTGGACGCCGACGCCACGCTCTTGTCGCGCGCGCTGATCGTGCTGCTCGACAACGCCAAGAAGCACGGCGCGCGCACGGCGCAGCTCTCGGTGGGGCGCGAGGCCGGCGCGCTACGTTTCTGCGTGGAGGACGACGGCCCCGGCTTCGCGAGCGCAGACCTGCCGCGCGTGTTCGAGCCCTTCGTGCGCGGCCACGCCGCACCAGAGCTCGATCAACAGGGCGTGGGCCTCGGCTTGTATCTGGTGCGCCGCATTGCCGAGGCGCACGGCGGCCGCGCCTTTGCCGACAACCGCGCACAGGGCGGCGCGCGGGTCGGCTTCACTGTAGTGCTGTGACCGCGGGGTCACAGCACTAGCGACGCCGTAGCGATGAACATCGGCTTTGGACTATCCTGACGGTAGGTGCAGCCGGAAAAGAAACCGCTGGGCTTCTTCGCGCTGCTCACGCTGGGGATCAACGCCACCATCGGCGTCGGGATCTTCTTCGCGCCCACCGCCGTCGCGGCCACCACACCGGGCTACACCGGCTCGCTCGTGTACCTGTTCACGGGCCTGGCCATGTTGCCGGTGGCCTTCGTCTACGGGCATCTCGGTGGTCGCTTCTCGGAAGATGGCGGGCCGTACGTGTGGGCACGCCTGGCGTTCGGCCCGGCCGTCGCCTTCTTCATCGGCTGGCTCACCTACGCTTCGGCGTTGTTCAGCGCGGCGACGGTGGCCACGGGGCTCAGCCAGCACCTGACGAGCGCATTCGGCGGTGGCATCGGCCCAAGGACCTGGGCGGTGATCTGCGTGCTCCTGCTCTCGCTCGCCACGGCCAGTGGGTTGCATCTGTCGGCGCTGGCATGGAGCACGGTGACGGTGCTCAAGCTCGTGCCGCTGATTGCGCTCACCTTGCTGGCGATCGTTGCGACGCTGGCGGGCAGCGTGCCGGTTGCCGCGCGCGCTGCCGACTCGCACACGCTCGACGTGGGTCGCGCACTGTTGATCGTGGTGTTCGCACTGCAAGGCTTCGAGGTGGTGCCCGTGCTCGCCGGCAGCACGCACACCCAGCGCGTGGTGCCCTGGGCGACCATCGGCAGCCTGGTGATGTGCACGCTCTTCTACGCCGTGCTGCACGGCATCTGCGTACGCGCGGTGCCCGCGCTGGCCACGCAGAAGACGCCGCTGGTGGCGGCGGCGCAAGTGTACGGTGGTGAGCTGGGTGCGCGCTTCGTCTCGCTCGGGCAGATCATCTCGGCGGTGGGCATCGCCTTCGGGCAATATGCCATCACGCCGCGCTACCTCGCCGCGCTCGGTCGCGACGACGGTCTGGGTCGCTGGGTGGGCGAGGAAGACCTGCGACGGGTGCCGCAGCGCGCGCTGTGGATCACCACCGCCGGTGTGCTGGTATTCGTGCTGCGCGAGGAGCTGTCGGGCCTGTTCGCGTTGTCGAGCATCGCCGTGCTAGCACAGTACGCCGTGGCCACGCTGGCGCTGGCAGTGCTGGCGTACCGCGGCCACCACGGTGTCACGCGCAAACAGATGGGCTGGGCGTTGCCAGCGCTGATCGGCATCGCGCTCGTGGCACGCGGCGCGGAAGCCAAAGAGCTGCTCACGACTGCCGCCGTGACTGCGCTGGGGGCGGTGCTGATGTTCGCGCGACGTGCACGAGAACGCGGCTGAGCACGCATCGACGTAGAAGTTTCGCGCACGGCCATCCGGGGCGTATACTCGTGTCATCGATGTCCCTGGGTGTTCCGCTCAATGTCAACGTCCTGACGGCTTTCGGCCGTGAAGTTGAGACTCAGGGCACGCTGCTGATCGTCACGGCGCTGATCGTCACGGCGGCACTGCTGCGTCTGTCCCCGCGTGCGCCGGAGCTGCGCTCGCGCATGCAGTTCTGCATGTTGCTGGGCGGGCTGCACTTGTTGCTCTTGCCTGCGGTCGCGATCGCCAGCGCGCTCGAAGCGGGCATCGCTCGCGACCTGCGCCTGACCAGCTCGATCTGCGTCGCGCTCGCCGGCGTGGGCATCTCGGGCCTCTTGTTGTTCGGGCTGCTCTTCCCGAAGCTGCGCCTGGAGATCCCGCACATCCTGCAGGACATGGTGGTCGCTACGCTGGGCACCGTCGCGGTGTTCGGCACGGCGTCGCGCGCGGGCGTGAACCTCTCGGGCATCGTGGCCACCGGCGCGGTGCTCACGGCCGTCATCGGCCTCGCATTGCAAGACACACTGGGCAACGTGGTCGGCGGTTTGTCGCTACAGCTCGACGCCACCATCCGCGAAGGCGACTGGATTCGCGTGCAGGAGCTCACCGGCAAGGTGGTCGAGATCCGCTGGCGCTCCACGTCGATCGAGACGCGCAACTGGGAGACGGTGATCCTGCCCAACAGCTTGCTCACCAAGACGCAGGTGACGGTGCTCGGCCGGCGCACCGGGCAAGACCGCAAGTCGCGCCGCTGGGTGTACTTCAACGTCGACTTTCGCTTTGCGCCCTCGCAGGTCATCAACTTGGTCACCGACGTGCTGCGCAGTCGTCCGATCGACAACGTCGCGGCGGCGCCCGCCATCGACTGCATCCTGATGGAGCTGGGAGAGAGCGCCGCTCGCTACGCCGTGCGTTACTGGCTCACCGATCTCGCGGTGGACGACCCGACCGACAGCATCGTGCGCACGCGCGTGTACTTCGCGCTCACGCGCGCCGAGATCCCACTGTCGATGCCCGCACACGCGGTGTTCCTCACCGAAGACTCGCCCGAGCGGCGTCAATACAAGCGCGAGGCCGAGCTCGAACGCCGTATCGCCGTGCTCTCGCGCATCGACTTGTTCCGCGATCTCTCGGAGAGCGAGCGCGCCGAGCTGGCCGGCTACCTGCACCGCGCACCCTTCGTCAAAGGCGAGGTGCTCACGCGCGAAGGTGCCGAGGCGCACCACCTGTACATGATCTACTCCGGCAGCGCGAGCGTGAGCGTGCGCGAAGGCAATCAGGAGCGCGAGGTTGGTCAGGTCGCGGCGGGCGAGTGCTTCGGCGAGATGTCGCTGCTCACAGGCGAAAAGCGCTCCGCCACCGTGATCGCACTGACCGACGTGGAGTGCTATCGCCTGGATGCCGAAGCGTTCCGACGCTTGCTGGAACGCCGCACCGATCTCGCGGAGAAGGTGGCAGCACAGCTGGCCGAGCGCAGGGTGGAGCAGACCGAAGTGCGCGAAGAGCTCGCCAACCGCAAGACCCTTGTCGAAATGGATCAACGCGATCTGTTGCAACGCATTCGAGAGTTCTTCCATCTGTAGCGGGCGGGTTGCAGCTGTCAAATTGAGAGTTTGACCTAAGGGGGCGCGCGGGGAGGGCGGGTCGCTGCCGGGCTCAAACAGTCCTCGGCGAGCGAGGCTGTTGGGCGACGTCATGAAATGCGGCTGGGCCTGCGGAACTCGCCCAGCAGCGACCCGCCCTCCCCGCGCGCCACGCAAGCTGAAGCTCGCTGTGACGTTTCCGCCAACCACTCCGAAGGAAGACAGACGCGCCGTTGCAGCAGCTCGCTAACGGAGGTTGGGGCTGACGTTGTCGTGGCTTTCGCATGGGGCTGGGGCTTGCGATGACGCGTCACCAACCAAAGCGAAGGAACACGGGTGGCCCATTGCAACAGCACGCTCGTTTCGAGGCTTGTGCCCGGTGTTATTCGCATGCGCTGGAAGCTAGGCGCGGTGGGGAGGGATGGGGGTCTTGGGCGAGTTCCGCAGGCCCATTCGCATTTCATGGCGTCGCTCAACAGCCTCGCTCGCCGAGGACTGTTTGAGCCCGAGACCCCCATCCCTCCCCGCCGCGCCCCTTTCGCCACGCACAGCGCAACGACCTCTCGATCTCCTTCACATCCGTCGCTCTTGTGGGGTGGTTTTTGCCGCCCACTTGCGCTACCCAGCCGTTTCGAACTCTGAACACGAGAGAACCCACATGCAGATCGCGAACGACATGGCCGTGCTGATCCACTACACCCTGACCAATGACGCGGGTGAAGTGTTGGACTCCTCTGCGGGTGACGAGCCGCTCGCGTACATCCACGGACAAGGCGACATCGTGGAGGGCCTCGAGAAGGCGCTGGTCGGCAAGGCTGCCGGCGACAAGCTCAGCGTCAAGGTCTCTGCAGAAGAGGGCTACGGTCCGCGCGACAAGAGCAAGGTGCAGACCGTGCCGCGCGCAGCGTTCGAAGACGGCGTCGAGATCGTGACAGGCATGCGCTTTCAGGCGCGCGGTCCCGAAGGCATGGTCATCGTCACCGTGACCGGCGTCACCGGCGACGACGTGACCATCGATGCCAACCATCCGCTGGCCGGCGAGAGCCTGAACTTCGCGATCGAGATCGTGCAAGTGCGCGCATGCACGAAGGAAGAGCTGGAGCACGGTCATATCCACGGCGCCGGCGGACACCACCACTAGTTCTTCTTGCGTGCGGCTTCGCGGTAGGCGGCGGCGGTGGTTTGGGTCCAGCGTTTGAAGGCGCGGTGGAAGGCGGGGCCGGTAGTGAAACCGAGCAGATAGCCGACTTCGCGGATCGAGAGCTTGGGGTCTTGCAGGTAGCGCACGGCGAGCTCGTGGCGCACTTCGTCGACCACGGCGCGGTAGCTCGTGCCTTCGTCAGAGAGGCGCCGGTGCAGGGTGCGGGCACTCAGACCCAGACGCTTGGCCACGGCATCTGCACCCAAGCGGCTACTGGCGATGTCCTGACTCACCAGCTGTCGCACGCGATCGGGCAGCGTGGTCGTGCGGCCAAGCGCGGCCAGCGCGTGCTCGGCGTGGCGCGCCAGCATCTCGGCGAGACCGCTGTCAGCTGAAACCAGCGGCATGCTCATGCGGGCACGCGGGAAGATCAGCGCGTTGTCTGTCATGTCGAAGCGCACAGTGCAGCCGAAGATCTGCGAGTGCAGTGCAGTACTCTTGGGGCGCGGATGCTGGAAGTGGACCTCGAGCGGCGACAACGTGGCGTTGCCAGTGATGCGACGCGCTGCGATGAGATACACGGCCAGCGCGAACTCGTAGGCGGATTCCGGGATGGTCAGCGGAGCGAAGCTGATGCGCAGGATCGAGCGGTCACCGACCTCCTCGATGCTGCCCCGCAGACCGTCATGCAACAGCGCGTGGTAACGAACCACCATCTCGATGGCCTTTCCGAGCGTCGGCTGCGCGCGCGCGACGTACTCGACCACGTCGAGATGCGCAGGCAGCGCGAACTGCGCCGCGTGCAATCCGTAGTCGCGATCGCCGATCCAGCGCATCGAGCGCCCGAGCAGGTCGGCCGCCACGGCGTGGCTCACGCGTAGATCAGGGTTGTCGAGGTCGGCCTCGGTTAGACCGAGAAAGGTGAGACCCGGCTCGAGCGGTAGGCCACGCGCGCGAATAGCACTGAAGAACGGCGTGAGCAGGCGCACCGAGACCCGAGCGGTGTGGGCAGAGGCTCTGGGGGTCGGCACGGAGAGCATGCGCTTTGGATCGCAGGGATACGGCAGTACCAACTCAAGTGCTTGAAACGAAAAGCATTTCGAGACGCGGTCCCCGTGTCCAGCCAGCATTTGGCGCGCGGCGCACGGCCTGTGCCGGGCCGCCTGAGCTGCAAGAAGCCAGTGCTCAAATTGTGCACATTTCGTATCGCGGGCGCGCGGCTGTGGCAAGCACTCTACTCGTAGAACCTCACGCTACGTTCGTTACGAGTGTGGGCTCGGTGCGTTTCGCGCTTTGGTTGACCCATGCGCACGGCGGCGGCGAACATCGCTGAGCATGCAGCACGTGCCAGCAGAGCCGGCCAACGCAGCCGGTGCCGCGCTGCAGTCAGCGCCCACCACGGCGAGCCATGCCCTGACCGGGCTGCCGACCCTCGGTGTGTCGCTTCGTGCACACGGCTCCGTGTGGCTCGCGACCGCGGCGCTCTTTGCGTACTACGTGGCCACGATGGCTCGCGACCTGTCGCTCTACGACAGCGGCGAGCTGACACTGGCAGCCGTACAGCTGGGGCTCGGGCATCCGCCGGGGCAGCCCCTGCATGCGCTGCTCGGCTTCGCGCTGTCGCACTTGCCGGCCATGCCGCACTTGCTCGGCGCGGGCTTGGCTTCGGCGCTGCCTGGCGCGCTGACGCTGGTGCCGGCAAGTAGCCTCGGGCAAACGCTGGCTGGACCCGGTGCGCGCCCGAGCACGCTGCGCGCGATTCCCTGGTGCATCGCCGGCGTGGCATTGCATGCGAGCCTGTGGGAGCCGGCGACACGCGTCGAGGTGTATGCGCTGGCGACCTTCTTCGCGGTGTGGGCGTGCGCGCGTTTGGCCGAACCGACCGCTGTACAACACTCTGTTGCATCCGACGGGGAGCGTGCTGTGCTGCAGGCCGGCATCGCGCTCGGCCTTTGCGCGTGCGTCAACCCGATGATCGCGCTGTGCACCGGGCTCGCGCTCGCACCGGCCATCGTGGCGCGCATGGCCGCCGGCCAGCTGCGGACGCGTGCGCTCGCGCTGGCGGTGGCCGGTGGCGTGCTGGGCCTATTGCCTTATGTATATCTGCCACTGGTGGTGCAGCGGCACGACGTAATGCTGTGGGGTGCACCGCGCGATGCTGGCAGCGTGTGGCGCTATCTGTCGTTGCGCGACTACGCGCACAACCAACAGATCACGGCAGCGCAGTGGCTCTCGCACGGGCTTGCGTGGTTGCAGTGGGCGACCACGAACTGGCTGCTGCCCGTGCTGGGGTTGGGCCTGGCCGGGCACCTCAGCTTGGGCCGACGCAGCACGCTCGGTCGCAGCGCGTACCTGCTGCTCTCGACGCTGCTCGTCGCCGCGGTGTCGTTCAACGTGGTGTGGAACCTGGATGTGCCCGACTACAACGGCTACGTCGCGAGCGCGCTGTGGCTCGCGGCGGCGGGGGCCGCAGCGTTCTGCGCGGAAGCGTTCGACGCCGGCAGACGCGGCGCGGCGATGCTGCTCGCGCTCTGCCTCTTGCTCGCGTCGTTCGCAGCGACTCCGAACGTGTTCGCTCGCACGCGCTGCCGCGACCACCTGGCGCGCCGTCTGGCGGAGCAAGTGCTGCACGAGGCACCACGCGATGCGCTCGTAATTGCGGAAGGCGACTTGTTCGCTGGCGCGTTCTTCTACCTGCAAGAAGAAGAACACCAGCGGCCCGATGTGAGCGTGCTCGTGTATGGCCTCGCGAGCTCCAGCTGGCACTGGGAGCGCATCGCGCAATTGCACCCACAGCTCTCGCCCTTCGCGTTGCGCGGCCCGGGCGGCAAGAGCGGGCGCGTGCAGCGCTGGCTGCACGCCAATGCGCAGCGAGCTGTGCTGCTCGAGCGCTTCGAGCTCGCACAGGAGCTGGGGCTGCGCGCCTGCGTGGGCGGACTGTACTTGCGAACCGGCACAGCCTGTGCTGACGAGCCGCGCGCTGCTCAGCCGATTGCCGCGAAGCTCCTCGGGAGCCAGCTCGCGCTCTTGGGCGAGGGCTCGCCCTCGGCGGCGGGTGCCATCGCCGATGTGGCGTATTTCGTGGGTGAATCGCTGTGGCGAGCGGGCGCGCCGCGTCTGGCGTTCGTCACGCTGCTGGCGGGTGTGCCGAACGACATGCTGCCGAAGGCGGCGGCGAAGCCGGCACCGATCGAGTTGGAGATGCTACCCACACTGACGACAGAGCTGCCGCGTTGGCAACGCGGCGCAGCGCTCGGTGATCCGGCACGCAACTTGTTCCTTGCCGCCAGCATGTTGGCGGCAAGCGCAGGGCCTGCGGCGGCCGTACCGTATCTGCGCGCTGCGGCTGACGCACAGTTGCCCGAAGCCGTGCAGGCGTTCGAGACGCAACACTAGTGCTCTGACCGAGGGGTTGAGAAGTGTTGTCGCGTAGGACGGGGCGCGCAGGGCAAGGCGCGACGAGGAGCAATAGCCAGCGTCGTTCGCGGCCGGCAGGATCGCTCGTGCACTGCCGTGTGATCAGCATGCAGGCGACATGTGCGCCCGGCGCGCTCCACTGTCTCGCCGCTCTCTGGCTAGGCCTCTTGGGCTTCGCTACGATGGCGCCCCGCGCACCCGAAACATGTCCCAGCCCCGCTCCGAGCCCGCTACCGAGCGCAACACCCAGGCCCACGTCAGCCTGTCGGTGATCGTCTTTGCCTACAACGAGGCGCAGAACGTGGGCCCGGTGCTGCGCGAGCTGCTGGCGTGGTTGGCCGAGCACGAGCCGCTGGCCGAGGTGGTGTTCATCGACGACGGCAGCAGCGACGCGAGCTTCGACGTAGCGAAGCAAGCGCTCGAGGGCACGCGCTGCCAGCTCTTGCGGCACGAGCGCAACCGCGGGATCGGCGCCGCATTGAAGAGCGCGGTGAAGGTCTGCTCGGGGCAGTGGGTGACGTTCTTGCCGGCGGACGGACAGATCGAGCCTGCCGCGATCGGCACGCTGCGCGCAGCGGCGGCGCGCGGTGACGTCGACATGGTCTTCTCCAACTACGATCACCGCGGCGACGGTGCGTACCGCGCTGTCTTGTCGTTCAGCTTGCGTGCGCTGATCTTCGCGGTGCACGGCGTGCTCTTGCGCTGCGAAGGGCCGTACTTGTTCAGGCGCGAGTTGATGGTGCCCGAGCAGTTGCCGCCCGACACCTTCTTCCTCAACTTCGAGTTTCCGATCCGCATGCTGGCGGCCGACAAGCGCGTGCGCGAGGTGATGATCAAGTGCCGGCCACGGCGCTCGGGCGTGTCGAAGTCCTCGAGCTTGCGACGCATCGTGGGCGTGGCCGAAGACCTCGTCGACCTGCGCGTGCGACGGCTGCGCGAAGCCGTAAGACGCTGATGGCGCTGCGGTAGCGCGACTGCGCGCGCCGACCGATTGCTTGCGGACAACTGACCGCGACCCTGCAGCGCTCGTGCGGGCGAAATGCTTGGCATGCCATATGCCAACGCATCAAACTCGAAATGGACAGGAGTTGTTGTCATGATTGGGCATTCCGGCGCCGCGGGCGGGTGTGTGTCACCCAAGCTTGTGCTGTGGCTGATGGTGCTCGCGGGTTGCACCGCGCAAGCGCGCGACCGCGAACCCAGTGCCAGTGCAAACGCCCGCGAGCTGCCTGCGGCTCGAGCTTCCGCGGCGACCGACGTCACCGCACCGAGCGCTGCCGAAGCCAGCGGCACGCAGCAAGCGCAACACGCCGACGCGACGCCCGCTGAGAACCTGAGCAACGGCGCACTCGAGCTGGCGGGCGATCTTCGCCCACAGGAGGCGGCAGATCTTGCGTTCAAAGTCGGTGGCCAACTCGCCGCGATGAAGGTGAAGCGCGGCGAGCGCGTGAAGAAAGGTCAGCTGCTCGCGCTGATCAGCGACGTCGAGGCGCGCGGGCAGCTCGCGCAGGCGCAAGCCGCAGTGGAACAGGCCGAGGCGCAGCTGGCCCTGGTGAAAGACAGTGAAACGCGCGCCACTTCGCTCGCTGCTGCGAACGCGGCGCCGGGCAGCCAAGCCGTTACCTTGCGCTTGCAGGCTGACGTCGCGAAGGCTGCCGTGCTCACGGCGCGCGCCGCGCGCGATTTGGCTGCGGTCGTGCTGGCCAACTACCAGCTGAAGGCGCCCTTCGACGGCGAGGTGGTGCGCGTGCCCGATGGCGTTGGACAATTCGTAGCGCCGGGCGTGCCTCTGTTGCGCGTGGAAGAGCTCGATCGGCTCACGCTGCGCGCCACGGTGGCCGAAGCCGACCTGCCGCGCATCCATGTGGGCGATCGGGTGTCGATCGAGACGGCGAGCGCTGCGGTGATCGGCCGTGTGCGCGTGGTGCTGCGCTCGCTCGAGCCGGTGAGCCGGCGTGCGCCCGTGGAGGTGGAAGTCCCCAATCCCGATCGCGTGCTGGTGGCCGGCAGCTACGTGCGCGCGACCGTCACGCCGCGTTGAACGCGTGCGCACCACGCATACCGGTCGGTCGGCGCGTATGTGACCTGGGTGCTGCCGACAGCAGCAAGGCAAAGCGCATGAACATCAGCGACATCGCCATTCGCAGGCCCGTGTTCACTACGATGATCACGCTGGGCCTGGTGTCGCTGGGGTGGCTGGGTTTCATGCGCCTGGATACTGACCTGTATCCGGACGTGACCTTGCCGCTGGTGAACGTAACAGTGGTGTATCCCGGCGCATCGCCGGAGGACATCGAGCGGCAAGTGGTGAAGCCCATCGAAGAGGCGGTGGTCGCACTCAACTACATCGATCGTGTGGAGTCGTCGTCGCGCGACAACGTGGGCAGCGTGTTCGTGGCGTTCAAGATGGGCGCCGACTTCGACAAGGCGGTGAACGAAGTCCACGACCGCGTCGCCGCCGTGCGCAACAAGCTGCCGGCCGACGCCGAGGAACCCATCATCCAGAAGTTCGACGTCGCCGCGGCGCCAGTGCTCGTGTACACGGCCTCGGGGCCGTTTGCGTCGAACCAGGTGCGCGACATCGTCGACGATCAAATCAAGCCGCAGCTGGAACAAGTGCCCGGAGTGGCGCGCGTCGACATCGTGGGCGGTCGCGAGCGCGAAGTGCAGGTGGAGCTCGACCCGGTGCGTCTGGAATCTTTGCATCTGTCACCAGGCGTGGTGGTGCAGAAGCTCGAGCTCGAGAACGCGTCGATCCCTGCCGGGCACTACACCGCGGGCACGCGGGAAGTCAGCGTGCGCACGCTCGGACAGTTCGAGACGCTCGAGGACGTGCGCAACACGGTGCTCTTCGCGGGCCCCGACGGCAGCCGCGTACGCGTCGGCGACGTGGCCGAAGTGCGCGACGGCTTCAAGGAGCAGCGCACGCTGGTGCGCGCCAATGGCCACGAGGCCGTGGCGTTTCAAGTCGTGAAGGCCAGCAACGCCAACACCGTACGCGTGGCCGAGGACACGAAGGCCGCGCTCGCCAAGCTGCGACCCCAGTTGCCCAAGGGCCTGGCCACGAACCTGCTCATCGATCAGTCGCTGTACATCAACGCCAACGCGCACGAAGTCGAAGACGCCATCGTGTTCGGCGGCGCCATGGCGATCCTGGTGATTCTGTTCTTCATGCGCGACCTGCGCTCCACCTTCATCTCGGGTCTGGCGCTGCCCACTGCGGTCATCGGCACGTTCTTGATGATGTGGATCCAGCACTTCAGCTTGAACATGGTCACCTTGCTCGCGCTGTCGCTGGCCATCGGCTTGCTCATCGACGACGCCGTGGTGGTGCGTGAGAACATCTTCCGTCACCTCGAGCTGGGTGAGAGCCCGGAGGTGGCTGCGTCCAAGGGCACGAGCGAGATCGCGCTGGCGGTGCTTGCCACGACCATGACCATCGTGGCGGTGTTCGTGCCGATCGCGTTCATGACCGGCATCGTGGGGCAGTTCTTCAAGCAGTTCGGGCTCACCATCACCTGCGCGGTGCTGCTGTCGATGTTCGTGGCGTTCACGCTCGATCCGATGCTGTCGGCACGCCTGGCCAAGCGTCTGGCGCCGGGCGAGAGAGAGCATCCGAAGGGCGTCTTCGCACCGATCTCGAACGGGCTCGGCTGGGTGTTCGACAAGATCGACGCGGGCTACCGGTGGCTCTTGCACTGGGCGGTCAATCACCGGCTGGTCGTGGTGGCGATCGCGGTCGCGGCGCTCTACGGCAGCGTCAAGCTCGCTGCAGCTGTCGGCGGCGAGTTCATGGCGCCCGAAGACCGCGGCCAGTTCATCATGACGCTCGAGTTCGCGTCCGATACTTCGCTGGCGCAGACCTCCGCGCGCAGCCTGCTCGTGGAGCAGAAGCTCATGGCCGACCCGCGCTTCAAGATCGTGTTCAGCACACTGGGCCCGGGCGGCGAGGTGTACAAGGCCAAGTACCGCGTCGACATCGGACAAAAGCCGAGCCGCCCAGGCCGCAGCGTCTGGGACCTGCAGGCCGTCGCGCACAAGATCGCGACCGAGACGCTGCCGGAAGCCACGGTGCACACCACGCTGGTGCCCATCATGGAAGGCGCGCCGGAGGGAGAAAACCCGATCATGGTCGTGGTGCAGGGCCCTTCGTACGACGTGCTGGTGCCCACGGCGCAGAAGGTCGCGGCGGCGCTGCGCAAGATCCCCGGTGCCGCCGACGTGTCGGTGAACTACACCGAGCCCAAGGGCGAGATGCGCGTGCAGGTCGATCGCGCCATGGCCGCGCAGTACGGCCTGCCGATGTCGCTCATCGGCATGACGCTGCGCACCGCGCTCGACGGCGAGCTGGCCGGCAAGCTGCGCGGCAAGAACTTCCGCGGCGAGGAAGACGAGACTGACATCCGCGTGCGGCTGCGCGAGCGCGACCGCCGCGATGCCGACGTGCTGGCGCGACTACCGCTGAGCAGCGCTGGCGGCGTGCACCTGGGCGACGTCGCGCACATTCGTCCGGGCAAAGGCGAAGCGGAGATCTTGCGCCTCGATCGCGCGCGTCAGATCCGCATCACCTCCGCGGCGGAAGGCCGTCCGATGGGCAACATCGTGAAGGACCTGGACAAGCAGCTGGGCTCACTCGTGCCTGCCGGCTACCAAGCCAAGTGGATGGGCATGGTGCGCGACATGAACGACAGCGATGCCGCCTTCGGCTTGGCGTTCGGCGTGGCGGCGTTGTTCATCTACATCGTGCTGGCCTCGCAGTTCGAGAGCTTCATCCACCCGATCACCATCATGATCTCGCTACCACTGGCGATGATCGGCGCGTTCTTCGGCTTGTTCCTGCGCGGCGCGGCGATCTCGCTCGGCTCGCAGATCGGCATCGTGCTCTTGATGGGCCTCGTCACCAAGAACGCGATCTTGCTGGTGGACGCCGCGATTCAGTTTCAGCGGGCAGGCATGACGCCGGTAAACGCCATGCTGGAAGCGGGCCCGCGGCGCTTGCGACCGATCTTGATGACCACCTTCGCGATGGTGCTCGGCATGCTGCCGACTGCGCTCGGCAAAGGCATCGGCTCCGAGTTCCGCGCGCCCATGGCGACCGCGGTCATCGGCGGCGTGATCTCCTCGACCTTCCTCACGCTGGTCGTGGTGCCGGTGGTGTACCTGGCCGTGGAGAGCCTGCGTCAGCGCACGCGGCGCGGCATGCGTAAGCTGCTCGGGCGAGAAGAGCGACCGGATCCAACGCTCGCATCAGCAGCGCGGCCCCAGAGCGAGCGCGCTGCAGCCGAGTGAACAAGCGAGAGCGAGCGGCGCCTCGCGGTTCTGGATTTCACGGCGCTGCTGCCATTTCAGGACACGCGCAGGAAGGCGGCCTTCAAGTAGCGGCCCTCGTCGAACGCGGCGGGCGTGGGGTGGTCGGGCGCTTGTTCACCGAGCTCGAGCAAGCTGAGCTCGCGCCCCGCGTCGGCGGCCGACAGCGCGAGCGTGCGCACGAAGTCGAGCGGTTGCATCGCGGCCGAGCACGAACAGCTGACCAAGAGACCGCCCGGCTCGACCAAGCGCAGCGCTTGGCTGTTCCAGTGTCGATAGGCTTTGCGCGCGCGCTCCAGGTGCTTGACGCTGGTCGCGAGCTTGGGCGGGTCGAGCACGATCACGTCGAAGCGCTCGCCGCGCACGATCATCTCCGGCAGCGTCTTCTTCACGTCGGCGCGCTCGTAGCGAATGCGCTCGGCGAGACCTGCGCGCTGCGCGACGAGCCCACCGGCCGCGAGCGCAGCTTCGGAGCGATCGAGCGCGAGCACTTCCCGGGCGCCCCCGCGAGCGGCAGAGAGCGCGAAGCTTCCCATGTAGCAGAAGGCGTCGAGCACGCGCCGACCGTGACACAACGCTTGCAGGCGCGCGCGGTTGTCGCGCTGGTCGAAGTAGAAGCCGGTCTTCTGCATGCTCTGCGCCGGCAGCTCGTAGGCGAAGCCGAGCTCGCTGAAACGCAACGCATCGACCGCGGGGCCGTGCACCACGCGCGACTCCACGCTGAAGCCTTCGATGGCTTGATGGTCGTGGCTCGGCACTTCGAGGATGCTGCGCGCTTCGGTCACCTTGGCGATGGCCGCGAACAGCTCGGCTTCACGCCGCTTCATACCGGCAGTGAGCAGCTGCACACACGCGACGTCGTCGTAGATGTCGACGATCAAGCCCGACAGCCCGTCGCCCTCGGCGTGCACCAGGCGATAGCCGGTCGTCTGTGCGTTGGGCAGGCCGAGCCAGTCGCGGCGCAGCGCGCGGGCTGCGCGCAGCCGCGACTCGAAGAATGCGGCGTCGAGCGCTTCGCCGTGCTGGCGACTCAAGATGCGCACGGCGAACGCCGACTTCGGCGAATAGAACCCTGCGCCGAGCCACTTGCCTTGCGGGTCGACGACGTCGACTGCGTCGCCAGCCGCGGGTGTGCCGTCGATGGAGGCGATGGCTTGTGCGTACACCCACGGGTGTCCGGCCCACAAGGGTCTCACGTGTCCAGGCCTGATGCGCACCGTGGGCATGCGCGCAATCTACGCGAGAATGGCAAGTGGGTCAGTTTGAAAATTCAGCGACACCCGAAGCCGCTCACCCGAAGCCTCGAATCAACAACGGTCCCAGCCGCCGCGTAACGGACAACGGCAGCTTCGACCATGTCGTCTGCATGCTGGAGAACTCGGGGTTGGTGGGCGTCAGGTCGGGCAGGGTCTCGCCGCGAGCTGCGATGCACTGATCCCACATCGGCAGATCCGTCGCACCCCACTGACGCTTGAAGTGTTGATGTGGTGATCCGATCTCGCTGCGCCCGAGGTCCACGTACGACAGACCGCGCGCGCAGGCGGATTCGAGCATGTGCCAGATCAGCAGCGCATTGGCCGCCGTCGAGCGCAGCTCGGCGACGTTCTGGCCGTAGACGTAGTACAGACCTCCGCGATCGACGAGGTTCACGGCCACCGCCGCAGGTCGGCCCGACACGGTCGCGATCAACATCTCCAGGCGCTCGCCGTGATGCGCACGCAGCAACTCGAAGTAGCGCGCGCCGTGAAACGGCGAGCCCAGCCGCCGATTGCCGGCGTCGATGACCTGCATGAAGTCGCGCAGCTCTCGCACTTGGCTCACTTGCACACCGAGCTTGCGTGCCTTGCGCACCGCGTTGCGTGCCCGCACTTCGAGGGCGTCGTTCCACAATGCCTGCTCGCCGACGCGGGTGTCGACGCGCGGGTGGATGAACCGGTTGGGCGTGCAGCGTTCTGCCAGCGGGGCGACACTCGCGGGCGGGGTCGTGCTGCGCACGCGCAGGTGCTGAATGCCGAGCTTGGCGAGATCTCCGGCCGCGCGACGCAACAGCTCGGAAGCGATGGCGTCGTCGTCGGCCAAGACGTTGGCGTACGATGCAAACGGGCCGATCACCGCGTACGGGCCTGCGAAAGGATTCCAAAGCAAGCTGAAGGGCGCGGCCCCGACCACACGGCCGGCGCGCAATGCCGTCAACGTGGGCGTGGGGATGCGGTAGCACTCCCAGATCGTGCGGCGCCACGGCGCATTGTGCGCGAAGCAGGCGTGGGGGTGCTCGTCCATGTAGCGATCGGCTTGCGAGCGCAACGTCTTCGATACAGCCCAACGCAGGACGGTCGCCGAGTCGCTCATGCGGCACCTCGCGCAGCTCGGCTGCGGCGCATGAATTGCTCGACGCGCTCGGTGTAGCTGTAGCTGGTGGCGTCGAGACTCGGGTCGGCAACTTCGGGATGCGCGACGTGCAGCATGACCTCGGTGCTGCGCCGACACGCCGCGCCTTCGGAGAAGCCCTCGTAGTCGACCATGCGCTGCGTGCTGGAGAACGGCAGCGGTCGCGGCCAGGCACGGCGCAAGCCCACCAAGCCGTTGAGCAGCAAGCGATGCCGCAAGCGACCTGCGCCGAGCAGACCCAAGCGCACACGCAGCGGGCCGAGCGACATGCTGGAAATCACCTCTTCGAGCGCGCGCAACACCGGCGGCAAGAGTTGCACGTGCTGATGCCCGTCGACGAAATCGACGCGTCCAGCGCCGGTGCGCAAGCGTTCCAGCTGCGCGGCGATCTCGGTGCGCAGCGCAGCGTGCTCCAGCCTACCCGTGAGCCACAGGCGCGCGAGTCGATCGAGCCCGCCGAAGCTTCCGTCGCGCCTGACCAAGCTGCCCAGGCGCCCGGCTGGCGCGACCGCTCGGCCCCAGGTGAGACACAGGTGCAAGCCCACGCGCAGCTGCGGCAGCTCGCGCAGCGCCGGCAGATGCCCGAGCTCGCGCGTGGTGACGAGCACCGAAGTGCCGTCGATGGCGTGCGCTCGGGCGAGCTCGATGATGGCGCGATCGATGCTGGGTGCATGCCCGTAGTCGTCGGCGATGTAGAGAGGCTTCATGGAGACGGTAGCGCCGCTGGGTCGTCGCAGAGCGCGCGCAGCTCGGAGCGTGCTTTGTCGTACGCCGGGTTGATCGCGAGGGACTCGTGCACCGCGGCACAAGCGCCGCGCGCATCGCCCTGGCGCCTGCGCACTTCCGCAAGATTGTACCATGCCCGGTAGTTGAGTCCGGGGGTCAACGCGATGGCGGCCTCGAGCTCGGCCTGGGACCGCGACAGCTCGCCTTGCTCGAGCAGGACGGTGCCGAGGTTGTTGTGGGCCTTGGCATTGACCGGATCGAGCTGCAGCGCGCGTTCGAAGTAAGTGCGCGCACGGGGCATGTCTCCACGTCGCGCCAGCAGATAGCCCAGCCTGTATTGGGCCATGGAGCTTGTGGGCGCGAACGCTGCGTCGTGCGCATACAACGCCCAGTTGTCGCGAAACGATTCGAGCTGACCCACGTGCACGAACGCCAACATCAGCACCCAGCCGATGCCGAGCAAAGCGAGCGGACGCCGCGCCGGAGCCGCGCGCACGGCGGCGTAGAGCTGCAGCAAGCAGTACGCGAACGCAAGCACGGCGAGGTACGCGTACCTGTCGGCCAGCACCTCGGTCGTGTTAACGGCCACCGCTGCAGGGCCGAGCAAGATCAACGCGCAGCCAAGACCGAGCAAGCCTGGCGCGAGCCGTGGCCGCAGCTCGGGGCGGCGCCACAGCAGATACAGTCCCACGCCAGCGGCGACGATCACGACCCAACCGACAAGCACGAGCGCCGTGTCCGGCGCGCGATCGATCGAGAGATCGAGCGGAAGCAGAAAGGTTCTTGCGTACTGCAGCGTGATTGCCGGCCACGCGAGCACCGCCTGCCACGGCGCGCGACCGACGTTTGCGACGGTCGCGCCCATCGCCAACGTGCGCAGGCCTAGATACGCGCCGAACCCGACCACTTGCGCCAACACGACCGGCGCGGCGGCGCGCAGACTGTCGCGAAAGCCGCGCTCGGGCCGCGCCAGCGCAAGGCCCAGCACGAGTGCAGGTACGCCCGCGTAGGCCTCCTTCGCAAACAACGACGCAGCGAAGCTCAGCGACGCAGCCACGCACCAGCCGAAGCGCGCGCTGGCACGCGAGGCATCGAACGCACAAAGCGCGCACAACACCGACAGCAACGCGCCGATTGCCGCCAGCAGGTCACCGCGCGCAGACACGTACGCAACCGCCTCGACTTGCAGCGGATGCAGCGCGAACAGAGCCGTGCACAGCGCCGCCTCGCGACGCAACATCAGGCGCAAGAGGACGGTGTGCGCCAACCAGATCGCGAGCGCGCCGAGCAGCAGATTGTGAGCGTGCATCGCGGCCGGTGTCCCACCGAGCCAGCGCAGATCGACGACGTGCGAGAAGGTCTCCAGCGGTCGATAGCTGTCCTGCGTGACGCTGGCGCCGCGCGTGTGCAGCGCAGTCTCGTCGAGCAGTGCCTGCTGTGGGGACAAGAGCAAGCGCCCGAGCGACGCATTGAACGTCCCGTGCTGGGTCAGTAGCTGATCGTCCCAGACCAGCGCGAAGCCGATGGCCCGAACGTAAGCTACGACATAAGCGAGCACGATCAGCGGCAGCCACCGCGCTTCGCGCCAGCTCGCTTGTGCCGTCGCGGCCGGCACTGCGGCCGAGGAGGCGTCGTTCGTCACAGGAACACCGCCGCTCACGGTCTGTAGTGTCCAGCGAGTTGGTTGACGATGACCCTCGCAAACGCCAACGACACCGACTGAGACATCGTGAAGACTTCGGCCAGCGGCTCCGGGTTCTTGTAGTTGAGCGCGACCGGCAGCGGCACGATGCGGTAGCCGGCCGCATTCGCGGTCAGCAACAGCTCGAGGTCGAAGACGAAGCCGCCGACCCGCATGCGCGAAAACGCTACGCGGGCCGCCTCGCGCCGAAAGAACTTGAAGCCGCACTGCGTATCCAGCAACGTCAGCTTCGTCAGCAGCCGCACCAGATCGTTGAAGCGCTCACCGACGAACGCACGCAGATGGATGTAGGGGATCGTGTCCGGATGCAGATGGAACACGGTTGCAGATGCGCGGCGGTTGCCGACTGCGAGATCGGCGCCGGCGCGAATTTCGTCGTAGAAGCGCTCGATCGCCGACAGCTCGAAGGTATGATCTCCATCGACGAAGCCGATGATGTCACCGGTCGCTTCGCCCAGCGCACGCTGCAGCGCCCGGCCCTTGCCGACGTTCTGCTCCAGACGCAGCACGCGCAAATTCGAGAACGCCGGCGCTTTGGAAGAGGCGACCTCGGCCATGCGATCGGTGCTGCCGTCGTCGATCACGATGACCTCGAAGCGCTTGCCCATGCGCTGCACGAATGGCTGCCGCGCCAGGTCGTCGAGCAGCCCGCCGATGTGCCGCTCTTCGTTGCGCCCGGGCACGAGCAGCGTGAGCGTGGGTGCGGCGTCTGGGTCAGGGGCGAGGTTGATCACGCGCGCTCAAGCTTTTCGACTCACGCCGACGAAGACTTTGTTCAGGCCCCACTGGAACCTGTGAATTCCCAAGATCTCGAAGTTGGCGTGCGCGTACAGCTCGAGGATTTCTCGCGTCGCCATCGCGTACTCCTCCTCTTCGTGCATGCCACGTTGCCCGTCCAGATCCCAGCTCGTCTTGAACACGCGGTCGACCAGGGCGATCCACTTGTGCAAGATGTACTGCGTCACCGGCTCGCCCTCGGTCATGACCAAGCGCCCGCCCGGCTTGATCACGCGCGCAAGCTCGCTGAACTCCGCTTTGCGAATCGCGCGCGGAATGTGGCCGCCCACCCCGATCAAAGTCACCGTATCGAACGAGCTGTCTGCGAATGGCAGATGACATGGGTCGTCGATGATCTGCTCGTCGCTCAGGTCCGGATACCGGAAGACGTCGACGCCAATGCCGTTCGGATAGAACTTGCGGATGAACAGGTTGCCGGGTCCGCAGCCGAGGTCGAGCACGCGACCCACGCAGTGGCGTGCGACTTCACGCATGCGCTCGTCGCGCAGGCTGGTGAGCAGCGCGGTCGAGTCTTGGTGCAGCAAGAACCCGCGGTACGGAAAGAACGCGAAGTCGAGCACGCGACGCAGTCGGGAATCGGCCGGCAGTTGCACGCTGGTCACCAAAGCAAGGCTAGCAGTTGCGCAGGTCCAGCGTAACAAACATGCCGAGTAGGCCGATGTGGTGAAGCGCTGGCAGCGCTCAGATCGGCGCGTCCTGGACGTCTGCTGCGAGCGGACGCACGAGCGCGAGCACGCCACCAATCAGGCCGCTGATCGCTTGCACTGCCCGCAGTCCGAGCGCAACCACCAGGGCGTCACTGCTGGCGACGTGCACGTGGCCATAGAACCCGACGTAGGCGGCCTCCGACACACCGGCGCCGGCGACCGTGATGGGAATGAAGATCGCGACGGCCGCGGTGGGAATGACGACCAGCGAATCGGCCAGCGTGGCTCGGGTGTGCAAGGTCTGCAGCAAACCGTGACCTGCAACTGCAACCATGGCGTGCGTCAGCATCGACACGAGCACTGCAGCGAACAGCGGCGCGATGGCCCGCGGGGAAGGGATGTCGTTCACGATGAGTGCCAGGCGCCGTGGCAGTAGGTGCACGATGCGTGGCAAGTGAGCCAAGAGCCACACGCCCACGAGCGCTCCCAGCGCGCCGAGCGCGGCAAACCAAGAGAGCCCTGGCAGGTCGGCGAAGGGGTGCCACAGCGTCACCACGCTCACCAGCAGGAACAGCCCGAGCAGACCCATGATGCGCTCGATGAACACGACCGCGAGGCCCGAGGTGGCGGCACCCGTGGAGAACGCCGAGCGCACGACCACGCCCCGTACCACATCGCCCGCGACCGCGCCCGGCAAGAAAGTGTTGTAGAAGAGGCCGATCAAGTACAGGCGATAGAGGTAGAGCAAGCCGGGCAGCTTGTCGGCGCCATAGGCGCCGAGAATCAAGCGAAAGCGCAGCGCTCCCAGAAAGAAGGTGGCCATGAACAGGGCCAGGGCCACAACCACCGCGGTCGCGCTCAGGCGACTGACCGAGACACGCAACGCCGGCAGGTCGACCTGGTGTGCGACGTACGCAATCGCCAGCCCCGTGACGGCCAGCTTGAGCAAGAGCCACGGGACCGAACGCTTGGCGACGCGCTTGGGCTCGGCGCTACTCTCGGCTACCGTGGCGCTCAGCTCGTGATCCATGCGCGAAGCTCATGGTGACACGAAGCACGGCTACCCGTCTCACTTGAAGAAAACACCAGTAACTACTATGTCTGCGCTGGTCGCTTAGGTACGAAGGAGCTCGCCATGGCGGAAAATGTTTGTGTCAGCACGGTCATCTCGACCGACCCGGAGACCATCTACGAAGCCTGGCTCGACGGAGCAGGACATTCTGCGATGACAGGCGCTGGCGCCACATCCGACCCGCGCGTCGGCGGCGCCTACAGCGCGTGGGACGGCTACATCACCGGCCGCTACCTCGAGCTCGAGCCGAGCCGACGCATCGTCGCGGCCTGGCGTTCGAGCGAGTTTCCCGCCGAAGCCGGCGACTCCATGCTCGAGGTGCTGCTGCAAGAGGTTCCCGAAGGCACCGA
>JADGRE010000288.1 GCA_017881185.1 Pseudomonadota bacterium | reverse complement strand
TTGTCGCGCAGCGTGCTGCCAACACCATCGAGGTACGCATGCCACTGCTCAACGGCTTCCGCTTCAAGTCTCGTGTGCATGCAACCTTAGATCACGAGACGATCCGCGTGCCAAGCTGTGTTGACATGAATTGGGAGCAGTAGTACTAACCTGCCACCAACTCGGCTTCGTAGCTGGCCCATGCGACGTGAGACTCGCTCAGCGTGATGCGCAACTTGCACAGTCGTCGCGCCTCGGCGCCGAGCTCACCTGCCACGATCTTGACGCGCAGACGCTCGAACACGGCCCCCGCCAGAAACTCGGTCGTGGTGTTGCGCGCGGCAAACGCCGCGACCTCGTCGAGGTTGCGGTAGTCGAGCTCTGCCAGCACCGCGCGCAGCGCGTCGCGAGCGCGGCCGATGTCGGCCACCAAACCGTCGGCATCCAGCGCCGCTGCGAACAACTCGGCGTCGACCACGTAGGTGGCTCCATGCAAGCGTTGCGCCGGTCCGAACACCTCGCCTCGAAAGGAGTGCGCGATCATCACGTGGTCACGGACGGCGATGCTGTACATGGCGAACTCCTAATCCTGTTGCTGTCGGGTCAGTAACGCACGCGATGACACAAGGCGCGACACTCGAGCGCAGCGAGCTGCGCCATGGTTTGCGGCAACTCTTCGAGGCTGCTCTCCGAGCTGATCAGCACGTCGAGCGCCGGATCTCGCAGCAGCCCAAGCGCGAGCCGCAAGCGCTGCTCACGTGTGAAGCGGGCTCGCATCGCCGGCGCAACCTGCCCGACCTGCGACGAACGCAGCTGCAGCCGGCGTGAGTGAAAGGCTTCACCAAGCGGCAGCGCGACCGAGCGCGTGCCGTACCAGCTGAGCTCGAGCAGCATCGCGTCGTCACGCAGCAGCGACAGCGCAGTGACGAGTCCGTCGGCGCTGCCGCTGGCGTGCACGACCAAGTCGAGCTCACGCGGCGCATCACCCACCAAGCAGAAACCCGCGCCCAGCCGTGCCGCCACCTGCGCACGGTCCGCGTGTCGGTCGATGAGCGTGACCTCGGTCCCCGGAATCTTGCCGAGCAAGTACGCGACGAGACAGCCCACAACGCCCGCACCCACGACCGCAGTGCGCTGACCGAGCAGGGGTGCCGCGTCCCAGAGTGCGTTCACTGCGGTCTCCATGTTGGCTGCGAGCACCGCACGCGCAGCGGGAACGTCGCTGGGCAGCGGGGACAGCGCGCTCGCCGCCACGACGTAGTGGCTGTCGTGTGGATACAGGCAGAACACCTCGCGGTCGCGCAGCTCGGCCGGCCCTTCGAGCACACGCCCGACGCTCGCATAGCCGTATTTCACCGGATCCGGCAGCGTGCCGAGCTGGTGAGGTGCGCGCATGCGGTGCAGCTCGCTCGTGGGCACCTCGTGCCGGTAGGCGAGTGTCTCGCTGCCACGGCTGACGCCACTGTAGAGCGCTTGCACGAGCGCGTCGCCGACGGCGAGCGCGGGCAACTCCGACGCACGCAGCTCGCCGCGACCGGGCCCCGTGATCCAAAACGCTCGTGAGGTACGTTGGCTCATGACTGAATGGCGGTGCGCAGGCTGCCGCGGAAGCATACTGGCAAAACCGCCAGAGTGCGCGCGACTCGATGCGTCCGCGGCTGCGACCAGTCACGGGTCGAGCCTCGCGCCCCGCGACAACAGCGGTGGCATCGGCACGCCGGGCGCGCAGCTGCGGACGAGCGTGCGCACGAGCAGCGAGAACAACGCCTCGTGGCGCACGACCGTCGGGTACCGCGGGTGTGGATGCAAACTGGCAGAAAACCCGCGTGCAAACAGCTCATGCAGGAGCGTGCGGTCGCGCGCGAACACGTGGATCGGCACGTCGAAGTCGGCCTCGGGCGCGGTGATGAGCGGCGGCTGGTGATCACCCATCACGACCACCAGCGTGTCTCCGGACTGGTCGCGCAGGTAGCGGCGAATCAGCTCGAGGTCGTAGATCACCGAGCGGAGGTACGCCGCGGGCAAGTGTGCGGTCATCGGTCCGTTCCAGCGCGGACGCGTGCGCGAGTAGCTCTCCAGCGCGGAGACGATCGCGCTTGCGGCACTCGGCCCTGACCCACCCGGCCGTGACGGTTGCCGCACCTGGCGCCTGTAAGCGTCGACGGATCGGTCGTCGTTCATGAGCTGCGGGACCCTTCGCCACGGCGCATGCGAGGACACCAGGTTGAACACGACGAGCGACGCCTCGGGCAAGCCACGCAGGTAGTGGTCCTGTGCGTAGGTCACGCTGTACTGGTCGGGGATGGTGCCCCAACCGAAACCAGGCCCGGTGTAGTGAAGCTGCTGTGCTCGCAAGGCTTGATTGTAGCCGTAGTAATTCACGATCGGAACCCCCAGCCGCTCCGAGTCGCCGGGAGCGAGCAACACTGTGTTGTAACCCTGCCGACGCAGGAACCGAACCAAGCTGGGTGCCGCGCCTGGCCGATCGGCGACCACGCGCTGGAACAGCGCCTGATGCGAGATGCGCGTGCCGGTGAACACGCTGGCATGCGCAAGCCAGGAGCGCCCCCCGCTGACCGGCGCTTCGCTGTACGCGCTGGCGAAGTGCCAGCCGCGGCGCGACAAGTCGTGCTCCATGCTCGCCAGCTCGCGCAGCCAGGGACGAGCGAGCGCCGGGTCGGACGTGAGCATGCGGCCGTAGCTCTCGACGAAGAAGAACAGCACGCGCGGCCGGCGCTGCAACGTGATGGCGTCGTAACCCGAGTACGGAGTCGTGAGCAGGTTGTGCTCGATGCTGCGACGAATGCGTAGCGACTCGGTCACACTCTGTGCAAGCTCGACCGATACCCAGTGCACGTAGCGCGCAGACGAGCCAAGCAGCAGCGGCCACAGCGTGCTCAGCACCAACGCGCACCACAGTGCCGCGAAGACGCCTCGCGTGCGCTGCAGCCTCTGGGGCGCGAGCACACCCGCAAACACGCCGGTCAGCCTGCGCGCAGCGCGCGCACCAAGCGCGATCAACGCCACGAAAGCACCCAACCCGAGCGCCAGCCACGCGCTCCACAGATCCTTGATCAGCACTCCCAGGTGCGGAAGCAAGAACGCCTGGTCGTAGAGTACCGGCGCCTGGCGCATCAGCGCCGCGCACACGGCGCAGTCCAGACGAAACCACACGAGCACGCCCGCGACCACGCGCAAGAGCGGGCGCACGAAGCGGCCGAACGGTTGCGCGTGAGCCAACGCCCACACGCTGCAAAGCAGCAGCACATCCCCGGACGGGCGCACGTCACGCAATGAAAGGCCGTCGGCCTGCACAGCGCTCGGCAGCTCGAACAGTAACCACAGGCCTATCAGCGCGAGCCACGGCCGCGCATCGTGCAACCTCGCCCGCCAATGTTCCCAGCGCATCCGCTCGGACCGTACACGATCTTGCGGCGACTGGCGTGTGGCGCCACGGATCGCTCCATTCGCTCTGCGTGTCAGCTCTCTTCCGGGATGAACGTCATCGCGCGCTCGACCAGGGCGCAGATCGAAAGCGACGGATTCACGCCGGGCTTTGCGGAGATCGCCGACCCGTCGACGAAGTACAACCCGTCGTAGCCGAAGACACGGTGGCGATGGTCGATGACGCCGTCGTCCGCGCAGCTGCCCATGGCGCAGCCGCCCCGCTCCGCGCCACCCGCCTGCGCAGCTACCCCCTCGCGGCGAGGTCGAGGCCGGCGAGTGCAGGCTGCCATGTGCGCGACCGAGTGCATGTGAAGGCGAACTCAGCCGGCTCGGCACTTCGAGCTAGCTGAACCGCTGCAGCTGACCGCAACAGATGCCCTAGCGCACAACGCGCTCGGGCGTCTTCGTTCGTGGGGCGGGAAGCTATTCTGGAAGAGTGACCGACTTGGCGTCCGCGGAGAAACTCAGGATGCTGCGCTGGTCGATCACATCGTACGTAGCTACGGACTTGAAGGGCGCCATAGAGCCCGCCGGGGAGTGGTGCACGACCACTTGGCCCTTCCCTTGCGCTCGCGCCGGCAGGTGCGCCTTGTAGGCCGCTAAGCCAGCCGGTGTATGCAGTTGGTCTTGGAAGCTGCGCGCAGCGGCTACGACAGCCGCCGAGATGGTTGGCCAGTAGAAATTCTCGGCGGTCGTGAGGTCGTTCTTGTTGAAGCGCGCCGATGCACCTGACTCCACGATTGGAATCTCAGCTACGGCGCGGTTGAGACTGACCACGCGCCCGGACGATCCACCCAAGATCTGTGTGCTACCGATCTGACAGGGCGCTACGCCCATCGCGATGAAGTAGTCGCGCACGTGGGCGATCAGCGCGGCGGTATCGGCGCTCCAATCCGCAGCGGCAGCTTCGGCGGCGCCGCCATTCAAGCTGCCCAATGTCGAGCCATCCGCGAAGATGCCAACGACACCTTGATCACCGGTCCAACGGATGATTCCGTGATCGGCCTTGCGAACCGGCGGCGATCCAAACGCAAACTTGGATTTGGCGATGTCGTAGCTCGCGCCGGTGAGTGGGCTGCCTTGCATGCAGCTGTCACCATCTTGCGAGACAGAGTCTGCGGCGACGCACCCACTGAAAAACCCGACGCAGCTGACGAGGAAACGGTATCTCATAGGCGTTAGCTTGACACGCGTTACGTCGCGGCGCTCGCCACGCTGCTTTGCACGGGCAGTGTGCGCGGCGCCGGGAGCTGCCGGCGGCCGGCTGAAGTCGCCGCTGAGCGAGCGCGCACGTTCGCGCATGCCTACGATGCCTAGGTGCCCCTGGAGCAGCTGGTACAGCACGCTCTTCGGGCCCGCCACGGTCGTAGTGCACGCTCGGCGGCGCGAGGGCGCGCGCTGGGTGGCACGAGGCTGGCTGCGACGGAAGACACGCACGGCGCGCGCGGTTTTCGTGCCGGGTCTTGCGTCGTGTACTTTCGAGGGCCTGGGTTACCCAAGGTGGCGCAATCGGCCGGCGGCGCGCTGGTAGGTGCCGGTCGACAAGGTGGCGGCGCGCGCGCTGGCGCGTGGAGGCTGCGCCGTGCGGTGTGGCCCGTGGCCTGCCCGGCTTACTCACGAGCGTCGTGGCAATGTCGGAAGCGACTTTCGCCGCACACTCGACGGCTCGCGGCTCGCGCGGGCAGCCGATCATGCGCTGGCGGCAGCTCGCGCTGCACGCCGCCTCAGGCGACCGTCGACCGGGGGCAACACCGTGAAATCCCAGCGCCGCGACGGCTGCCGCTCCGCCGGCAACGAGCCGGCAGCACACGACCAATGCGGGCCCCCGATTTGAACCAACGACGGCATCGGCCCCGGATCGACCGCGCGTGATGAACACACCAGGGACGCAGGCCGGTCCGTCGATCGCGCGGATTGGGCCTCCAAAGCGTGACCACACCATCGGCATCTTGGATGCATTGACATCGAGGCGCATGCCGCTGTCACTGCTGCAGGTAGTGGACGCCACAGCGGAAGAGCCTGTGGAAATCTCCTTGTACGGATCCGGCGAGAGCCCGGGTCGGGAAACTCACCCGGGCTACTCCACAAGCGTGCCCAGTCTGCCAGCCGCCGTGCCGCGTCACCCGCCTGAGCAGCTACCCCGTGGCGGCGGGCATCGGCAGGCACGTGCATCGCACGTGCGGTACGTGCAGCGAAATTCCCGCGCTTCTCCAAGGCATCGTTTGCGGTGAAGTTCCCGTACCGGCTTCAATAAGACGCGTTTT
>JADGRE010000117.1 GCA_017881185.1 Pseudomonadota bacterium | reverse complement strand
CGCTTGCGATCGTTTCAGGAAGATCCCAGCCGGCCGACCCCAACCGTCAGCGGCGACGATAAGTAGCGGGCCCGGGCGCTTGAGCGCTCGCGCAGGAGAACGAGCATGAGGGCAGGACAACGAGTGGTGTGGTCGGAAGGACTGCTGATGACTCCACAGCACTTGCAGCAGCAGGACCTCTACCACGAGGGGCTGTTGCGTGATCGCTTGGACGCGCTCGACCCCTGGAACTGGGGCGTGCTGCGCGTGGAGCTCGACAAGAAGGCACTGTCTTCAGGGCAGGTGCATCTGGCCGCTTTCAGCGGCGTGTTGCCCGATGGCGTGGTGCTCTCGCTGGATGCACAGCATCCCGAGCTGCCCCCCAGCCGCGTGATCGCCGAACACTTCCCGCACACGCAACTGAGCCTCGACGTCTACTTGGGCTTGCCCATCGAGCGCGAAGGTGCCGACAACTTCGGCGAAGCGAACGGGGTGCCCGTGCGCTACTCCCAGAGTCAACGCGAGGTCCACGACCTCTGTGGCTCCGGCAGCACGACGGAGGTCGCGTTTGCTCGACGTCGGCCGCTCCTGCTCTTCGGCGACGAGGCACGCGACGGCATTGCGTGCATGAAGATCTTGGAGATCGTACGCGACGACGCCGGTTCGCTCGTGGTCTCCGAGCCCTACATTCCACCCTGCTTGCGGGTCGATGCTTCACCCTTTCTGATGAGCGGTCTGCGGCGCTTGCTGGGCAACATGTTGACGCGTCACAAGGCGCTCTCGGAAGCGCGCCGCCAGAGCACGCAATCGACGGTCGAGTTCAGTGCCAAAGACGTGACGCGCTATCTCTTGCTCAGCACGATCAATGCTTACATCCCCGTGCTCAGCCACGTAGTCGATTCCGGGCACTGCGCCCCGGAGAGCTGCTACCTGCTGCTGTCGCAGCTCGCCGGCCAGCTCTGCACTTTCTCCACGGAGATCCAACCCAGCGATTTTCCGCGCTTTGCGCACACCGATCTGCGCTCCACGTTCGAGGAGCTCTTGGCGCGCACGACCGCGCTTCTGCAATCGACGATCGAGGAGCACTACGTCGCAGTCGCGCTGCAGGGTCAAGGCAATGGGATGTATGTCAGCCCGCTGAAGGACGAGCGGCTGTGGGCTTGTGACCGATTCCTGATCGCCGTGAAAACCGATCTGCAAGAGCAGCCCACCGCCACGCAGCTGC
This sequence comes from Pseudomonadota bacterium, assembly GCA_017881185.1. GTDB lineage: Bacteria > Myxococcota_A > Polyangia > Polyangiales > JAFGIB01 > JADGRF01. The sequence continues at coordinate 16,710 of JADGRE010000117.1, read as the reverse complement.
CGCGCTTGTCGAAGGTCGCGTCGGCGGCGGAGATCAATGACATTCTGTCGGCTGCAACGCCGGGCGCGCCAGTCGCGGTGACTTATCGCCCACCTCCGGAGATTCCGGTCAAGGCCGGGCTCGTCTACTTCACCGTCGCCACCGACAACGCGTATTGGCGCGGCATCGTCCAAGACAAGAACATCGTCGTCTATGTGCCGCCGCTCTTCGATCCCGCGAAGACCAGCATTCAACTGATGGGCGTGCCCGCGCGATCGCACAAGCCGTAGGCGCTGAAAACATCCATGGATCGAGTTACCGAGGTCACCGAGGCTGTATTCAACGCGCTGGCGCAGATCCAGCGCATGGATCCGGAATCCACGCCCATGCCCGAGGTGATCCACCAACAGCTTTCTACGTACATCGATCAGGGCATGCGTGGCGCGACGCGCTTGGGTTTCTCGCAGCAGGACATCGACGACATGCGCTACGCGATCGTAGCGCTCACCGATGAGACCGTGCTGCAGAAGGGTGGGGCTCTGCGCGACTTCTGGCTGCCGCGCCTGCTGCAGCTGCGCTACTTCAACGAGAACCTGGCGGGCGAGGCGTTCTTCCACCGGCTGGAGGCTGTGCGACGCGACCCTCATCGCCTCGAAGTTCTGCGCGTCTACTACCTCTGTATGCTCTTTGGCTTTCACGGGCAGTACCGGGTTCGCGGTGGGCAGATCGAGCTGGCCGACATTCTGGACCGCGTGCGCGACGAGTTGGCGCGGGCCAAGCAGATCCCTTCCGAGCTTGCGCTTTCTCCGCACGGGCCGCGTCCTTACGAGCCGATGGCGGATGCGCAACGCAATCTGCTCTTGGTCTGGCTGTCCGTGGTGGCTGCCAGCGCATCGGTGCTGCTCTATATCGGGCTCAAGCTCAGTCTCATCAACCAAGCGACGCTCTTCATCGAACGGCTAGTGTCGCTTTCGGGTGGCTGATGGGCGTTCCACGCCCGCTAGTTTCGGCACAGGCAACTCGATGATCAAGCTACTCGTCGCAGCGCTCATCTTCCTCTTCGTGATGTTCATCGCGTTGATCTGGCTGGTTGCGGTGTTGGCCAAGATCACGTTGTGGCTGCCGGGCGGCATCACCGCGTTCTTCGTGCTGGCCTTCGTCGCCGTGTGGCTGTTTCGCCGCGTCCGAGCCAACAGCGCAGCCGTTGGGCTCGAAAAGGCGCTCGCGGTGCAGGCGAAGCAGCAGGCGCGCGTCGTGCGGCCGGACCTCCAGATCGAAGTGCAGCGCATGCAGGAGGAGTTCGACAAGGCCGTGCATGCGCTCAAGAGCTCCAAGCTCGGCGCACGCGGGAACGACGCGCTGTATTTCCTGCCTTGGTACGCGATCATTGGACCGCCAGGTGCCGGCAAGAGTACCGCTTTACGCAACTCGGGCTTGCAGTTTCCCTACACCTCGACGACCGGTCAGGCGTCGGTCAAGGGCTTGGGCGGCACTCGCAATTGCGACTGGTGGCTGACCAATGAGGCCGTCGTGCTGGACACGGCGGGTCGTTGGTCGACGCAGGAAGAAGATCACGACGAGTGGCTCTCTTTCTTGGCGCTGCTCAAGAAGTACCGCTCGAAGAAGCCGCTGAACGGGCTCATCACCGCCATCAGTATCGGTGATGTCGTCAATGCGCGCGAAGACGAGGTCGAGGCGCTCGCCATGCGCATGCGTGAGCGGCTCGACGAAGTGCAATCGCACTTGCGCGTGTCGATTCCGGTCTACGTGCTGTTCACCAAGTGCGACTTGGTTGAAGGCTTCCTCGAGACCTTCGGAGACCTGCGTCGCAGCGACCGCGGGCAAGTTTGGGGCTTCACTGCGCCGCTCGCTCAGGACAACGGTGAGCCGGGCGCGTTCTTCGCCACCCGTTTCGACGAGCTGACCGAGACGCTCGAGCGTGTGTCCCTCGGGCGCATGCCCGAGGAACGCAACCTCGACCGACGCGCGAAGATCTACGCGTTTCCTCAGCAGTTCATGGTGCTGCGCCGCAATCTGAGCAAGTTCCTGTCGGTGATGTTCCAGCCCAACATCTACCAGCAGACGCCGTCCATGCGAGGCGTGTATTTCACCAGCGGCACGCAAGAAGGCCGGCCCTTCAATCTGCTGATGAACCGCCTGGCCGAAGCCATGGGGATACGCAGCAAAGCCGAGGCGTCCGATAACGTCGTCGATCAGAAGAGTTACTTCTTGCACGACGTGTTCATGAAAGTGATCTTCGAAGATCGCTCCGTCGCTTCGGCGAGCGACGCGGAGCTGCGTCGTCAGCGGGTGCGTCGCGTCGTGTTCACGTCGGTCCTTGGGTGCGTGTCGCTGCTGGTCGGGATCATTCCGAGCTACGCGTTCTCGCTGAACAAGTTGCAGCTCTCGCACCTCGAATCCGCCGTGCAGGAGTGGGAAGCGCCGGGGCAGAAGAAGCTCGACGACAGCGCCAAGTTGCACCGGCTCGAGCCACTGCGGCAGCAAGTCAACGAGCTGATCGAGTATGCGCGCACGGGCGCGCCCTTGCGCATGCGCTTGGGCATGTACCAAGCCGACGACCTCGTGCCGCACATGCGGCGCTACTACGCGAATCTGCTGCGCCGCGAGTTGGTGCAGCCGCTGGTGGCTCATGACGTCGAGAGCATGACTGATTTCGGTTTGCGCTACGAAGCGCTGCCGCGTGCGCACCCCACTGCGGACGAGCACTCACAACTGTACGCGCTCCTGCGGCTGCACCTCTTGCTCAGTCAGCCCAAGGCCCCGGGCGAACCGCCGTTCGACGAAGCGGCAAGGGCGTGGGTCGGAGAGCAGCTGCTCGCCCGCTGGACTTCGGCGGCTGGCAAGGATGCGGCCTTGCTGGATGCCGCGAAGACCAATGCGGCTCTCTACCCTGCGTTCATGCAGGAGTTTGGCGACGGGCTCTCGTTTCCCCGCGACAAGGAGGTCGTGCAGCGCGTGCGCTCTGCGCTCAGTCGCCTGCCGCCCGCGCAGCGCGCCCTCGAACGTCTGATCGCGTTGGCCGAACCCGAGGGCTACGAGCTCTCCTTGTCGCGCATGATCGGCGCTTCCAGCGCGTTTCGCGACGTTGGCAAGGTGCGCTCCGCGTTCACCAGACGTGGCTGGGAGAACGTGGTGCGCGAACGCCTGACCCCCGAGATCTTGGAGGACGCCGGTGAGCTGTGGGTGCTCGGCGCCGTCGACGATGCTGCACAGGCCAAAGAACAGCGCGCGGTGCAGCTTACGCAACTGCGCACCGCCTACTTCAAGGCCTATATCGAAGAGTGGCAAAACTTCTTGCACGCACAGCGCGTCGAGCAGGCCGCCGATCACACGGCAGCGCTCGAGCTCTTGCGTGAGTTGACGCGGGGGTCACCGCCGCCCATCTCGCTCTTGATCCAGAAGGTGCAATACAATGTGCAGATCAAGGCGAACACGACCGCGCAAGGGGTGGCGGAGCAGGTTGCCAACGGCGTCCTGGGCAAGCTCAAGAAAGGCGTGCAAGGCATGCTCGGCGACGAGCAGGCGAAGACTGCGAAGGGGCAGATTGCGCAGTACCTGCCAGGTCGGCGCGATCCCAACGTGCTGAGCGAAGCGGATGTGGCGCTGGCGTTCGATGGCTTCACCTCTTTCGCCGTGCCGGCAGACACTGGGGACGATGGCCCGCGAGCGGCCGTTCCCTTCGACGCATACAAGGAGCAGCTCGCCTGGGTGCGCGACGCGCTGCAGTTGTATTTGGACGACCCCAAGCAGTCGGATCAACTGCAGACCAAGCTGCAAGAGGCGCGCGTGAAGGTGCGTTCGATCATCGATCAGCAGCAGGTTGGCTGGCGTCCGCTCTTTGACGCGCTCTTGTGGCCGCCGATCGCAGGGGCCGCCGAGAGCACCAGCACGGCGATTGCCAGCGCAGCTTCGGGTTCGTGGTGCAACGACGTTTACGCCGAGTTTCAACGGACCATCGAGGGGCGCTACCCGTTCAATCGCGACGGGCAGGATCTGGCGCTCACAGACTTTGGAAGCTTCTATCGGCCCAAGGATGGACGCCTGTGGGCGTTCGTCGGTGGCGTCTTGCTCAACACGATCTCGCTCGACGGCGATCACTACGTTTTCTCGAAGAAGCTGGGCCAAGACGGTGGCGCCGTCTACAACCCAGGGCTTTTGGATTTCTTGGAGCGTTCACGCGACGTCGCGGCTTCGTTCTATCCGACCGGCGCAACCGATCCGAGCATCGAGTTCGAGGTGAAGGTCCAGCCGAGCCCGTACGTGGCTGCGACCGAGTTCGCGGTGGGTGGCAAGAGCGTCGAGCACTACAACGGTCCGGAGAAGTGGAAGACGTTGGTGTGGCCCGGTGAGCATCCCGAAGCGGGCGCGTCGATCGTGATTCGCGGCGCCAATGGTATGCACGAGCAGATTCGCCAGGAGGGCGCCTGGGGATTGTTCCGCTTGCTCGAGGCTGGAACGCTCGTTTCCGGTGCGGGCCGCACGTTCACGGTGGCCTGGCAGCTGCAGACTCACGACGTAACGCTGAAGGTCGACTTCCGGCCCAAGCGTGGAGAGTCCCCGTTCTTCGGCGTGCCTGGACATGCAGTGCAGCCGGTGTTTCTGCAGCCGGTGCGGGATAAAGGCACCGCCGTCCCTAGACAGATCATGCGCGCTGGCAAGGCCTGCGCACGTTGAGCGGAGAACTGCCGATGCGTGACGAGTTGCGCCAGCAGCACGGGGCTGTGGGTTTCATCGGTAAGTTGCCGAGCCAGCCGGATTTCGTGCGCCAGAACATTGGTGACCGTGTCGGCAGCGAGCTCGACCAGTGGCTGGTTCGCAGCGCTTCGAACCTGCAGCTTGCCAAGATCGCGTGGCCGACGAGCACGCTGCGCTTCGTGTTCACCACGAAGAATTGCACGGCCGTGGCGATTGGCGTGGCTACGACTAGCCACGATCAGGTCGGGCGTTCTTTTCCGTTGGCCATCTACACCTCTCTGCCGTTGCAGGAGGCCGCCGCGGACTTCAACGCTATTCCGCTGTCGCATGCAGAGTTCCTCGGGCAGGCCGAAGCGATATTGACGGACTCTGCGCAGCTGTCGGCCGAGGAGCTGCGCTCGCGCGTGCTGGCTCTTTCAGCGCCGACCGCGCTGACGCTAACGGCGGCGGCTGAGCAGTGCCGACAGCTGCTTCAGAGAACCGATGCTGGCACGCTCTTGTCTCGGCTCTTTTCTGGCCATGCACCTGATGCCCCCCTCTATGGCCTTCTGACCTTCCGCACGGCCACCGATGCACAGCGCGCGGGCCCTCCGCCGACTGCACCTACGGTGCTCGCGTGTCCAATCGAGATCGACGTTGATCTCTTGGCTTGGCTCGCGCTCGCTCGACGTTGCCTGCGCTGGAGCCAGGCGTGTCCTAGTTTTGTCTGGGTCACCGAGCCTGCGCCGCGCTTACTCTTGGTCGTGGGCCATGCCGCTGACCAACTCATGCACTTCGTTGCGGAGCCACGGCACGGCAGTGCGCGCTTGTGGCCGCTCACGACTGATCGCGCAGAGGCTATTTCTCGCGCGGCAGACCTGCTTGCGCCAGCCTTGGCACCGGCGCTGACCCGCCCGGCGACCGCGAGTATCGACGAGCTCTGGACCGAAGTGAGCCGGGCCCAGTTCTGAGCCCCGACCGCACGCCGCACCAGGCCGGCCGCGCGTGCCATGGGCCGCCTCCGGATGTCGGTTCTGGCCAACGCGTGCTACGGTGACAGCGGCTTGTGGGTGAGGGGCGCGGTCGTGCGTGCCCCTGGCGCCTCGGGGACAAGTGGAGTCAGCCGTGCCATCGTTGCAAGAGTTACTGCCCAAGAATGGCGACGTGATCGCTGGCAAGTACCTCGTTGAAGGTACGCTGGGTACAGGGGGCATGGGCGCGGTCTTCGCGGTCTCCCACCGCGTTACGGGCAAGCGCTTCGCGGTCAAGTGGCTGTTGCCGACGCTCCACTCCGAATCCGACGCCGTCAAACGTTTCATCCGCGAGGCGCAGGTCGCCGGTCGTGTCGACCACCCTAATGTCGTCGAGGTCTATGATGTCGGCCAAGAGGGTGACTCGTTCTACATGGTCATGGAGCTCCTGCAGGGCGAGTCGCTCGGTGACCGTGTTGCTCGCGTGGGTCGGTTGGCGGCGGCGGAGGCTTGTCGCATCGTGATCCCCGTCATGCGTGGGCTGCGTGCCGCCCACGCCGCCGGCATCATCCACCGTGATTTGAAACCCGATAACATCTTCCTCAGCCGCGGCGCCGCGGGCGAAGAGACACCGAAGGTTCTCGACTTCGGCATCTCGAAGATGAGCGCCCTGGTGGGCGAGGTGACCTCCTCGATCACGCGCGCTGGCATGGTCATGGGCACGCCGCATTACATGGCACCCGAGCAGGTTCGCGCCCAGACGGTGGACGCGCGCACGGATGTCTACGCGCTCGGCGTGATTCTCTATCAGCTGCTGACCAATGCGCTCCCTTTCCCCGGCGACACCTACAGCGATCTCGTTCTGCGGATCATGACGGAGACGCCCAAGCCGCTGCGCAAGCTGGCGCCGGACACACCGGAAGGGCTTGCGCGCGTGGTCGAACGCGCGATGGCACGTGACCCCGGTGCGCGTTTTTCCTCTGTCGACGAGTTGGCGCAGGCGCTACAGCCCTTCGCGGAGGGGCTGTCTTTCGACGCGCTCGTCGGCGCGGCTGCGTCTGGAGCTGCCACCGGACCACGTCCGCACACTCCGCTGTCGACGGAGTCTCGCCGGATCGAGAGTGGCGAGTATGGCGGCGCGCCTGGCAAGCCAGCTGGCCTCCTCATCGGCACCGGCATTGGCGCAGTGGTTGTGCTGGGGTTGGCCGTGACCGCGTTTCTCGCGCATCGGCCGCACGAAGTCTTGCCGCTCGCCAAGCCGACCCCTGCGTTGCTCGCGCCGCCGCCGCCGCCGCCGCCGTTGGCGGCACCAGCCGCCGCGGAGAAGGCCGTGCCGACCGAAGGTAGCGCCGAACCCCGCATCGACCCAAGCACCGATCTGCCCGTGCCAAACACAGTCCGCATTGCGCCTGATGTCGTAAGCCCCGCCCGGAAGTGGGAGCCGCCGGCCGGCAGCACGGAGGCGGCGCGCGCCGTGCAAGACGCTGGCGTCAGCGCGCCGCCGGCAGCGGCGCACGGCGCTCAGCCCAAGCTCTCGGCCCCGCCGCCAACCGCCGCGGACGCAAGGCACGCGACCAGCGGACACCACCATGCTTCAGCCCAAGCCGGAGCGAAAGCGGGCGCAGTGCAGCCGCCGTCCGCGGCGAACGACAAGCCTGCAACGCCTGGCCGCACCGACGCGCCGCGGGCCACGCATCGCACGCTTGGTCTGGCGCTCGACGATTTCTGATTGGCTTCGCGCTGGGGGCGCGCCGCTCGCGTGATGCTACCGACACACGATGGAGGCCGCCGGGCTCAGGTGCGCCGTGGGTAGCGTCACGCACTGCGGCGTGGCGACGAGATTGATGCGGATGCGACCTATGCCGCCGCCACCGCCCGCGCCGACCGAGCTGCCATCGGTGGCGGGCCCGGCGAGCGCGCCGCCCTTGCCGCGGCCGCTGCTGTCGCCGGGCGCTTGGGTAGTCATGTGGGCGAGCCGGGCGCGCTCGATGAACCGCCGTTCGCCGTGACGTAGGCGCCGGGATCGAGGGTCAGCGAGTAGCTCTCCAAGAGCACCGCGCCCCCGGATCCGCCGCCGCCGCTGTCGATCCCGCCGCTACTGGTGCCCGTCTGCGCGCCGGGTAGGGTGCCTGCTTCCGGGAGACCGCCCCACGCGCAGCGTGAAAGCGCTCGAAATTGAGCAAGCCACCGCAGAGCGCGATCGCGCATGACAGCAACAGGTGAGGTGCTAGGACGCGCACGGTGCGGTGCATCTGGGGCTGAGCGGTGGTTCGCGCGCAGGCTGGCTCGCGTGCTGGCGCATCGGCGAGCGACTGAGCGCGGGATGGTTTGCGTTGGCGCAGGCACCCGGTTAGATTCGCAGCCGAGGCGCCGTTCTCGGTGGCGAGGTCATCTGCATCATGAAGACTCGGGTTGCGCTGCTGGGCGTTTGGTTGGTGTGCTCGCTCACTTGGTTCGCGTCTTCTGCGCGCGCCGAAGACGCCGACTATGAAGGCATCGTGCGCAATGCGCTGTCCGAGTTCGACTTGGGCCACTACGAAGAAGCGGCCGCGTTGTTCGAGCAAGCGCACGCCAAATCGCCCAGCGCGCGCACACATCGCGGCTTGGGCTTGGCGTACTACGAAGGCCGTCGTTATACGCTCGCGGTGCGGAACTTGCGCGAGGCCCTGGTCGATCAGCGCAGGCCGCTGAGCGCAGAGCAGCGCGCCGACGTGCAGCAGACGCTGCACCAGGCCGAGGGGTTTGTCGCGCGCTTCCACGTTGCGTTGCAGCCGAGCGACGCCAAGCTCGAAGTGGATGGGCAGCGAGCGGAGATCCAGGACGGAGAGCTGCTGCTCGACGTCGGGCGTCACGAGCTGATCGCCCGCGCGCCTGGACGGGCAGAGGATCGCCGCCTCGTGGAGGCGCGCGCGTCCTCCGCGCCCACTGATTTGGAGATCGAGCTGCCGCAGCTCGCGGCGCCCACGCCAGTGGCTGCAGCCGCCGTTTCGGCCACGGGCTCCGCGCCCACACGCGCCAAGGTTCCGGGCATCGCGCCGTGGATCGCGATGGGAGCCGGTGGCGCGCTGCTGATCGGTTCGGCGGTGACTTGGATGCTCGCCAATGACGCCTACGCCAATGCGGAAAAGAAATGTCCGAGCGGTTCCTGCCCTGGCGGCGTGCCGAGCGATGTCGGCTCCGGCAAGACCCTGGTCACCGCGACCGACGTGCTGCTCGTGGGCGGTGCCGTGGCCGTAGCCGCGGGCGCGACTTGGTGGGCGCTCGCGTCACGCGGCCGGGCCGAACCGCAGAAGACTGCATTCTTGTTCTGCACCGCCGTGGGCTGTAGCGCTCACTTTCGTAGCCGCTTCTAACGGGAGTTGGCTGCGCTCGCTCGGTCGCCGATCCGTGGCGGCACATTGCTCTTTTTGATCTATTCTCGCCACCGTCATGCACCGCACGCACGACTCGAACACATGGCGTGGCTGGGGGGCTTTGGGTCTTGGCCTGGTGCTGCTGGGCGCGTTCGCCTGCGACACGCAGGCGCTGCCCGTGGCCGTGCAGGCCGCCCCGCTGCAAGGCCCTCAGGACGACATCGCCAAACTGTGCGGTTTCGCGTGCGCCGAGCGCGCCTTGCCCGATGGCAACAGCGTGATCTCAGGCGTCAGCTCGGTTGATGCATTCTTCGCGTCCGTGACGGCGCTCGCTCGCGCGTCCGACGCGCAAGCGGCCGGCATCGAAGCCCAGCTCGCTGCGCTCGGTGCCGACTTCGGCGTGAGCGGCGACGTGGGCACCGAGCTCGTGGGGCTGACCAAGAAGGTGGGGCCGAGGCTGCTGCGTGTGCGTGCCGGCCAACCGGACTGCCGGGTCGACGCCGCTGCTCTGCTCGACGCGCAGGCGCGCTGCGACGACAGTTTGCAACGCGATCAAGCGCAGATGCACTGCGCGGGTGCCTGTGCCTTACCGGCCGACCAGACGACCTGTCCGGCTGCGAGCGACCAACATGCGGCTGATCAACGTTGCGCGGCCCGCAGTGTCGGCCCGTGTGCCGATCTCTGCTCGGGCGTGTGCACTGCGAGCATCACCAACGCCGTGTGTCAGGGTGATTGTCTGGGCGACTGCGATGCGGAGTGCTCGGCGCTGGATGCGAACGGTCGTTGCACCGGGCCCTGCAGCGGCCGGTGCAACGGAGAGTGCCGCACGCCGCTGTTCGACGCGCAGACGTGCGAAGGTCGCTGCGATGGCGTTTGCGTCAGCACTAACCCCAGCGGTGGTTGTAAGTCGGCCCAGCAGGTCGAGTGCGTGGTGCCCACCACGGGCGAGACCATCGTTTGCGCCGGGCGTTGTAGCGGCGATCCAAGTGGCGCCGATGGTCGTCCCGAATGCATGGTCAGCGCGAAGGTCGACGCGATTCTGCAGCTGGCGTGTGCAAGCGCCGGCGCCTCGGTGGACGTGATCGGCGCGCTCGCGCCTGCCGACCCTGCGCTGCAGGCGCGCTACCTGAATGCGTTGCAGAACTTGCAACGCAGCTTGCCGCACCTGCTCGTGCTCGCTGCCCAGGGCGAGCGCTACCTCGGCGTAGCCGACGCGGTGGCGCAAGCGGCCACGGGCGACGACCTGCCCAAGTCCCTGCAAGCTCAGAATTCGGCGGATGTGCACGCGCGTCATGCGGTGGGTCTCGAGTGCGCGGCCGGACAGCTTGCTGGCGTGGCTGGCGTGCTCGATCCAGCCACGCAGCGGCTGACGGCTGCACTGAACAGCGTGGACAAGCTGCGTCGCGCGCTGGGGCTTTCGCCATGATCGGCTCGATTGCGTTGGCGCGTTGGCCGGGACCGGTGGCGTTGCTGCTGTTGGCGGCGATGTCTGTCGCGCTCAGTTGCTCTAGCCGCCCGGTGGTGGCGCCAGCAGACAACCCGTTGTGCGCGTTCGATTGCCCGCCGCGTGGCCTGGCACAGGGGAACGCCGCCATCAGCGGCGTGCCGGGTGCCGATGCCTACTTCGGCGCCGTGGTTGCCTACGAGACAGCAGCCGAGCACGTGAGCGCCTCGCTCGAAGCGCAGCTCGCGCAGGTTCATACGGCATTCGGGATCCCCGACACGCGCGCGTTGGGCGCCGAGATCAAGCGTTTGGGCGCGACCTTACTCGCGGCCGAACCAAGTGTCGTCGCCGGCTCCGCCGCGTGTTGGGTCGATAGCCAGCGCCTGCTGGCGATGCAGGGGCAGTGCGATCCTGACTTTCAAAGTCCCGGCACGATCGACTGCCGCGGCCCTTGTCGCGTCGATCCCAGCGCGGATTGCGGCCACGCCGCCAAGCTCGAGTGCACGCTCGACGCGCCCGGCGTCAGCTGCAGCGACCTGTGCAGCGGTGTGTGTCGCGACGCGCCCGACCAAGCCGGCAAGTGCACCGGCACCTGTCTTGGCGCCTGCACCGGCACTTGCGATCGCTTCGACCGCACGGCCGTCGGTGCGCTGCGCTGCGCGGGCCGCTGCGTTGGTACCTGCAACGGTCAATGTGACGCGGCGATCGATCGCGGCACTTGTCCTGGTACGTGTTTCGGTCAGTGCACTTCGATCAGCCCAGATATGTGCACGGCACCGATCGAGGCGCGCTGTCAGCCGGACCCGGGGCAGCTCTACAAGTGCGCCGGCACCTGCGCCGGGGTGTACGACGCGCCGCGCGGCAAGGCCGAATGTCGTGCCGCCGCGAAGGCGCAGGCCGGTCTGTTGGCACGCTGCGAGGCGCCGTGGGTGAGCGTGTACCGGGCACTCGCCGAGACTACGCTCTCGGCCGACCAACAAAGCTACTTGAACGGGTTGCACGAGCTGCAGCTGCGTTTTCCGGAGCTGCTGGCCACGATCGCTCGCGCCAAGCTGATCAAGAGCACGGGTGAGGCGCTCGCGACCGTGGCGACCGGGGATGTCAAACAATCGCTTTTGGCCCAAAGACAAGGCGCCGATCAGAAGGTGCAGACTCAAGCCGGTCTGGTATGCGCACTGGCCGAAGTCGACCGCGTCTCGACAGCCATTTCGCCAGCCGGCAAGCGGTTGGCTGCCGTGCTCGCGCAAAGCGACGAGCTGCGCGCAGCGTTCGGCGTGCAATAGAGCGGATACCCATGCTCAACCCACGCCACCTACGCTCGTGCTTTGCGCTGACCGCCGCTGTTGCGGCGTGGCTTGGCGCCGCGCCTGCGTCAGCCTTCGACCTGGACCTGCGCCTTGGGGCCAAGGGCATCTTCAGCCTGGCCAACATCAGCGACGCCGATGGACCGCCGTCACCGCAGGCACCGTGGGCCAACGGCCGCATCGGCGCCGGTGGTGGTGGCGGGCTGTACGGCGAGCTGCACGTGAGCAAGCTCGTTGGCATAGAGGCGGATTTGCTCTTCGAGAGCAACCGGCTGTTCTTTCGCGGTGCTCAAAACATGGTGCGCTTCGATCAGCGCGCGAGCTTCGAGCAGCTGCGCGTGCCGCTCTTGGCGAAGCTGTTCGCGCATCTGAGCGATGACGTCGAGCTCAGCGCGGCTCTGGGCCCACAGTTCATCTTGGGCCTCGGTGCGCATCCCGAGACGACACTCACCAGCAACGGGACGACGTTGTCCCAGCAGAACCTGCAGCGCGCGTTCGAGTACTTCTACCAGGCGGAGGCTGGTGGAAGTGTCGCGCTCGCTGGTGAGCTGGGCGTGAGCTTCTACACGCAGCGCTTTCAGATCCCGATCGCTCTGCGCTTCGCCTACAACATCCTTGGCAAGACGGCGTACGCCGATCGCGTGAAGCAGGATCCGATGCTGCGCACCGCGACGTTCAGCGCGCTCGAGACCTATCAATTCGGTATCGTCGTTGGTTTCGGTTTCCTGGTCCCGCCACGGCAGCCACGACCCGAGCCGGACCAACCGCAGCGCCGGGCCGACGATCCGTTTTCGCCGTTCTGAGCATGCGCCGACGCCGTACGGTGCAAAACGGCACAAGCTCAGCAACTGCGTCTGCAACATGACTCATGACAGAAAGTGCAATGCGTATAAGGTCTGTTCTAGCTGGTTGCGCTTTGTGTTGGTGGTTTTCAGTCCAAGGGCAGCAAAAGCCCAAGTGGCACCGTTCAGCCGACGGCGGGCACTTCGGGGTCTCACGCGGGTAGCGGAGGCACCGCCGGAGGCCAGTCCGGCGACGCGGGGGCTTCCGCCCTGTGCCCTGAGCTCGGCCGGTGCTGGATGGCGTTCGGTGGTCGACAGCGGCCGCGGTCCGCGCTACGCATGGCGCATCGAGCCGTCGCTACCGAAGCTGCGTCCGTTCGTGGCGCACGTGGCCCGCGGTGAGGGTGCGCCGATGATCCCGATCGAGGGTCGCATCGACGGGGACGTGTACACCGTGTCTGCGTTCGGCTCGGCGGTCACGCTCTTGCCGCTCAAGGTGGCGCAAGATGCACGCGGCAGCTTCGCGCTGATGCCGCCATGCGAACGCAAGTTCGAAAACGGCCTCGTGCTTGCCGTGCGTGCTCTGGCTGCGCGCAACGCGCCGCCGCGCGTGTCGTTGGCCATGCACTCGGAGTCACCGGCGATGCCACAGGCGCGGCCGCTCTTCGGCAAGCTCGGTGGCGACCCACGCCTGGTGCGTATGATCGCGCCGTCGGCCTGGTTGATCGAGCTCGCGTTCGACACCGACGGCGCGTACGTGGAGCACGGGCCGGTGCGGCCGAGAGCCCGCGGCAGCGCGTGACAAGAGCCCGCGGCAGCGCGTGACAAGAGCCCGCGGCAGCGCATGACAAGAGCCCGCGGCAGCGCGTGACAAGAGCCCGCGGCAGCGCGTGACAAGAGCGGCCTCTGGTGTTTCTCGGCAAGCGCATCTTTTGGCGGCGCTCCGCCAGCGCGACCAGCTGCCGGAGCATTCCGCCGTGATATAAGCCCCGCCATGAGCAAGAGTCACGAGCAGCTCGAAGCCCTGGCCGACAAGCTCGAGCGCAATGGCGACGACCCGGCACGCGTCGACATCGTGCGCCGCGCGCAGCGCTTCAAGCGCTCTTGGGTGGAGCTCGCCGAAGGTCTGCTGAAGCTGCGCAAGGGCCGCGCCTACGAGCGCTGGGGCTACGCCGATCTCTACGACTACTGTCAGAAAGAGCTGCACATCAAGCAGGTCACCGTCGACAAGCTGATGGTCTCGTTCAGCACGCTGCAGAACCACGCGCCCGAAGTGCTCAAGCGCGACGGCGTGTCGCGGGAGATCCCGACCATCGAGGCCGTGGACTACTTCACGCGCGCGTTCGGCTCCGGCGACGAAGACGACGACGCTCCGGCGCGGCGCAGGCTCGATGCACCGAAGGCCGTGCTCGCCGAGCTGCGCAGCGCGGTGTTCGACGAGGGCCAATCGGCGTCCGAGCTGCGCAAGCGCTTCGATCCGATTCTGCGGCCGAAGAACGAGGACGACGAGACCACGGAAGCCTGGCGCAAGGCCAAGGCTCTGGCCGAGCGGCTGGGGCAAGTAGTGCAAGGCATCGATGGCTTGAGCGAGAGCCGAGTCGGCCGAGTGCTCGCCGTGGTGGAGGCCCTGGTGCGTGACCTCGAGGGGCTGATCGAGAAGGCACCGAAACCGAAGGCGAGCAAGGGCAAGCACGCGGCGTGAGCCGAGGGCTGGACGAGCCGCTCAGTTCGGCAAGCCGGGCTTCGCCGCCGCCTGCGCGGCTTCGTCTGCGTTCGTATCGCCGTCGCCGCCTGCCGGCGCATCCGCGTTGTTGCGTGCGGCTTGTGCTCGGTCGCTGTAGCTCTGGCTGCGCGCGTCGTCATTTTCGCGCTCGGCGGCGCGGTCCCACTGGCGGGCGGCCTCGCGCCAGGCCTGTTCGCGGGCTGTGTTGTCGCGCGCCAACAGCGCCTTCTGTTCGGCGATCTCGGCTTTTGCCACATGGGGGTTACGTCCGAAGCTCATGCTGTGGGCACCTCGCTCGGGCGTATAGCGCATCTGCCGTGCGGGCGAAACCCGCTCAGCCGCCGTCTTGCTTGGGTGGCGGCTCGGACTCGACGCGCTGCGTGGCGTGCGCGTGGTACGCCGAATACGACACGCGGGTGTTGGGCGGCACGGAGCCGGTGATCCAGGTGTTCGAGCCGATCACCGAGCCCGCGCCGATCACCGTGTCGCCGCCCAGGATGGTCGCGCCTGCGTAGATGGTGACGCCGTTCTCCAAGGTCGGGTGGCGCTGGGCTTCGCGGATGAGATCGCCGGCCGCGTCGCGCGGCATCGACAGCGCGCCCAGCGTCACGCCCTGGTAGAGCTTCACATCGTCGCCGATGAGGCTGGTCTCGCCGATCACCACGCCCGTGCCGTGGTCGATGAAGAAGCGCTTGCCGATCTTCGCGCCCGGGTGAATCTCGATGCCGGTCAAGCTGTGCGCGTGCTCGGCCATGATGCGCGGCACCATCGGCACCTTGCGCGCGTACAGCTCGTGCGCGATGCGATAAGTGGCGATGGCTTGCACGGCGGGATACGAGAAGACGATCTCTTCGATGCTCTTGGCGGCGGGGTCCCCCTGGAAGGCAGCTTGCACGTCGAGCGCGAGGTCGTCGCGCAGCCGCGGCAGTTGCGCGAACACTTCGTTCACCACGCCTTCGCTCCAGCTGACGTCGTTCGGGTCGGGGCCGGCTGCGCCATGCCGCGCGTAGCCCACGGAGCGGGCGATCTGCGTCACCAGGATCTCGGACGCGCAGTACAGGTGCTCGCCGATGTAGTGGCGCAGGTTCACCGCGTTGAGCACCTGCGTGGAGTAGAAGCCCATGAACGAGACGTGCTCGAGGTGATGCAAGGCTTCGATGATCTTGCGGCGGTTGGGCAGCGCCGTGCTTTCGAGGCTGTCGATCGGCCGGCCTTGGGCGTAGCTCTTGGTCACCGCGTCGACGGTCTGTTCGAGAGTGCGCTGCGCTTGTTCGCTGATCTTCATGAGCTCTGTCCTCGGGCTTGGCTCGGCGCTAGCCGGGTGGCGCGGGCGTGGGGGCCGCTGCCGCCGCCAGCTTCGAGCCAGCATAACGCCGCGATCGAAATCATTGGGCTTTCTCGAGGGTGGCGCCAGCCCCGAATTCACGTCTGGTCTTGCTGGGCTTCTGCGGTACAGTCGCGGCCCCGATCGGCGGGTAGGGCGGGTGCAATTCGCCCTCACGATCGTCATTTGAGACGACAGGAGACGACGCATGGCAATCAAAGCTGAGTACATCTGGGTGGATGGCACGGAGCCCACGAAACAGCTCCGTTCCAAGACGAAGATTCTTCCCGGTCCCGTGAAGGACCTGAAGCACATCCCCGATTGGGGCTTCGATGGTTCGAGCACCAACCAGGCCGAGGGCCACGCTTCGGACTGCATCATGAAGCCGGTGTTCTTCTGCCCCGATCCGCTGCGCGGCGGCGACAACATCTTGGTGATGACCGAGGTGTTCAGCGCCGATGGCAAGCCGCACGCGACCAACACACGCGCGCCGCTGCGTGCCGTGGCGGAGAAGTACGCCGCCGAAGAGTGCATGTTCGGCATGGAGCAGGAGTACACGATGCTCGCTCCGGACGGCCGCCCTCTGGGCTTCCCCGAAGGTGGTTTCCCGCAGGCGCAGGGCCCGTACTATTGCAGCGTCGGCGCGAACGTCGCGTTCGGCCGCCCCATCGTCGAAGCGCACATGGACGCGTGCTTGGCCGCGGGCTTGAAGTTCGCTGGCATCAACGCCGAGGTCATGCCCGGTCAGTGGGAGTTCCAGATCGGCGTGGCGAGCACGCTCGAAGTGGGCGACCACTTGCACCTCGCGCGCTGGTTGCTCGCGCGCATCGCAGAAGATGAGGGCGTGACGATCACGCTCGATCCGAAGCCGATGAAGGGCGATTGGAACGGCACCGGCTGCCACACCAACTACTCCACCAAGGCGATGCGTGCCGAGGGCGGCATCAAGGCGATTCTCGCGGCTTGCGAGAAGTTCCGCCCGCGCGCCGACCTGCACATCGCGAACTACGGCGCCGGCATCGAGCAGCGCCTCACCGGCAAGCACGAGACGGCTTCGTACAAGCAGTTCTCGTTCGGCGTGGGCAACCGCGGCGCGTCGCTGCGTATCCCGCTGCACTGCGAGCAGCAGGGCAAG
>JADGRE010000116.1 GCA_017881185.1 Pseudomonadota bacterium | reverse complement strand
ACGATGCGCGTCTGTCGCCCACGCGCCGAAAGCTGCCAGGTGCGCTGCCCCTGCACTTCGTTGCAGATGCGCACGCAGCGGTAGCAGTCGATGCAGCGCGACATGTCCACGCGAATGTACGGGTGCGCGTCATCGACCTGCTGCGCGTCCACGCGACCTTGCAGTGCATCGGTCACGCCATAGGCACGCAGCTCGGGCAGTAGCTGCCGATGCGCCCCGAGCTGCGCCGTATCACTCGGCAGCCGATGCGCCAACATCTGCAGAATCCCACGGCGCGAGTGCTCGAGCTCGGGCGAGTCGGTGGTAATGATCATCCCGTCAGCAACCGGCGTGACGCACGACGGAACCGGATGCGCGGCGCCTTTCACCTCGACGAGACAAGTGCGACACACAGCAGCCGGAGCCACGCGCGGGTCGTGACACAGGTGTGGCACATGCACGCCCGCCACCTCGAGCGCGCTGAGGATCGTGCTGCCCTCGGGCCTTTGCCAGCTGCGACCGTTGATGACGATGCGCAGGCCCATGCTCACCTCGGGTGCACTCGATCGCGCTTGGTGATCAACGCACCGAAGACCCAGTCGAAGAGCGGAAACACCACGTTGAAGTTGTACTTCCCCATCAAGCTGGGATCGTGGTGCAACCGATGGTGCTCGCGCAAGAACGCCAGCACCGGCACGCGCGTCAGTGGATGGCCGTCGGGCAGATGATTCACGGTGTGCACGAACTCGTACAAGCCGAAATAGCCGACCATCACGCTCATGGTCAGGTACGCGACATTCGCGCCGACCGCGGGGAGCAGCGCCCGCGCCGTGCCGTAGCTCAGAGCCACCAGAGGGATGCCACTCCACCATGGGAACAACATGGCGTGCAGGTCATCGGGCTCGTCGCGCGTGAGGTACTCGTGGGTGAAGAAGCGATGATGCTGCAAGGTGTGCTTGCGGTACGCGAAGTCGAACCCGGGAACGCGGCGATGCAGAATGTGCCGATGAAACCAGTACACGAACAAGCTCCCGTAGACGGGCCCGGCCGCGACGGCCAGCCACTGCAGCGGGCGCAGGTCGTGCACTTGCGCGAGCGCATACCCCACTGCGCCGATCACCGCGACCTGATGCACACCCGCGTGCATCCACCGGAAGTAGGGCTTGGGCCGCACGTTCTGCCGATACCAGGCGCGGTACGCCGGAACGTCGGATCCCTTGGGAGCAGGCAGCACGCTCACAGTGTTTGCGATCTCCGCGCTCGCCGCAACGTCACTCCGAGACCACGAGCGTCTGACCCTCGCACTTGTAGTGGCGCTCGACGGGCTTGCCATGCGGCGGAATGATCTGAAACTCCAGCGGCTCGCCACGCTTGCAGCTGATGTCGCTCGCGTAGGTCGTCTGCCCGACGAACGCACCATTGATCATCACCCTACTGCGCGACTGCGAGTGCTTCACCAGCAGCATCAAGCGGATCTCCTCCGCGGGCGCTTCCACCACGGGCGGCTTCTCCACGGCGGGTGCGATGGTCTTGGCCACGGCATCGGCCGCGGCCTTGGCTTGCCTTGCCAGCTCGGCTGGGTCGGGTACGGCCGGCTTCTCTCGCTCGGCGAGCACCGGCTGCGCGGCCACCCACGCGAAGCGCACGGCGAGACCAGCAAACATCAGCAGCCACAACCACTGGCTGCCCAAGCGTAAGTTGCGAATCATGGACAGCATCGTCTAGCCCGCCACCCGCAGCACTTCCGCCAGCGAGGTTTCGCCCTGCACCGCCCGGCTCAGACCATCCTTGAGCAAGCTGGTCATGCCCAGCCCCACGGCAGTCTCGTGAATCTCGTTGGTCGGTCGCCGCTCGTTGATCGCCTTGCGACACTCAGGACCCACCACCAGCAACTCTGCAATCGGCACGCGCCCCGCGAAGCCGAGCCCTTCGCAATAATCACAGCCGACCGGCTCGAAGTAGCGTGCCTTGGGCAAGGCGATGCCGTGCTTGCCGAACTGAGCGATCAGCATGGCCTCGGGCACGGCCTCGCGCCGACACGCGGTGCACAGCGTACGCACCAAACGCTGCGACAAGCTGCCGATGGCCGCGCTCGCCAGCACGAACGGCTCGACCCCGAGCTCCACCAAGCGCACGAACGGGCCGGCCGCCGTGTCCGCGTGCACGGTCGTGAGAATCATGTGACCGGTCAAGCTCGCTTGCACCGCGATGTCCGCGGTCTCGCGGTCGCGAATCTCGCCCACCATCAGCACGTTCGGGTCTTGACGCAGCACGCTGCGCAGCGTACCGGCGAAGTTCATGCCGGCCTTCACGTTCATCTGGGTCTGCGTCGCGAACGGCAGCTCGAGCTCGATCGGATCCTCCAGCGTGACGATCGTGGTGGTGCGGCCGCGCTGCGTGGCGATCTCGTGCAGCGCCGCATACAAGGTGGTGGTCTTGCCGCTGCCGACCACGCCCGTGACGAACAACAGGCCCTGCGCGTGACTGAGCAGCGCTGTCAGCTGCTTCGTCGTCTCGAGGCTGAAGCCGAGCGTATCGAGGCTGGGCACCCGGCGGCTGCCGCGCACCAGGCGCATCACGACGCGCTCGCCGGCGTCGGTCGGCAAGGACGAGACGCGCGCCTCGATCTTGTCGCCGTCGAGAATCATCTGCAGACGGCCGTCTTGCGGCACGCCGCGGATATGCGTGTCGAGCCGCGCCAGCACCTTGGCGCGCACCGCCATGCGCGGTGCGAACTGCGTCGGCAAGGTGATGATCTCGTACAGAGTACCTTCGACGCGGCAGGTGACCGCAAGCGCATCGGGCGTGGGCGAGAGGTGAATGTCGCTCGCGGCGATCGACACGGCCGTACGCACCAGCTCGTCGAACGCGCCCACGATGTTGGGTGCGCTGCCTGCGAGCAAGGCGGAGATGCGCACGCGCCCCCCTTCGATTGACTCGCGGATGCTGCGGTGCACCGCGCGATCATTGGGGCCGACGCCGCCCAGGCGTTTGCTCACCACGGCGTCCACACCCGTAAGCACTGCGGTGCCCACGAACACGAGCGCGGTGGCCTGCACGAGCTCGAGCCAAGGCGAAGCACCGAACGCCGTGGTCGCGACAGCAACGATGCCGCGGATGGCTGCTGTCACGTCACGCGGCTCGCCCGCGACCACGCAGAAGGCGAGCCCTGCGAGAATCGTCACGAACGACAGGCCGAGCACATAGCGCATGCGATGAGTCCCGAGCGCCCAGACGGGCGACGCAGCTGCTGTGCCCATGCTCGCACGCCAGCTTCGACGCTCGCAAACAACTCGGCTCGTCGCACGCATGTGCTCACAGTGTGTGCTTGTCGGAGCGCTCACCACCTGACCCGCGCGGCACAGCGCGCATGCCCGGTGGACGCCGCGCTATGATGAAGCCATGGCTCGGCGGATCACGGTCTCAGGTGCGCACCATCGCTTGCGCGCAGGCTCTCGTGCGCGCTCCCCAAGCCTGCCTGCACTGCTGATGCTGATGGCTGCGGCCTGTTCCTCCACCGGACCCCACGCGCCACCCGCGCCGGAAGGTGCGTCTACCGACAGCCGACAAACGAGTGCCGCCAGTGCAGATGCTGCAGCTTCGTCGCCCGATGCCGCGACCAGCAGGCACGCTCCAGCCCTTCACGTGCTCTTTATCGGGAACAGCTACACGAGCACGGGCGACCTCCCCGGCTTGGTGCAAAAGCTCGCAGCTGGCCCAGACCAAGCGCAGGCGATCGGCGTCGACTCGATCACACCCGGCGGGGTGACCTTCTCAGACCACTGGATGTCCACGGGCGCCGTCGCGCGCATCGACACGGGCGGCTTCAGCCACGTGGTGTTGCAGGACCAGAGCGTGGATCCCGTCGGCGACCCGGCTAGCTTCCAGACCTACGGCATGCAGCTGGCCGCGGAAGCACAGCAGCACGGCGCGCAGGTGGTGCTCTACGAAACCTGGGCGCGCCAAACCGGCGATGCCCTGTACGCCGAAGCCTGGTCGGGAGGCGATCCGAAGACGCTGCAACAGAGGCTTCGCGACGCTTATGCCTCGCTCGCCAAGCTGACCGGCGCCAGCGTTGCCCCCGTCGGCGACGCCTGGGAGACGAGCCTCGCGACGCAGCCAAGCATCCAGCTCTTTCAAGCGGACGGCAGTCACCCCACGGAAGCTGGAACCTACCTGGCCGCGTGCGTCTTCTACGCCACGCTGACCGGACGCAGCCCCGTCGGCATCACGACCCGACCCGCCAGCGTCACCGCAGTAACAGCCGCGGCGCTCGCCAAGATCGCAGCGAAGGCCGTGCTCGGAACCGGTGGCTGATCAGGGCAGCGCGATGCCCGAGCTGCTCGCTACAGCAACTCGATGCCCGAGTTGCCTAGAGCAACTCGATGCCCGAGTTGCCTAGAGCAACTCGATGATCGAAATCGGAGCGTTGTCGCCGCGCCGATTGTTCTTCTTCACGATCCGGCAGTAGCCGCCGCCCTTGCCTTCTTTGACGCGCGCGGTGTAGCGCGGGGCGATCTCGTTGAAGAGCTTGTAGATGAGGTCGATCTCTTCGACCGTGACCTCACCCTTCTCGTCGCACGAGGTCTTGGCCAAGCGGCGGGGCAAGAAGCTCGCGACGCCGCGCTGGGCGTGCAGACGACGCGCCAACACGCGCTCGCGCTCGGCTTCCTTGAGCTTGGCGAGGTCGACCGTGAGGTCGTCGCCCAACCGCAACGCGCGCGTGATCAAACGCTCGGTGATGCGGCGCAGCTCCTTGGCCTTGGCGTCGGTGGTCTCGATGCGACCGTGCAAGACGAGGTTGCCCGCGAGGTTTCGGAACATGGCCCGGCGGTGGGGCGTGTTGCGACCGAACTTACGACCTGATTTTTGGTGCCTCATGACAAAACCTCGAAGGACTCACTCACTCTAAACCGGCGCGGAGAGCCGAAGGCTGCGCCGCGGGTATGTGACCACTGCTCGGCGGGTATGTGACAGTGACAGAACCACTCCGCCGAGACCCGCAGGGTGCTCGGCGGGTATGTTACTAATTCGCGTTCTGCTGCGACTTCCAACGCTCGAGCATCGATGGCCAGTTGTCGATGCGCATGCCGAGCGACAAGCCCATCTCGGCCAGGATTTCCTTGATTTCTTTCAAGGACTTGCGACCAAAGTTCTTGGTCTTCAGCATCTCGCCCTCGGAGCGCTGCACGAGCTCGCCGATGAGGTGGATGTTCGCGTTCTGCAGGCAGTTGGCCGAGCGCACCGAGAGCTCGAGCTCTTCGACCGTGCGGAAGAGGTTCTCGTTGAGCGGCTCTTCCTGGCGATCGTCCTTCGCCATGGCTTCACTCTCTTCTTCGAAGTTGATGAAGATGGTGAGCTGGTCCTTGAGGATCTTCGCGGCGTAGGCCACGGCATCCGCGGGGGTGACCGCGCCGTTGGTCCACACTTCGAGGGTGAGCTTGTCGTAGTCGGTCTGCTGGCCGACGCGCGCATTGGTGACTGTGTAGTTCACCTTGCGGATGGGCGAGAAGAGCGAGTCGATAGGGATCGTACCGATCGGCATCGTGGCTTCTTTGTTGCGCTCGGCCGGCACGTAGCCGTGGCCCTGACCGATCGTGAGCTCCATCGACAAACGGCCGCCCTTGGCGACGTTGCAGATGACCAGATCCTTGTTGAGGATCTCGATGGCGTCGTTGGTCTGGATGTCGCCGGCCTTCACTTCGGCAGGGCCGTCCTTCTCGAGACGCAGCACCACGCCGCTCTGGCCGTAGTTGCGAATCACCACCTGCTTCAGGTTCAGCACGATGTCCGTCACGTCTTCCGTGACGTCCGGCACCGAGGTGAACTCGTGCAGCGCGCCGTCGATGCGAATGGCCATGATGGCCGAACCCTGCAGCGAGGATAGCAGCACGCGACGCAGCGCGTTGCCGAGCGTGAGTCCGAAACCGCGCTCCAGCGGCTCGCACACGAACTTGGCGTAACGCTCGTGCGCCGAACCGTCGTCCACCGTGATGGACTTCGGCTTGATGAGGTCTTTCCAGTTGCGGGAAATCATCTGCGTAACGCTCGACATGCTCGTCTCCTTCGCGCTTCAGGCTGTAATCAGGACGCCGCGAAAAGCCGCAGGCGGTTTCGCGGGTATGTTATTAGCGCGAGTAGAACTCGACGATGAGCTGTTCTTGGATGGGAAGCGTGATGGCTTCGCGGCTGGGCAAGGCCCTGACCACACCCGTGAGCGCACCCTTGTCGAACTCGAGCCAGTCGGGCTGCTCGCGGCGACCGGCCGTCTCGAGCGACGCCTGCACGCGCTTGAGCGCCTTGCTCTGCTCGCGCAGCGTGATCTTGTCGCCCTGCTTCAGCTGGTACGACGGGATGTTCACGCTCTTGCCGTTGACATGAATGTGCTTGTGGCGCACCAGCTGACGCGCGTCGGTGCGCGTGGCCGACAGCCCCAGGCGGAACACGGCACTGTCGAGACGACGCTCGAGCGCGTTGAGCAGGTTCTCGCCCGTCACGCCCTTCTGGCGATCGGCGCTGTGGAAGTAGCGGCGGAACTGGCGCTCCAGAATGCCGTAGATGCGACGCACCTTCTGCTTCTCGCGCATGCGCACGCCGTACTCGGTCGGCTTGTTGCGGCGCTGACCATGCACACCCGGCGGGTACGGCCGGCGATCGAACGCGCACTTGTCGGTGTAGCAACGCTCGCCCTTGAGGAAGAGCTTCGAGT
Source organism: Pseudomonadota bacterium (assembly GCA_017881185.1). Taxonomy (GTDB): domain Bacteria; phylum Myxococcota_A; class Polyangia; order Polyangiales; family JAFGIB01; genus JADGRF01. The sequence continues at coordinate 11,288 of JADGRE010000116.1, read as the reverse complement.
TCTCACGCCGACATTGTTTGCAGACAGGACCGATGTAACGAGCCATGTGGAGTCTCTCTCTTTGGTAGCGACTACGTAGTTTCCGCTCAGAAATGCCTGAGAGCGAGCGCGCCCGCAGAGCCGGACCGAGACGTACTCTCGTACGTCGCAGCGTCGGGATCGAGGACGTAAGCCGCTATTAGGCTTTTCTGGGCGGAAACATGCATGTTGATTAGACGCGGCGACGCTTGGGCGGGCGGCAACCGTTGTGCGGGATGGGCGTGACGTCACGAATCAAGGTGACGCGCATGCCAACCGACTGAAACGCGCGCAGTGCCGACTCGCGACCCGCGCCCGGCCCCTTCACGAAGATTGCGACGGTCTTCATGCCGTGGTCGGCCGCCTTGCGAGCGGCGTCTTCGGCAGCAATCTGCGCCGCAAAAGGCGTGCTCTTGCGCGAGCCCTTGAAGCCACGCGCGCCGGCGCTCGACCAGGCCACCACGTTGCCCTGCACATCGGTGATGGTCACGATGGTGTTGTTGAAGGTCGACTGCACGTGAACGATGCCCGTGGAGACGTTCTTCTTGGCCTTCTTCTTGCCACCCTTGGTGCCACCACCACCACCGGCCTTGGGCGGCGTGGATGGACTTGATCCCGACGTGGTGGACGCGCTGGACTCGGTGCTCTCGGGCTTCGTCATGCGACTCTCCTAAAGTTCTTACTTCTTGCGCGACAGAACGCCCTTGCGTGGGCCCTTGCGCGTGCGCGCGTTGGTGTGCGTGCGCTGACCGCGAACCGGCAAGCCACGACGGTGACGCAGGCCGCGGTAGCAGCCGAGGTCCATCAAGCGCTTGATGTTCATCTGGATCTCGCGCCGCAGGTCGCCTTCGACCTTGTAGTTGGCGTCGATGATCTCGCGGATGGCGCGCAGCTCGTTCTCGTCGAGCGAATCCGTCACCTTGTTGGGTGGGATCTTCGCGAGCGTGCAGATGTCAGCTGCCAACTTCGGACCAATGCCGAAGAGGTAGCGGAGGGAGATCGTGATGTGTTTGCGACCCGGAAGGTCGACGCCACCAATGCGTGCCATGATTACCTCTCAGCCCTTCAGTTTCTAGCGTGCTGGCTCTAACCCTGACGCTGCTTGTGCCGCGGGTTTTCACACAAGACGCGGACCACGCCCTTACGGCGGACGATCTTGCACTTGTCACAAATCTTCTTGACGCTCGGTCGAACCTTCATCGTGCTCTCACTCAGTAAAATCAGTTAAGGGAGTCGGGACTTGATCCTGCCCCGGCTGGGATCGAGGGGCGAAACTTCGATGCTGACTCTGTCTCCGGGGATCACTCGGACGATGGTTTGCTTGGGAGCTCCAGTGAGCGAGGCCGTCAGCAGTTGTCCGTCGTCACATTTCACTTTGTAGAGGCCTTGGGGCAGGGTCTCGAGGATCACGCCTGTGATCACACTTGCCACGTCTCTTCCCTTGGCCTTTCCGTCTCTGTCACCTCACGCTCAGTTAGCTCACACCAATAGCACTCTTGATCCGGGCCGTGATTTCATCGAGTGACCCGACTCCGTTGACCGTCTTGACGACACCCTTCTGGGAGTAGTGGCCAAGAATGGGCGCCGTTTTCGCGAGGTATTCCTCGTTTCGCGTACGCACCACCTCTTCGGTGTCGTCCTTGCGCTGGACGAGCTTGCCCCCGCAAGCGCCACAGGCGTTTTGCGAGGGGGGCGGATTGTAGCGCAAGTGGTAGATATGTCCACAAGACTCACAAGTCCGCCGCAGGGCGATGCGTTCGATCATCTCGGGCAGCGAGACTTCCATCGAGACGACGACCGAGATCTTGCGATCCTGGGCGGCCAGCATGCCGTCGAGCGCCACGGCCTGCGCCACGGTGCGCGGGTAACCGTCGAAAATTGCTCCGCTTTTTGCATCGGCCTGCTTCAGGCGCTGCTCGATGAGCGAGAGCACGAGCTGGTCGGGGACGAGCAACCCCTTGGACATGAAGTCGTCGAATTGCTTGCCGAGGGCGGTCCCCGCGGCGCGTTCGGCGCGCATCATGTCGCCGGTCGAGATCTGCGGAATGCGCAGCGCGTCGACCAGTCGCTTCGCCTGGGTGCCCTTACCGGCACCCGGCGGTCCGAACAGAATCACGTCCATCAGGCGCGCCTCCCGCGGATGCGCGGGCCATTGGGACCGGTGAGACCTTCGTAGTGGCGGGTGATCAAGTGCGATTCGATCTGCTGCACGAGGTCGAGCGCCACGCCCACCACGATCATGATCGAGGTTCCACCGAAGTAGAACGGCACCTTGAACGCGGTGCGCAGGAAGTCGGGAGCCGTGCAGACCAGCGCCATGTATAGCGCACCGCACACCGTGATGCGGGTCATCACGTTGTCGATGAAGTCTGCGGTGGCTTTGCCCGGGCGGATACCGGGGATGAACGCGTTCTGCTTCTTCAGGTTGTCGGCGACCTGGACCGGTTGGAACTGGATGGCCGTGTAGAAGAACGCGAAGAAGATGATCAGGCCCACGTACAGGATCGTGTAACGCCAGTCGCCTGGGCTGATGACCTGCTGCAGCTTCGCCATGTACGGCACGTGGAAGTTCGCGAGCGTGTTCGGGAACATCAAGAGCGACGACGCGAAGATGGGCGGGATCACGCCTGCGCCATTGACCTTGAGTGGCAGGTGCGAAGACTGCCCGCCGTACATTTTTCTCCCGACCATGCGCTTGGCGTACTGGATGGGAATGCGGCGTTGCGCGGTCTCGAAGAACACGATGGTGGCGATGATGCCCAGCACGATGGCCGTGACCACGAGCAGGCCGATGGGCTGGATCTGCCCGATCTTCACCTGTGAGCCGGTGCGGAAGAGCGCATCCGGCAAGCGGACCACGATACCCGCGAAGATGATCAGCGAGATGCCGTTGCCGATGCCGCGCTCGGTGATCTGCTCGCCGAGCCACATGATGAACGCGGTGCCGGTGGTGAGTGAAATCGCCGTGATGAAGCGGAAACCCCAGCCTGGGTTCGCGACTACGTCACCGAACTGACCCTGTGAGTTGTTCAAGTTCTCAAGGAAGAGCGCGATGCCCGTGCTCTGAATGCCGCTGAGCACGATGGTGCCGTAGCGCGTGTATTGGTTGATCTTGCGCTGGCCGGACTCGCCCTCTTGACGCAGCTCTTCCAGCACCGGCACCACCGCTGACAAGAGCGTGATGATGATGCTCGCCGAGACGTACGGCATGATGCCGAGCGCGAAGATGGACAGCTGCTCGAGCGCGCCGCCCGAGAACAGGTTGAACATGCCCAGGAACGAGCCGGACTGCGTCGCCATGATGTTGCGCATCACGTTGCGATCGACGCCCGGCGTCGTGATGAAGATGCCCACGCGGTAGATCGCGAGCATGCCGAGCGTGAACACGAGCCGCTTTCGCAGCTCGGGGATCTTGAACATGTTCGCGAAGGCGCTCATTGGATCGCTCGGAGCAAAAGCCTCAGATCACGTCACGCCTTGGCAGCTCGCGCAGCTTGGATGGCTCGCGTGTCGACGGGCTTGGGAGTCGGAATGAGCTCCACCGTGCCGCCGGCCTTTTCGATTTGCTCTTTGGCGCGCGCCGAGAAGGCGTGCGCCTTGACGGTGAGCGCGCGGTCGAGCTCGCCGTTGCCGAGGATCTTGATCGTGTCGAAGCGACCGGTGACCAGACGGGCCTTGCGGATGGCTTCGAGGTCGACCACTGCGCCTTTGTCGAAGCGCTTGAGCTGCTCGATGTTGACGGTGCCGACGTTGATCGTAAACGGGTTCTTGAACCCGATCTTGGGCAAGCGGCGAAACAGCGGCGTCTGACCGCCTTCGAAGCCGGGACGCACGGTGTTGCGTGCGAACTGACCCTTGGAGCCGCGACCCGCGGTGGTGCCCCAGCCCGAGCCCGGTCCACGACCAACGCGGTGCTTGTTCTTCACGGCGCCTTCGGGCGCGCGCAGGTTCGAGAGAATCGGTACGCCGAGAGCCGGAGGCTGCTCGGCGGGTAGGTCACCACGCACAGCCGCAGGCTGCTCGGGCGACTTCTTAGCGTTCTTTTCTACGTCAGCCATCGGTTTCCTCGACAGTCACAAGGTGGAGCACCTTTTTGATCATGCCGCGAAAGGCCGGCGTGTTGGCCACCAGCACGCTGCTGCGCGGGCCTCGGAGCCCAAGGCCCTTGAGGACCTTGTTGGTCTTTTCGGGACGACCGATCCCGCTGCGGAGTTGCACGACTTTGAGCTTGCTCTTCATGGCGGCCTCACTGGGCGTCCTGTCGACGGTCACGTGACATGCACGTGAACCGCGGGGGTTAGGCGCGGACTTCCTCGACGGTCTTGCCGCGACGGGTGGCGACGTCTTGGATCACTTCGAGCGACTTGAGCGCTGCGATGGTGGCGTTGACGACATTCAGCTTGTTGCTGCTGCCGATGCACTTGGAAAGGATGTCGCGCACGCCAGCCGCTTCCACGACCGCACGCACTGCGCCACCGGCGATGACGCCCGTACCAGGGCTGGCAGGACGCAGCAGCACTTTGCCAGAGCCGTCGTGACCTTCGACGACGTGCGGGATGGTGTGCCCGTCGAGCGAGATCTTGAACATGCTCTTGCGCGCACGCTCGGTGCCCTTGCGAATGGCTTCCGGCACTTCGTTGGCCTTACCGAGGCCCACGCCGACTTGGCCATGACCGTCGCCGACGACGATCAACGCGGAGAAGCTGAAGCGGCGTCCGCCCTTGACGACCTTGGCCACCCGGTTGATGTGGATGACGCGGTCAATCAACTCCTCGGAAGAACTCTGTGTTTCGTTCGCGCTCATAGGGACTCCGGTCCGAAGACCAACGTAATCAGAATACCAAATTCAGAACACGAGACCGGCCTTGCGGGCCCCGTCGGCCAGCGCCTTGACGCGACCGTGATAGATGTAGCCGTTGCGGTCGAACACGACCGTCTTGATGCCCTTGGCGATGCATGCCTGCGCGATGGCTTCACCCACCTGCTCTGCGAGCTTGCTCTTGTTCGCTTGCGGGGCGTCACCGACCTTCTCGATCTTGAGCGAGGTGGCCGACGCCAAGGTGCTGCCCTTGATGTCGTCGACGACCTGCGCGTAGATCTGCTTGTTGCTGCGGAAGACGGTCAAGCGCGGACGCTCGGTGGTTCCCGAGATCTTCTTGCGAACGCGCACCTTGCGTCGAGCACGTCCTTCGAGTTTGTTAGCCATGAGTTACCTCGGAATCCGTTGTGCGCGCGAAAGATACGCGCGCTTGAGTCGTCACTTCTTGGTGCCGGCCTTACCGGCCTTCTCGCGCAGCTTCTCACCGGTGTAACGAACGCCCTTGCCTTTGTAAGGCTCCGGCGGACGGAACGAGCGAATGCGGGCGGCCGCTTGGCCGAGCGCTTCTTTGTCGTGCGAGGTCAGGTGCAAGCGCGGACGCTTGACGCCGCCCTCGTCGATGATCTCGACGCGGGCTGCAACGCCCTTGGGCAGCGTGTACTTGACCGGGTGCGACAAGCCGAGCGCGAGGTGCACGTCGCCGCCCTTGAGCTCGGCACGGTAACCGACGCCGACCAGATCCATGGACAACGCGTAGCCCGTGGACACGCCGTTGACCATGCTCGCGAGCAACGCGCGCGTGAGGCCCTGGAACTGACGGCCGACGCGACCTGCGCCTGCTGCCGGCTCGATGTGCATCTCGGCGTCTTTGATGAAGACCTTGATGCCTTCGGGAAGCTCGCGTGCGAGCTCGCCCTTGGCACCCTTGATCGTCACCTTGCGACCGTCGAACTTGATGTCGACGCCCTTGGGCACCGGCACCGGACGCTTGCCGATACGCGAGTGACTGATCTCTTGAGCTGGAGCTTGTGCGGTCATCACCAAACCTCGCAGAGGAGCTCGCCGCCGATGTTCTGCTTGCGAGCATCGCGGTCGGTCAGCACGCCGTGTGACGTGGAGATGATCGAGATGCCCATGCCGTTGAGCACGGCGGGAATCGCGGTGTGGCGCACGTAGACCCGGCGGCCCGGGCGGCTGGTGCGGCGCAGACCCGCGATGGCGGGGGCGCGATCGCGGCCGTACTTGAGCTGCACGCGCAGCTGCGCACGCTCTTCGTTTTGCACCGAAAAATCGGCGATGTAACCCTCTTGCTTGAGGATCTCGGCGATGTGCACTTTGAGCTTGGAGTGAGGCATCTCCACAGCTTCGTGGCGCGCGAGGAGCGCGTTGCGGATGCGAGCCAGCATGTCGGCGACGGGATCGGTATTCATCGTAAGTGCTCCCTACCAGCTCGACTTCGTCACGCCGGGGATTTCCCCCTGGAGCGCGAGCAACCGCAAGCAAATGCGGCAGAGTTGAAACTTGCGATAGAACGACCGCGGACGTCCGCACGACCGACAGCGGTTCTTGTAGCGAACGCCGAACTTCGGCGTCTTCTCCATCTTTGCGAAAGCTGCAGCACCTGACATGGCTCGCTCCTATTGTTTCCGGAAGGGCAGACCGAGCGCCGTGAGCAGAGCACGGCCGTGCTCGTCCGTCCGCGCGGTCGTGGTGAAGGTGATGCTCATGCCCTTGATCTTGTCGATCTTCTCGTAGTCGATCTCGGAGAAGATGATCTGCTCCTTGAGGCCCATCGTGTAGTTGCCGCGACCGTCGAAGGACTTGGTCGGCATACCGCGGAAGTCACGCACGCGCGGCAGCGCGAGGGTGAACAGGCGGTCGACGAACTCCCACATCCGGTCCTTGCGCAGCGTGACGGCGACGCCGATCGGCTGGCCCTGACGCAGCTTGAAGGTGGCGATCGACTTCTTGGCGCGCGTGACGACGGGCTTCTGGCCCGTGACGGTCGCGAGCTCGACGACGGCCGACTCGATGATCTTCGGGTTTTGGGTCGCGATGCCCAGGCCCATGTTGATCGAGACCTTCGTGAGGCGTGGGACCTGCAGCTGATTGGCGAAGGAGAAGTCCTTCATCAGCTGAGGCACGATCGCCTTGCGGTACTTGTCCTGCAGACGCGGGATGCTGGCTACGGTGGTCATAGTGGTCTCACTTACCGAGGGCTCATTTGCCGAGAGTTGCGCCGCTCTTGACGGTCACGCGAGTCTTGTTGCCTTCGGCGTCTTTGCCGGCGCGCACGCGCGATGGCTTGTCGGTCTTGGCGTCGAGCGGCATGACCTTCGACAGGTGGATCGGCATGTCTTTTTCGATGATGCCGCCCTGCGGGTTCTTCTGGTCCGGCTTCTGGTGCTTCTTCACCTTGCCGACGCCCTCGACGATGACCTTGTCTTGGTCGCGCAGCACCTTGAGCACGCGACCGCGAGCGCCCTTGTCGCGCCCCGAAATCACGACGACTTCGTCGTCTTTCTTGATGCGGTAACCCATCACACCACCTCGGGAGCGAGCGAAATGATCTTCATGAAGCGCTTGGCGCGCAGCTCACGAGCCACTGGCCCAAAGATGCGGGTGCCGATCGGCTCGCGCGCGTCGTTGATGAGCACCGCGCTGTTGGTGTCGAACTTGATGTACGAGCCATCGGCACGCTGGTACTCGCGCTTGCAGCGAACGACGACGGCCTTGGCGACTTCGCCCTTCTTCACCTTGGCGTTCGGCAACGCTTCCTGAACCGCCACCACGATGACGTCACCGAGTGCCGCGTAGCGCCGGCGGGTACCGCCGAGCACGCGAATGCACTGGACGCGCTTGGCGCCACTGTTGTCGGCTACGTCGAGCATGCTCTCTTGTTGAATCACGGCTAGACCTCTTCCGGGCGTTCGATGAGCCGGATGACGATCCAGCGCTTGGTGGCCGAGAGCGGACGGCTCTCTTCGATCTCGACGAGATCGCCCGTGCGGTACTCTTCCTTCTCGTCGTGCGCGTGGTGCTTCTTGCGCGCCTTGATGTACTTGCCGTAGACGGGGTCGCGGTAGCGGCGTTGCACTTCCACGGCCACGGTCTTCTTGGCGCGACCAGGCTTGGTCGTGTCGCTCACGATGCGGCCGGTCAACGTGCGGCGGTTGCCGCGGGCAGTCTTGGTCTCTTGGGTGGTCTCAGCCATGGCTTAGCCTTGTGCTTTCGCAGCGGTTTTTGCAGCGCGCTTCGTCGCGGCGGGTTTCGCGGGCTTTTCCGCGGTCTCAGCCTCAGCAGCAGCCTTGGGAGCTTTGGCAGCCTTCGGAGCCTTCGGCGCGGCCGGCTTCGCAGTTGCCGGTGTCTCCGTGCCCGAATTCTTCTGCGAGACAATGGTCTTGATGCGCGCGATCTGGCGGCGCAGACGACGGATCTTCGCGGTGTCGTCGAGTTGGTTCGTGTAGTTCGAGAAGCGCGTCTTCCACAGATCACGCGCGACCTCGTCCTCGAGCTGAGCGAGGTCACCCACGCTGCGTTCGCGAAGCTCTGAAATCTTCATAGCTGCTCACTCCGGATCAGAACCTTGCAGGTCAACGGCAGCTTGTTGCTGGCCAGCCGAAACGCCTTCTCCGCCATCTCGCGCGTCACGCCGTCGAGCTCGTAGAGCACGCGACCTGGCAGCACGACGGCCACGTATTCCTCGACGGCGCCCTTGCCGGTGCCCATACGAGTTTCGAGCGGCTTGCCCGTGATCGGCTTGTCCGGAAACACCCGGATGAAGAGCCGACCGGCGCGCTTGGTCTCGCGCTGAATCGCCATACGACCGGCTTCGATCTGACGCGAGGTCAGGTAGCCACGGTCGACGGCCTGCAGCGCGTAGTCGCCGAACGAGACATCGCTGCCACGATACGCAAGGCCGCGACGTTTGCCTTTTTGCTGCTTCCGATACTTGGTTCGCTTGGGCTGTAGCATGACGACTCGTTCTTCTAGTCAGAGTGCTGGTTCAGAGCGATCCGAAAACTCTAATCAACCGCGGGGCGAGGCGGCCGCGCCGGTGCGACGACGCTGGGGGAGAACCTCACCCTTGAAGATCCAGCACTTGATGCCGATGCTGCCGGCAGTGGTGCGGGCCACGGCGGTGCCGTACTCGATGTCGGCGCGCAGGGTGTGCAGCGGCACGCGACCTTCGCGGTACATTTCTTCGCGCGCGATTTCCGCGCCGCCCAAGCGACCACCCGCGTGCACGCGGATGCCCTTGGCGCCGAACTTCATGGCGATCTGAACGGCCTTCTTCATGGCACGGCGGAAGGCGACGCGGCGCTCCAGCTGCGTAGCGATGTTTTCGGCGACCAGCTGCGCGTTGGTCTCGGCCTTGCGCACTTCCTGGATGTCGATGAAGAGCTCGTTGTCGGTGAAGCCGGCGAGCTCGGCCTTGAGCTGCTCGACGCCTGCGCCGCGACGGCCGATGATGATGCCGGGGCGTGACGTGGAGATCACGACCTTGGCCTTGTTGGCGGCGCGCTCGATGGTGATGGCTGCAATGCCCGCGTTCGCGAACTTCTCGCGGATCGCCTTACGCAGCTTGAGATCCTCGTGGAGCCACTTGGCGTAGTGCTTGTCTTCGTACCACTTGGAGGACCAAGTGCGGATGATGTTCAGGCGAAAGCCGTACGGATGTGTTTTCTGTCCCATGTGATTACGCCTTTGCTCCGTCATCCAAAATGACATGCAGGTGCGAAACACCCTTGGTGATGCGCGTCGCGCGACCCATCGCGCGTGGGCGGAAGCGCCGCATGTTGCCGTCGGGAGCTTTGTCGGCGAACGCGAGCTTGATGTAGAGCTTGTCGAGATCGACGTCTTTGTTCTTCTGCTGAGCGTTGGCGATCGCGCTGTCGAGCAGCTTGGCGATCATCGGCGCCGCAGCCTTGGCCGTGAAGTGCAGCTCGTTGAGCGCCACGGCCACGTTCTTCCCACGCACCATGTTCAGCACGGTCCGTGCTTTACGGATCGAGATCCTTGCAAACTTCAGGCTGGCTTTCGCTTCCATGATTCAGTCTCTTTGGTGCGTGTGCGGGTCGTGTCTCGGGATTGATCTCAGTTTGGGGGGCGCCGCATGTAGCACGCGCGCGCTACTGCCTCAAGGATCAGCGTTTGGGCGCCGGTGCCGCCGACTTGGCGGGAGCTGCAGCCGAAGGACCTGCGCCGCCCTTCTTGTCGCCGGAGTGGCCCTGGAAGGTGCGCGTCGGCGCAAACTCGCCGAGCTTGTGGCCCACCATGTTCTCGGTCACGAACACGGTCACGAACTTGTGACCGTTGTGCACCGCGAACGACAACGCCACGAACTCGGGCGTGATCGTCGAGCGACGTGACCAGGTCTTGATGAGCTTGCGGTCGTTGCTGCCAATCGCGTGGGTCACCTTCTTCTGGAGGTGATCGTCGACGAAAGGCCCTTTTTTGACTGAACGCGCCATGCTTTATCCTGTTGCTTTAGCCTAGTGCTACTGATCCCAAGTCTGGGCCATCAGCGCACGGAGTGACTCCGTGCAATTTTCACTTCACTCGGGCCTTGATGATGAACTTGGTGGTGCGCTTGTTCTTGCGCGTCTTGAGGCCCTTGCTGAGCTGACCCCAGGGAGAACACGGGTGACGACCACCCGAGGTGCGACCCTCGCCACCACCCATGGGGTGATCGACCGGGTTCATAGTGACGCCGCGGTTGTGCGGGCGACGACCGAGCCAGCGCGAGCGGCCGGCCTTACCGAGTGACACGCGCGCGTGCAGCTGGTTGCTGACCTGGCCGATGGTGGCGCGGCAGCTCAAGTGCACCAAGCGAACCTCGCTGCTGGGCAAGCGAACGTGGGCGTACTCGCCCTCTTTCGCCATCAGCTGCGCGGCGGTACCGGCGGAGCGCACCAACTGCGCGCCCTTGCCGATCTTGGTCTCGATGGCGTGGATCATCGTGCCGGCGGGGATGTAGCGCAGTGCGAGCGCGTTGCCGGGCTTGATGTCGGCGCCCTTGGACGACACGACCTGATCGCCCACCTTCACGCCGTCGGGCGCGAGGATGTAGCGCTTTTCGCCGTCGGCGTAGTGCAGCAGGGCCAAGCGCGCCGTGCGGTTCGGATCGTACTGAATCGAGGCCACACGCGCGGGCACGCCGAGCTTGTTGCGCTTGAAGTCGACGATGCGGTAGCGCTGCTTGTGACCGCCGCCACGGAAGCGCGAAGTGATGCGCCCCGAGTTGTTGCGGCCGCCGGTCGACTTCTGAACGTCGATCAGGCTGCGCTCGGCCTTGTCTTTGCTGAGCTTGTCGTCGAGCGTCTCGAAGTAACGACGCGCCGGCGAAGTGGGTTTGAAGCGTTTGATTCCCATGATCAGGCGCCTTCGAAGAAGTCGATGCTGTCGCCCTTTTTCAGGGAAACAATGGCCTTCTTCCAGTTGAGGGTCT